>DBTH01000296.1 GCA_002306945.1 Methylacidiphilaceae bacterium UBA1321 | reverse complement strand
CGTTGTTCGATGCGTTCGATCTTGGCCTGCAATTCCTTCAATTGTTGGTGAAGGGCGCCGAGATTGGCGGTTTTGAATCCGGTGTTTTTCTTTTCGTCTTCGATCCGTCCGGTGACCCGTTCGATGCGTTCCTTGATGAGGGTCTGGGAGCGTTCGGTGGGCAGGGGGCCGGAGGCTTTGCGCAGGACGCCGGGCAGTTTCAGGCGCATCGTCTGAGCCAGTTCGGTGCGGGTATTTTCCGGCGAGGAGGGGCCTTCGGTGGCGGGCAGGTGGGGGTGGAGGGGAGGTTTGGCGGAAGTGTCGGCGGCGCGAACCTTGAGGTCGAGGAGTCGCTTGTTGGTGGGGTCGAAGTTGAGCGCGCGTTCGATGTGTTTGAGGGCGACATCGGAGATGCCCCAGTCTTCGAGGTAGAAGGTAGCGACGCGTTCGAGGAGTTCGGGATCGTTGGGTGTTCTGGAGAGATGGAGGAAGGCCTGGCGTTGCGCTTCGAGCAGGACGATGTTGGTGACGATCGGATTGGGCAGGCGGCGCTGGTTGACCTTGAGTTTGGATTCGCGAATGGCTTTGACGGCTTCTTCAAATTCGCGTTTGGCTTCGAGTTTTTTCAGTTCGAAAAGCCGGTCAAGCCCTTCGCAGACGATTTGCAGGGTCTTGAAGGTGTCGATGTCTTTCTGGTCGAAGCAGAGCAACATCAGGTTACGCCAACCCCTTGATGAGCTCGTATTGCGCTCAATGTCAGACAATATTTCCTGACCTGCCTGCGTGGAAAGATCCATGGTTCAGGGTGGTAAAGTAATACATTGGTGGAACTGATGAAAGAGGGATTTTACAGTTATTTGTTTAATAAGAGCTACTAATTAACTGTATAAGGAAGTTGGGAGCGGGCCGTATTTTGGCGAAAATATAAGCGCTAATTTTTTAAAGTCGATGTGCCGTTGATCCCTGTAGAGCCGGAACTTACTCCGGCACGGAATCAGAAGAGGAGTTATCCATGGAACGAATCACGGTACCCAGTGGTCAAAGAGAAAAACTGAACCTGAAGAGGTCGGACATCAACGCGGTCAATCTGGCTCTGAGCCTGGCCGAGCAAGGCACGGGCAACCTCTTCCCGCCGTATGACAATTATCATTATATTTTGAATGGCTCGCTGACGGGCATTTCGCTCTTCAGTGTGTGGCGGGATCAGACGCCGGTACGGGCCTCGTTTTTGACCTGGTCCGAGGAAGGGCTGGATCTTTTACGGCCCGCAGTCACCAAGGTTTATCAGAGGATGGTCGGGCCGATCCGGACGGAAAGCCAGACCGAGATGCTTGAGATGGAATTGCCCCGGACGTTGCCGCAACTGGTGTCGATCTCATGCATTGACGACGCGCAGCAGACTCTCGAAGAACGCAAGTTCATCGCCGAGTTTGAACAGACGATGGCTTGGGCGATTCTGGTGGATCGCAAGGGACTCGATACGCAGGCCCCGAGAGGCAGCCTCGAACTGGATTCGGTGGCGGCTCCGGACATTTGTGCGGCCTGACAGCGGCTTCATTTGAGAGAATTGATTAGTTGCCAACGACCGGACGGGTCTCCCGTCCGGTCGTGATTTTTTACAAGAGCAGGGGCAGTTTTTGGGGTGCGAAAAGAGGGAAATTTCTCCCTATTCAAACTCCATTCGCCGCGCTAGCATGTCGACTTACCATGAGTCGTCTTCGCTCTGTGACCGATCTGCTGGCTGAGCTGGTATCCATTCCAAGCGTTAATCCTCATGGGGAACCGGGAACGGCGGGCGTAGGCGAAGGTGCGCTGGCCAAGCATCTTGCCGAATTTCTGTCCGGTCTGGGCGCGGAAGTTCAACTCAAGGAAATCCTGCCCGGTCGTCCCAATGTTTACGCCGTTTTTCATCCTGACAAAACCGTACGGCAGCAATTGGCGTTTGCGCCACATACCGACACGGTGAGCGTGGCGGGCATGACGGTGGCTCCTTTTAAACCCGAGATTCGCAATGGCCGGTTGTATGGCCGTGGGGCCAGCGATACGAAGGGACCGATGGCGGCGGCGCTGTGGGCGTTGGCGCAATGGTCGCGCAGCCGCGAACGGCTCCAGAGCCAGACGCGCTGGACTTTTGCCGCTCTGATGGACGAGGAAGCGGCGCAGGAAGGTTCCCAGGCGTGGGGCGCTTCCGGATTCAAGGCTGATCTGGTTATTGTTCTCGAACCGACCGAGATGAAAGTGGTGCATGCCCACAAGGGAACCACCTGGATTTCACTGCGGACGGCGGGTCGCGCCTGTCACGCGTCGATGCCGCAAGAAGGTGTCAACGCTGTGTTGAAGATGCGGCGGGTGATCGACACGCTGGAGAAGAAAGTGATCCCGGTGTTGAAGCGCAAGAAGAACCGGTCGCTCGGTTCGGTGACGTTCAATGTCGGCATCATTCGCGGGGGCAGCAAGATCAATATTGTTCCCGACCGGTGCGAGATCGAGTGCGACATCCGCACCATTCCCGAATTCGAAGGCCGCGCGGTGCTGGAATTGATCCGGCGCGAAGTGGGCCGCGTGGTGCCCGATTTCCGGCTGGAAAAGGTCAAGATCGCGCCCTCGATTTACGTCGACCCGAAATTGCCCTGGGTGCGGAAATTGTCCGAAGGGATGCGCGGGGTGACGGTCGCTCCGTGGTTTTGCGACTCGGCGTTTATCGCCAAAGCGGGGCGGCCTGCGGTGGCGTTGGGGCCGGGCTCGATTGAGCAGGCCCACACCAGGGATGAATTCATTCGCCTGTCCGATCTGGAGGACGGGTACAAACGGTTCCTGAAATTTATCCAGTCGAATTAATATACGGAAAAACATGAGTGGAGCATCGGACGCGGATATTGACCAGGCCCGGATAGCGAGAGAGCGGATTTTGACGCTGCTCAACGCCGGCTTTTGGCTGACGGCAGTCAACTTTATCGCCTGTCTCGGCCATTTTGCCTACCAACTTATCATGGCCAAGCAACTGGATGCGGCGGAGTTCACCGCGTTCAATACGACGCTGGCACTGGTGACTCTCCTTGGCGTGCCGCTGGCGGCGGCCAGTCAGGCGATCACGCACGATCTGGCCTGGCACCACGCCAACGACAATCAGCTTGAGTTGCAGTCGTTGCAGATTGCCTGCCAGAAACTGTTGCGCCGGCTGACGTGGATCTTGTCGATCGCGGCGCTGATGTTCATCCATCCGCTGACGACCTTCTTCAATTTTTCGCGCGGCAGTCTGGCGTTGGTGGCGCTGGCCTGTGTGCCGATCACGCTCTGGAGTTTGATCGGTTCGGTGTGGTGCGCGGGGTTGAGCCGTTTCAAGCTTCTGGCCGGATTGAATTTCGGCACCATGGTGGTGCGCGTGGCGGCGGGCATGGTCATGGTCTATTTTTTCCCCAAGGCGGAAGCGGCCGTGGGCGCGACATTCGTGGCGGGTTGGGTGCTGGCCAGCGTGGTTATTTTTCACCGTACACCCAAAGAGGAAAAGGGTTTGAAGAGTCCGTGGACGAAGGCGTTCGGGATTTATCTCGGCGCGTCGCTGCTGGTGGGATTGGGCAATTTCATTTACTGCTTCAGCGATCAATTGGTGGCGCAGCGTAACATCGAGGGATATGCGCTCGACGCTTATGTGAAGGCGGGGTTGCTGGCCCGCGCGGTTTTCTGGGGTTCGCAACCGTTGCTGGTAGTCTATTTCACCCAGCGTTCGGGCAAGTCGCATTCGACGCGCGGGGCCATCGGCCTGTGGCTGATTTACGTGGTGGTCGTTATCATCGGCGTGGGCATGTTGTTGTTGTTGCGCAAGCCGCTGTGTCATCTCCTGCTGCGCAATGCCGAAGAGGTGACGGTGCTGTTGCCGTCGATGTTGTCCGACTTGAAACGTTTTTCGCTGGTGGTTCTGCCGGTGGGGATATTGCAGGGTCTGGGTTACTATTATCTCGCCTCGGAAAAACTGGTGGAATCGTACCTGTTCGGTTTCGTCTCCCTGTCCTATTTTGCCGTGCTTCTGGTCTTCGGACGGTCGATTGAAATGCTGCTGTCGCTGATGTTCGGCGGCGCGGTGATCAGTCTGCTGGTCATGGCCATCGCGGCGGTCATCCGTTACGGTCGCAACCACTCCTGACCTCCACACTCCTCAAGGAACGCTCCCATGCAGTATTCCGTCGTCATGCCACTCTACAACGAGGGGCCGCGTATTCTGAATAATTTGCGGGAGACGGCCAAGGTATTGCGGATGCTCGGGGACTTCGAACTGATCGTCGTCGACGACGGCAGCGAGGACGATTCCCGTGTGGAACTGGAACGCGGTCTGGCGGAATTGCCGGAACTGCGCGTGCTGCATCTTCCGCATATGGGCAAGGGCGAAGCCCAACGCCAGGGGACGGCGCAGGCCCAGGGGGAATTTGTCATCTATTACGATGCCGATCTCGATCTGCCGCCGGAGCAGCTTCTCTTTTTCATCGCCCTCCAACGTGCCAAGAACGCCGATGCCGTCATCGGCAGCAAGATGCATCCAGACAGCACGCTCGATTATCCGTTCATTCGTCGTTGCTACAGCCTCGGTTATTTCGTGCTGGTGAAGGTGCTCTTCGGCCTGCCGGTGCGCGACACGCAGACCGGATTGAAACTCGTGCGGCGCGAGCTGCTGCAAAAGGCGCTGGAACGGACGCATGTGAAGGGATTTGCCTTTGACCTGGAATTGCTGGTGCATCTGGTACGGTTGGACGCTCGAATGGTCGAAGCCCCCGTGGTGGTGTACCACCATATGAAATTCGGTGGCATTGGCCCCGGTACGGTTTGGGAAATATTAATTGAAACCCTCCGTACTTGGTGGAGAGTAAGAAAAACGAAATAACAGGCTGCTGAAACGAACAACTGATTTTTTCAAATCCTATGAATACGAGACCTCAAGGCGAAAAAGCCTTTCATTTGTGGACGGATCAACTTCCGACAACCCTGACCCCTTACTGGCCCGAGCGTGCCAACGAGCGCCGTTCGGCCATTCTCATCCTGCCCGGCGGCGGATACGAGGGATTGGCTCCTCACGAGGGAGAGGGTTATGCCCGCTGGTTTGCGGCGCGCGG
The DNA here is from genome assembly GCA_002306945.1 of Methylacidiphilaceae bacterium UBA1321. Taxonomy (GTDB): domain Bacteria; phylum Verrucomicrobiota; class Verrucomicrobiia; order Methylacidiphilales; family UBA1321; genus UBA1321. The sequence goes on along the minus strand of DBTH01000296.1, from coordinate 5,659 downwards.
CACAGCCTGCTTCGTTTTGAATTACCGCCTCGGCTCGCAGGGATTTCATCATCCGGCCATGCTGGGGGATGCGGCGCGTGCGTTGCGGCTGATCCGCTACAACGCGAAGACGTGGGACATCGATCCGGGCAAGATCGCCATCATCGGTTCCTCGGCGGGCGGACATCTCACGGCAACGCTTTTGACTCAGTTCGATGAAGGCAATCCGAAGGCGAAAGATCCCGTCGACCATGTGAGCAGCCGGCCCGACTTCGGCATTCTCTGTTATCCGGTCATCACGATGTTGGAGAAAACGCACGGCGGTTCCCGCGACAATTTGCTCGGGCCGAATCCGTCCGAGGAATTGCAACGGAAGCTGTCGGCCGAGTTGCAGGTGACGCCGCAGACTCCGCCCTGCTTTATCTGGCACACGTGGGAAGACGGCGCGGTGCCGGTGGAAAATTCGCTGAACTTTGCCGCAGCGTTACGTAGAAACGGCGTGCATTTCGATTTGCACATCTACGAGCGCGGCAATCACGGCCTGGGACTCGGCAATGGCCATCCGTGGGCGTCGCAGTGCGAGTACTGGCTGCGCGAACAGAAGTTCTTTTGACAGACCGAGGCAGCCGCAGACTGGACGAAACGCGGCTTTGCGCTAGCCTTGGATAATGTCCCATTCCGACGCGGCGTTGGTGCTGGCCGGGCACGGCTCGACCCTCAACGCCGATTCCAGCGCGCCGACTTTCCAGCATGCCGAAGCGATCCGGCAGCGCGGTCTTTTTTCCGCGGTGCAGGTCTGTTTCTGGAAGGAGGAGCCCAACTTCCGGCAGGTGTTGCGCTCGGTCGAAGCGAGACGGATTTACGTCGTTCCCAATTTCATCAGCTCTGGCTATTTCACCGAACAGGTCATTCCGCGCGAACTTGGTCTCAACGGTCCGGTGACGCGCATGCCCGACGGACGCGAGATTTATTACTGCGAACCGGTTGGCCTGCATCCGTCGATGACGCGGACGCTCCTGCACCGAGCCGCAGAGGTGGTGGAGAAATCTCCAGAGCAGATCGAAGACCCGCGCGCCACCGCTTGCCTGCTCATTTGCGGACATGGCACATCCCTCAACGATAACTCGACCCGCATCATCCAGCAGCGCGTGGCGGAAATCCGCGCGAAGGGCCTCTATGCCGATTGCCAACTGGCGCTCATGGAACAGAAGCCGTACATCAAGGACTGGCGGACGCTGATTGCCTGCCCCGATGTGGTCGTGGTTCCTTACTTCATTTCCGACGGACTACATTCGTTCGAGGATATTCCCGTTCTGCTCGGGCTGACGGAAAATGTTCGCGAACAGGGTGTGTGTAATCCGCATATCGAACCGGGCCGCCGTCTTTGGTACGCCACGGCCATCGGCACCGAGCCGCTCATGGCCGAGGTGATCCTGGCCCAGGTGGAAAAATTCGATCATGAGCATCTCTATACAATTTCGTGACTGGATCGAAAATACGCCTGCCCCGTGGAAAATAGGCCAGGTGCTCATCGCGCCGGAGCCGGGCGGAGTGAAAAGGTTTGAGTTGCGCCATGTCGATGATCGTCACGCCGAGACGGATTCGTTGCGACCTGTCGATGACTGGATTGGCTTGCGGGAATTGATCCGGGTGAACGCCGCCGGGGAATTTCGTCCGTTGAAAGCCGCACCGGATTTACGGTCGGGTTGGCGCATGACCGGGCTGGACTTTGACAACTTGCGGCTCGCACTCGATTATTTTTATCCCGGCGCGGTGGCGGATTGGATTTGCTGGCGAAACGGGAATTTGCCGGTGACGTCTTACGCCGAGACGGCAAAACGTCAGTCGGGCCGCTATCACATAGCGCGAAGCTTGGGCGAGGGCGACCTGGAGAAATTGACGCAGACCGTCTGCGAACGGGGTTGTCTCAAACGCCGGTTGTGGACCGCGATTCCCAATTCCGACGCAGTAGAAGGGTCGTCGTCGGAAATTCCGCTCCTGTGCGCCGAGGCGTGCAATTATTTCGTCGGCAAAGCACGCGAGAAAATCAAGGGCCCTGCCGTCGAGGAGTAGGGAAGTAAAAGGCAGTTAGACCGAATTAACGGAATTGGAAAAAAGAAGGAATAAAGGCTTATTAAGAACTCAGGAACGCAAGAATGGGGGAAGATGATCATTGCCTTTGCATGACTTCCTGAGTTCCTGATAAAATCCATTGTATTTAAAAATTCCGTCCATTCCGTTAATTCCGTCTAAAGGTTTTGTCTTCTCAGGCTTTGCCGCCGAAGGTGACGTAATCGTCGAGATCGAGGTAGTCGGCCCAGGTGCGAATGTCTTCTCGTTTGGGGGCGAGTTTCTTGACCGAGCCGTAGAAGAACTCGACGGTTTCGGGATCGCTGTCGGGACCGCGATGAGTCTGGTATTCGGTCCAGGTCTGGATTTCCCAGGGAGTGTGTTTGTTCTTTTGATGAACCTGAATCCATTCGAGGATTTCGGTATCGCCCTTGCCCGCTTTCAATTCCGAGAGCAACTCGTCGGCGTCGATGCCGAGGAAATTGACGATGTGCTGGTCGAGTGGGCAATTGTAATGAAATTCGCCGTTTTTACCGGCCAGAGTGGCGCGTCCCTTGTCGAGCATGCGGGGGAGAAGGGCGTAACCGCCGAGGGTGGCGCGGGGACTACGGGGAGGACTTTGGGTGAGATCGGGGTAACTCATAAGCGATATTCTTTCGGGTTGGGGTTTATAAAGGCAATTTGGCAAGCGTGCCGCCGTCGACATGCAGATCGGTGCCGGTCACGAACGAAGCCTGTGGCGAGCAAAGATAAACGACGGCGGAGGCAATTTCCTCCGGCAACCCGAGACGGCCCACGGGGTGCGCCGCAGCGAGATGTTTTCTTTCCGGGCTTTCGGAATCGTTACCGAAGGTGCGCTTGACCATGTCGGTTTCAATTGCCGCCGGGGAAACCGCATTGATACGCAGGCCTTGTCCGGCGACTTCGAGCGCGGCCGCCTTGGTCAGGCCGAGGACGGCATGCTTGGTGGCCGAATAAAGACCGAATCCGGGAACGGCGACACTGCCGAGCACCGATGCGGTGTTGACGATGGCTCCGCCGCCGGTTTTGAGCATGGCGGGAATTTCGTACTTCATGGAAAGGAAGACCCCTTTTACATTGATGTCGAAAATCTGGTTGTATTGGGCGGCAGTGGCGTCAGAGATTGGCGCGGGAACGCCTTCGATCCCGGCGTTGTTAAACGCCACGTCGAGCCGTCCGAACGTCGCAACGACTTTGTCCACGAGAGCGGCGACCTGTTTTTCATCCGAGACATCGGCGGCGACAAAACGGGCGTGACCTCCGATTGCCAGGACGAGTTGAACGGTTTCCTGACCTTCCTTTTCGCGGCGACCGCTGACGACGACCGTGGCACCTTCGCGGGCAAAGGCGACGGCAGTGGCGCGGCCAATGCCGGAAGTTCCGCCGGTGATGAGAGCAACCTTACCTTCAAGTAGTTGACTCATGGCGATTACTCCATGTAACGGGCGAGGCGTTGAAACTCGGGGAGGGTAATGGTCGGGATGACCCGGCCTTCGCGGTCGGTCACGAAAACAGGCAGCGGTGAAGACATCAGCGAATGAACCTGCTCGTTGACGATGCGGGCGGAATGACTGCGTTTGGCTTTGTTGTTTGTTTTCATAGAGTTGACCGGTCGGTTAAGTATTAGGGGTTAAAAAAAGTTATTGATTTCAAATAGAATGGGCAGGCGCTCCAGCGCCAATGAAATTCAGGAGATCGATTTCAAAGTTTTTGAGGATTTCGGGATTGTTGAAAATTTTGACCAGGACGAGCAGGCCGACCGAGTAGGCGTGAATTTGCCGGGCCAGGTTGGCGTGATCGCCATCGGCGATGAGGCCTTCGTGGGCGGCATCGCGTAGGGCGGATTCGAAATAGCGGCAATAGCGGTTGAAGACGCTCTGGACTTCGTTGCTGATTTTATCGTCGTGTCCGCTGAGTTCTAAGCCAATTGATATATAAGGACATCCGCAGGCCTTTCCGCATTGGCCTTTCTTTTCGTTTTGCCATTGATAAAGACCTTTCGCGTAGAGACGGAAACGTTCGAGGGGCGGATTTTGCGGGGAGAAATGCTTGTCGAGATTGACCTGGGATTCTTCCCAGTTTTTTTCGAACGCAGCAACAGTGAGGTCGGATTTCGAGGGAAAGAAATGATAGAAACTGCCTTTGCGAACGTCGGCGCGGGCGCAGATGTCATCCACGCTGACGGAACCGTAGCTGTGTTCCCACATCAACTCCAGGGCGGTGTCGAGGAGCTTGGAGCGGGTCTCGCATTCGCATTTCATACATCATAGAGTAGTTGACTAGTCAGTCAAATGCAAGCGATTTTTTAGGTCAGATCGGAAATAAGAAAAGAGGGAAGGGTGAAATCGAAATATAAGCAAATTTAATGTTCGCGGTTGACAAGTTTGAGATTGAGACTTAGTCTCAAGTGCATGTCTGTTTTGTCTCTCACTTCTCCTGAATCCGGGGCTTGGGACGCTGTCCGCAACGGTTGGCGGCAGATTTACGGTAATTTTAGAGATCGTGGCTTAAGTATTGAACTGCACGACTTTATCTCCTCAAGGCCAATCAATTGGGGACGTAGTTTTCACGATGATAGCGTCGAGCTGTGTCTGAATCTTTCCGGTCAGGGCCAAGTGAAAAGCCATGCCGGAGAATCGATTTATACGGATCGCACGGTCGGCTTTTATTGCAACAAGCGCAGCGACCTAGCGGCCATCCGCATGGCGGGAGTTTCGCACTCTTTCATCACGGTGGAATTATCCCGTCCCTATCTGATGGAACAGCTCGAATCGTGCGCCGACGGTTTGCTTCCGGGAGTGAGGAGTTGGATCAATGGTCGTTCGCATGCAGGGCAGGTGTCGGAGATGACCGTTGCGCATCAGACACTTTTCACCAGTTTGCGCCAACCGCCGGTGGTGCCGCAGGCTTTTCCGCTTTGGTATCAGAGCAAGGCGCTGGAGCTTTTGTCGCAGACCTTGTTCAAGCCGATCGAAGGTGACGAGTTTTTCTGCCAGCGCCATCAGCGGGTGGCACGGGAACGAGTCGAGCGGGCGATTTCGGTTTTGCAGGCCAATTTGTCCGATCCGCCGGACATCGATCAACTCGGCGCGCAGGTGGGTTGCAGTCCGTTTTACCTGAGCCGCCTGTTTTCGCGGGAGATGGGCATGACGATTCCGCAATTCCTGCGTCAGATCCGGATGGAGCACGCGGCGGAGTTGCTGCTGCGGGGACGGCATAATGTGACTGAGGTGGCGATGGAGGTGGGGTATTCGAGCCTGAGCCATTTCAGCAAGGCGTTCTGCCAGACGTTGGGTTGCTGTCCGGCATTGTTTTCGAGTTCGAAGGCGTGCGTCGAGAAGTTTCGCACCCGCAAGCCGCTGGTGCTGAGCTGAAGCAAAAGGCTTCTTTTCAGACCGAATTAACGGAATTTACGGGATTGGAAAAACGAAGACGTAAAGGCTTATCAAGAACTCAGCCGTAACTATTCAAAACCTCACGCCCGATCTTGAGTTTTCCCGAGGCAAAGGCTTCGTTGCGCGTCGGTCACTTATTGATGAGCAATAAACTCCCTCCTTGCGCCTCGCCTTAGCCTCGGGAAATTATCAAT
>DBTH01000168.1:4824-5009 GCA_002306945.1 Methylacidiphilaceae bacterium UBA1321 | reverse complement strand
ATGACGGCGCAGGGATGAAGCGTGCTTGTCGAGCGAGTGGAGCAATTCGAGCACTTCGGCCAGCGACTTGTCTTCAACCGTCTTCTTGTCGGCGATGTTGCGCAACTTCACGTCTTCCGATCCGAGCTGGATCAGAATTTTATTGAGCGTGGTGTCGTCTTCGACGTATTCCTCGCGCTTTTTGC
>DBTH01000168.1:0-4562 GCA_002306945.1 Methylacidiphilaceae bacterium UBA1321 | reverse complement strand
TGCGCTTGATCTGGTAGAGCGGCGGTTGGGCGATGTAAATATAGCCGCGTTTGACCAGCTCCGGCATCTGGCGGAAGAAGAAGGTCAGGAGCAGAATACGGATGTGCGAGCCATCGACGTCCGCATCGGTCATAATGATGATCTTGTGGTAGCGGAGACGTTCGAGATTGAACGCGCCCTCGCCTTCGCCGTCACCGATGCCGGTGCCGACCGCGGTGATCATGGTGCGAATTTCGTTATTCTGGAGCACCTTGTCCAAACGAGCTTTCTCGACGTTGATGACCTTACCGCGCAACGGCAGGATCGCCTGGTTGTGACGGTTACGGCCCTGCTTGGCCGAGCCACCTGCCGAGTCGCCCTCGACGATGAAGAGTTCGGAGTCTTCCGGGTTGCGGCTCGAACAGTCGGCCAGCTTGCCGGGAAGTCCGCCACCGGTGAGGGCGGTCTTGCGAACAGCTTCGCGGGCCTTGCGGGCCGCTTCGCGGGCGCGGGCGGCGGTGAGGCCCTTCTCGATGATCTTCTTGGCGACGCTCGGGTTGGCGTCGAAGAACTGCATCAGTCCGTCGTAGGAGCAGGAGGAGACGACGCCTTCGACTTCGGGCGAAACGAGTTTCACCTTGGTCTGCGATTCGAAGCTGGGGTGCGGGTGCTTGACGGAAACGACCGCCACGAGACCTTCGCGCACGTCGTCACCGGAGATCGCCGGGTCTTTTTCCTTCAGCAAATTGTTCGACTTGGCGTACTGGTTGATCGAACGGGTCAAGGCCGTGCGGAAGCCGACCATGTGCGTGCCACCGTCCGGGTTGGGGATGGCGTTTGTGAAGCAGAGGATCTGGTCGTTGTACGAGTCGTTGTACTGCATGACCACGTCAATGATCATCTCGTCCTTTTCACGGCAGATGACAATCGGCTTGGGATGGATGACGGCCTTGTTCTTGCCAAGCTGTTTGACGAATTCCTCGACGCCGTCGCGGTAAAAGAACCGTTCGACTTTGACTTCCTTGGCAGCCGTCGCCTTGCCCGCTCCCGCAGTGCCGGCGGTTGCTTCTTCGGCAGTGCGCTCGTCCTTGAGGATGATTTCGACGCCGGGATTGAGGAATGCCAGTTCGCGCAGGCGATTGGCCAGGAGTTCGAACTTGAACTCGGTGGTGATGGTGAAAATTTCCGGATCGGGCTTAAAGGTAATCAGCGTTCCGTTGCTTTTGCTCTTGCCGATGACTTCGAGTTTGCGGGTGGTTTTGCCGCGCTCGAATTCCATCGTGTAGACCTTGCCGTCGCGGTTGACTTCGACGGTGAACCATTCCGAAAGGGCGTTGACGCACTTGGCGCCGACGCCGTGCAGACCGCCGGAGTATTTATAGGCGCCCTGCCCGAATTTACCGCCCGCATGCAGATTGGTCAGCACCAACTCGACGGCAGGCATCTTGAACTTCGGGTGAATGTCGACCGGAATACCGCGGCCATCGTCACGGATGGAGCAGGAGCCGTCTACGTGGATGGTGACGTCGATCCGCTTGCAAAAACCGGCCAGATGTTCGTCGATGGAATTGTCGAGAACTTCGAAAACGCAATGGTGAAGACCACGTTCATCGACGTGGCCGATATACATTCCCGGCCGCTTGCGGACGGCTTCCAATCCCTCCAGTTTATCGATCTTGGAGGAATCGTATTTTAGGCTTTCGGAAATTTTCCCGGCATCTTCCGACCTTGTGCTCTCGGTCGTTGTTTCAGGAGTCTTTTTATTATCTTCAGGAGTCTGATTCGCATCAACCATAAGCGAGAAGTTTGGGGCAAATGAGCGCGAAGAACAATAGTTTTTTAAGAAATCTTCATGCTTTTAACGGCGTTAAAGTAAAAACTTAATTACCTGCTTTCAAAGGACTTAAAGAAGGGACGAACGTTTCACGCCACGCGCCGGTTCCAGGCATCGGTTTCATAGCGTTGGCGGGCCAGTTCCACAGCCCGTTGGTGCTCTTTTTCGGTCAGCGCGGAGAGCTCCGTTTCAAAGCCCAATTTGTGGCTCATGGCGGAAGCGAGGATCGAATAGAGCGCGTCGTTCTTCGACGGATCAGGCAGTAAAATGCTCCCCTGATGCAGCATACCCTCGCGCGTTCGGCGTTGGGCCGCCCCCGCCAGTTTGACGCCGTTGGACAAGGTGATGTCGTACTTCACCGCTTTTTGAAAACAGGCATTGGAATCGTTCTCGTCGCAACACGGAGCCAGCCGCGCGTCGATCCCGAGCGCCGTCAACGCCTCAAGAACGCCTTCGTGGATTTTCGAATAACTCTCCGGCGTGGCCAATTCCATCCATGCGTGCGCGCGCGGCAAAACAACTGTGTAGGTAAGATCGTGCCGGTGATCGACCAATCCCCCGCCCGTGTACCGGCGAATAAACGGCACGCCCGGAATTGCATCGCTTGCCGATTGGAAATAGCCCAGCGTCTGCGCCTCGCCATCCCATTTGTAAATCCGCAGAACCGGTGCCGTCACTTCACGCAACAACGCCTCGTCCACCGCCATGTTCATTGCGGGAGCGGATGCCGAATCAAGGATCAATCGCCAAGTCATGATAAAAAAGTTTTCAGTTCGAAGTTTTCAGTTTTCAGTGGTACGAAGCCCCGTCGTGGAGAACTTTTTATCTCACGCGACCACGCACCCTCTATCGCCAGTTTGTTCGAAATTCACTATCCGTTTATAGTGGAAATATTCCAGCGGCTTTTCAGTTTTCAGTCGTGCGAGAACGAATAGCCCTGATCAATCCCATAATCAGGCGACTGGTCTGCACGCACAAATCATCCCCCCTGCCGATACTTCTCTTGATCCAAATAACCAACGTCATTTGCTACTACGAACAGGCTGCGTACTTCCGCGCAACTGGACCGCGCGATGTTGAGATATTGCAATTTCTCCGATTGCCCGGTTCGCTCGAAACCCTCGGCAATATTCGACATCACTGAAACCCCGGCCCGTTGTATCTGGTCTTTGAGTCCGTAATCCTTTCCAAACACGCCTTCCTTGGAAACCGAGTAGACATAACGCGTCAACTCCCGCGCCCGCTGCCAGGCCTGAAGATCCTTGAAATCGCGAATAATGGCCACGTGAAAATCTCCTACCGAAAATTGAAAACCTCGAACTGAAAACTTCACTCTCTCATTTAAAAAAATCTTCGACCTTTTCGATGATAGTCGGCGGCTTCGGCGGTTTGGAGAGCTCGCGAGTCAGGAAATCGTTGAGGGTATCCCACGCTTCCCCGGCATTGGCGGCGTTGTAATGGGCGCTGCGTGGATCGGCAAATCCGTCGGACGCGGGCTGGATATAATGCACCTCCAGCGGATTCTTCATATCGTCCATCAGCTTCTGGAACCCGTCGAGACCGGCGATCACGTCCCCTTCCCGTTGGCGGGGAAAAACCAGGCTGATCGGCACGCGGTACTTGGAAATCTTCTTGTCGCGCGGCGCAATGACCGGATTGATCGCCCCGACCGCATCGACGTTGGGAATCTGTTGCGCCGCCAGGAGCGCTATCGTCGCGCCGGAACTGTACCCCACGACCGCCGCACGATAGACCTTCAGCCGCGGGCTTTCCTTGAGGAGACGGACACCGGCCTGGATCGTCTTCATCGTCGATTCGAGGCGCAGATTGGCCAGGAGCACGTTGGCCTGATTCACGTCATTGGAAGCGCGGCCATTGTAGAGGTCGACCGCGAGAACGATGTAACCTTTTTCCGCCAACGTATCGACCAGATGCTTCGTATTGTCGTCAAGTCCCCAACGGTCGTGAATCACCACAATGCCGCCCAACGGCGCTTTTTGCGGCAGGGACAAATACGCCAGATCCTCCGCCCCGAAATCGCCCAGGGTAATCATCTTGCCGTAAAACTTGTTCGCGTCGGCAGGAACGCCGTCAGCCGAGTGCGCCGGTTCCAGCCACAATCCTTGCATCACCAACAGGAATAGAATCACGTACAGGCCCGCACCCAGGCAGGTCAGTTGCTTCTGCAAAAATTTCATAGCGAAATCTGGAGAAAATTCTTCAATAAACTTTTGCCGTCACGAGTCAGAATGGATTCGGGATGAAATTGAACCCCGTAGATCGGATAGTCGCGGTGACGCAATCCCATGATCTCTTCCTCGTTGTCCTCGGCCGTCGCCGTGATTTCGAGACACGCTGGGAAGGACTCTTTCTCGACCAGAAGCGAATGATACCGCGTCGCCGTGAACGGATTCGGCAACCCGGCAAAGAGCCCCTTGCCGTCGTGCTTGATCTGCGACGTCTTACCGTGCATGAGCCGCTTGGCGCGGATCACCTTGCCGCCAAATACGTCGCCGATGCATTGATGCCCCAGGCAAACCCCCAGGAGCGGAATGCGCGAGCCGAAACGTTCGATCACCGCACTGGAAATGCCCGCTTCCTTCGGCGTGCAAGGGCCGGGAGAAATGACGATCTTGCCCGGCTTGAGCGCCTCGATCTCGTCGAGAGTGATCTCATCGTTGCGCTTGACCAGCAGTTCCGCCCCCATCTCCCCAAAATATTGGACGAGGTTGTACGTGAACGAATCGTA
>DBTH01000146.1 GCA_002306945.1 Methylacidiphilaceae bacterium UBA1321 | reverse complement strand
GAAGGATGCTTCTTCATTCAGTGTCTTGCGGAACCAAATCGGGGCAGTGGCGTCTCGGTCTGGCCAGGTTTTCTCCAGATGCGGAAGTAGTCGATCTCGAAGGTTGATGGCAGGTCTTTGGCGTCGGGTAGTCCAAACCAGCTAGGCATGGTTTCGGTGTCGAAATTCACGGTCAGAGGTTGATTCCAGGCAAGGTTGTTGACGCGCCGAACCAGCACTCCGTCGACGAAGTATTTCAGTTCTTTTTCATCCCACTCAAATCCGTAGACGTGGAAATCGCCAGCGAGATCCCAAGGCGAGGTCCATGCAGCGCCAGTGCCCCAGTGGCGGGTTTCGGTTGGTGTGCGGAAGACGTGGAGGTTCATATTGTCCTTGCGTTCGAAGCCCGGCGCACCGCCGCCAATTTCAAAAATATCGATTTCGGTGTGATCCTGCGGATCGTGATAGTAGAGCCAGAAGGCGCTCGATCCGGCCGAACGCATCGGTTTGGCGCGGATTTCGTAGTAACCGTACCGGAGCCGCAATTTGCTCTGGATCGCGGCGGCGGTGAAGGTGTGGTAGCCATCGGGTGCGTCTTTGACTTCTTCGCTGCGCATCGTGAGGCGGAGTTTGCCGTCGCGGACTTCGACGTTATGCGGCAGAAAGAGGCCCGGTTGGCGGCCTTTCCAGGCCGGGTTGCAATCCCACCACTTCGACGCGTCGAGTTTGTCGCCGTTGAATTCGTCGCTCATGGTTTCGAGAAGAGTCCATTTGCCCGCGTTATCCTGATCGGAGAGGGGGTAGAGGTCGTTCTTGCGGGTTGGGACGGGGCCAAAGTCGCCATTGAGTGTCCAGCCTTCCTGTGTCCGGGTGCTTTTGGCGTTCCATTTTGATGTGAGATAACGGATGACGATGTCGATGGCGTCTTCGCTGACAAATTCCCGGTCGAAGATCAATATTTCGGCAATATCCCCGCTGAAATAATTCCCCTTGGTATGCTGGTTGCGTCCGATGGAGATGGGGGAGATTTTTACGCCGCTGTCGAATACCGAAACGACGGTAGGCTCATAGGGAGTCGCTTTGCCGTTTTTCAGCCCGCAGATGTTAAAGTTGGGGCTTTTGTTGTCGTTGTCGCGAGTGCCGTCCGAAGAGGAAATCATCCGCTGCCATTCGAGATCCGAAGGTTTTGACGAGAGGCGTTGCGTGACGATGAATATGGCCAGTTTACCCGGTGTATCGCGAATTTGAGAAACCTCAAAGTAGTCGCTTCCACCGAAACGGATGACGGGTTTTCCGTTCATGCCTCCGGCGACGAGAGCCGGCTTGGAGTTGCCGTTGATGTTGGTCGCGTCGTGTCCCTGACCGCTTTTGTCCTTCCAGGAGATAATGCGGCCCGAGTCGTCCTTGACCACGGTGGCCACGTCGCTGGCGTCGAGCCATAGAACCAAGCCTTCTTTGCTGAAAGCCGGGTAAGGAGTGGTTTTGGTCTGGGCGTTGGAAGAATGAGGCGCGCCGAATAAAAAACAAAAGGCGGCGACGGTGAGAAGTAAACACTGTGAGAGGGGCTTTGTGGCGGGGAAAGTCATAGCGAGGATGCAGGTAGGAAAGCAAAAAAGAGAAGGCGGGTCAATATAATAAGGTTATATTAACCTAATATTTTAAAAATCACTGTAGATTTTTACACGCGAGACCGGGTAATTGCATAGTAATAATCTTATTTATGCATAAATCCAAATTTAGATATTGGTTTATTATAACTCTTTTTTGTTGACGTCGCTATTGTAAATCACTATTTTGGTGGCGAATCACAAATCTCCCTATGAAAATAAAACGGCTCTTTCTTTTCGTCGGAATGGCTATGGCAATGGTTGCGGCACCGGCCCGGGCTGCGGTTTCAAGCTGGACCGGTGGTAGCGATTTGAATTGGAATAATTCCGGAAATTGGGACGCGTTGCCGTCGTCGGGCAGTTCGATCCTTATTAGTGGCACGGTTGCTCAGTCTAAAACCCTGACAAATAATTTTGCGGAAGGAACGGCATTCGGATCAATTACGCTCAATTCGCAAAATTGCACGGTGACTGGTAATGGAATTCTTCTGGGGGGCGACGTGTATGCCAAGCTGACTTCGACCATTGCTCTGGCGATGACGTTGCAGCAAAATACGACGTTCTCGGTTACTGGGTCGAATCTCTATGTGAGCGGAGTGATTTCCGGCGGCTATAATTTCATCAAGGAGGGCTCCGGTACGTTGAACCTGATGGCGACTTCAAGGAATTCCTACTCAGGGGATACGTACATCAATGCCGGTACGGCGATACTGAATAACGGAGCAATGCTGGGTTCGGTCACGGGAGTCAACAGCGGTTCCTATACCACCAATGTCAGCGGTAATGTCACGGTCAATACCGGCGCGACGCTCCAGTTGAACATCGGTAACAACCGCATGAATATCGAGGGGTTGAACGGTGGCGGTACGGTGTATAATTATTTTGGAGCCAATTCGCTCTATGTCGGCAATAACAATACGAGTGGCAGTTTCTCCGGCACGATCTACCAGAAGTCGGGCGTTGTCCTGAGTTTTGTGAAAACCGGGATCGGCACGCAAACTCTGAGCGGCGCCAACAGTTATACCGGTACGACAACCGTGAGCGGCGGTACGTTGTTAATTAATGGCACCAGTACGGGAAGTGCGTTCACGGTGACCAATTCGGGATCGGTTCTGGGTGGTACGGGAAAGATTACCCCCGGCGCGAGTCACGCCTTGACGGTGGGCAGCGGCGCGATTGTGGCTCCGGGTTCGGGCGGCATTGGGACGTTGACGGTCGATCTGAGCAATGCGAGCGATACAGCGACCTTCCTGTCAGGAGCGAAATTTACGTTTGAACTGGCCGCTCCTGGCTCAAGCGATGAACTGGCTTTTACGGGGTTAACCCTGAGCGTTGCGGATGTGACTTTCAATGGCAACGTCATTGATTTCACGAATGCGGGGGGATTGGCGGCGGGGACTTATACGCTGTTCACGTTCGACGTGAATAATGCCTACAGCGGTACTCTCGCCATCGGTACGGGGCTGG
>DBTH01000251.1 GCA_002306945.1 Methylacidiphilaceae bacterium UBA1321 | reverse complement strand
AGCAGAGCTGGAGGATTACCTTTTGCATTTATGGAGTGATTCCTCCGCCCAACTTCAAACGGTTTTCAAGTTCGATTCGTACAAACCGTCAGGAACATTTTCTAAAGAGAGACGTGTTTTTCTCTATAACATTTTAAGTAATTCTATAACAGCTAGAACTCGACTGGGCCTTGACACACCCCGGCGCTCACGCGCCACCCCTCTTCATAGAGGGGACTCATGCATCTGAAAGTTTCGATAGCGAATGTCCCCTCTATGAAGAGGGGTGGCGCGTGAGCGCCGGGGTGTGTCAAGCTTCACGGAAGCTCTCATTGGCCGTTGTCTCGACCTCGTCTCTGAGCTTATGATGCCTTTTAACTTCGTGAGAGTAGTTCGATTAATGTAATATGATCCACATTGAGGACACTCTATATATTTACTTGGATGGTAAAACTCGGTTTGTGCGTTACGATCTTGACAGATTGGACACGTTATATTTTCCATATAATGATATTCTGTATTCTATATAATTGCAGGTTAAGATTTATTCCTCATAGACCGATGCGTCTTTCCGACCATATCAAAAACTTCCTTTACTTTCCCTTTTAAATAAACACGGTCTTCGTATTCATTAAAATCTATTTCAAGCCACGAGTCAGTTTCATTACCCATGCCTATCGCATTGAATAGCTGTGCCGGAGAGTCAATGCCCGGATGACTATTTGGATCGTGGTCAAAATCAGGGTTTTTTGACCTTGTTCGTTTGGTGATTACGACTTGATCAAATGATAATACCCATTTTCCTTTGTCTTTGGTCGGTAAAGTCACCTTAGATTGTGGAAACAGAACGAACGCTCTGGAAAAGTGGAAATTTCCATAACGCACTGTAACTTTGTGAATATTGGCTGGTTGGCTATTACTTTGATTGATAATAGTGACCGCCACTGTCGGCTTCTCGACGCCATCCATTCCGATGGTAACCTTGATAGAATTTCGATTTAAATAGGAATTCCTAAGCATCGTATACCACGACGTTACCAACGCTAGCAGCCCAGTGTTCATGAGTAGACACTGGCTTAGACCTCTTGATTATTCAAACTGATTTTTAACCGTGGATTACCGCAACATGTAATAGAATACACATTACATTACATTTAAAATCAGAGTAGATTCGTCTCGCCGGGTGGGTTACGAAAGCTCTCAGTAGTGTGCTTAGCGCGTTTCTTTTTGCCACTGTCATGACATAGGCCAAAGCAGCCATAGAATATTCGACGGTTTCAGGATACGTTATTTTAAATTTGGATCCTTTTTCACATGTTTTCCAATAGCATTCTTTTTTAAAACGGCCGTCAACTATTCCATTTCTGTGAGCCACAAGATTTCGTAATTTAGATAATTTATAGAGAGTTTCTTTAAGATGTTTATTAACTTCAGACGACTGGTCAATTATTTCTAGTTGGCTTTCAAACTTGTCTACTCCATTTTTTAAATCAACCGATCTTTTTCTAGTAATCTCATTAATTAAATACTGAATTCGATCCTCTTTCTCTAATCTTTCGTACACAGCTAATTCTATTTTTATAGATTTAAATATATCTTTTTCTAGTAGATTTTCATTTTGCTGGATTTGACGTGCTACATGATCTGAAATCATTGTTTCAAGACTAGCCCAAATAGCTACCAACGAATGACCGATTAAGATGGGAAATCCATCGGCCACTTCTTCTTTAGCGAGTTCAGCAAGCTCGTTTAATTTTGCCCTATAGTATTCTGCTTCTTCTAAATTCAATGGCTGTTCTAATGCGATGGATGAATTAATAATAGCCTTTCCAATCGCTCCCGCGTTTTGAAGCTGACTAATTCCTCGAATACTAAGCGTCAGCACTCTTTGAATGTTATTAACATGTTCTAAGCAAATTTGAAATGGGGTCGGCTCTTTATCTGACATTTTTGTTTTCCTTCTTTTGACTATTTTAAAGAAGACAGGCCGCAGATATGCATTCTAGCGAATTGAGTTTTCCAACCTTCAAAGTTATGAGAACTCGGCATATTGGTGTTAGTCATATAAATTGGATGTAAACCAATGAATTCCTGAAGTACTCTAAGTTAGGTACACTAAAACTCCTGTTTCAACTTCAAAGATGATGGAAGTTCAGGTTAAAATCGAATAAACCCTCTGGAACATTCCCAACTAACAGGACGGTATCTTTCTCCCATTCCAATCAGATCACCACAGGACGACCGTATACAACCGATTACACGTCACTCCTGAAATCGACGGTGAACGTAAATTGAAATGGAGTCGTCACTACCTCTAAAATCGACCCAATTTTGCCCCCCTGTTTGTGTAACCTCCTGTGTAACTTTTGGACAGACCAAGTGATTCCAAGGAGATGTGAAAAGTCGGAAGTCGCTCGGGATGAGGTTGTCCCGAATTGGAGTGGAAAACTTTGTGTAACTTGAAAGAGAGTCCGTGGGTGGACTTCATTTTGGGAACGAGCGGCTCAATTCTCGTTGTCCACTAAGGAGTTAGTGGTGCCCCGGCAAGGACTCGAACCTTGGACCAAGTGATTAAGAGTCACCTGCTCTACCAACTGAGCTACCGAGGCTGGAAAGGTCGTCTACGCTAATGGATCAGTACTTCGTTTGCAAGTACCTTTTCGCGTTTTTTAAGACACGGTGTATGACGCTCAAGTGACCCGAGAGCGAAGCTGCGGCGATAGCGAGAAGTTCATTGGTGAACTGGCACGCCCCGGCGCACTCTCTTTGAACGGTGATTTTTTCGCACACGCAGCACAGGGAGCGCATGCAAGGTTAACGGGCGCCGGGCTGATCGTTTAGTATGTGGGCATGAAATGGGGATTTGCGTTCTTGTTTTATGAGGACTTTTTTACGGTCTTCGGTGTGAGGCGGGTTGGATTTTGCACCATCGGCCGAAGCGCCGGTTTCTCCTGGAGGAGGAGGAGAGGTTGTCTTGGGTTGTCGCGGATCGTCGTGGGGGCGCCAGTTTTTGTGGAGGGGGTCTGGCCGGGATGTTCTTCTCTGTAAAACGGGCTTTTACGGGTTCGCAAGAGGATTCGACGCCCTGCGACGATTTTTTGGACAGAAATTGAAAGGCAAAGACGGAACGGTTTTTATCAGAAACTCAGGAAAGCAGGAAAGTGAGAAATGGAAATTCTGAAGCAAAGTTACGAGAACGAAAACCTGGAACTGAAAACCATAACGTCAATGTCAGCAGCCGCAGCGGAGTTGGATGTCGGCGTCGTAGCTGAGGCCGACGGCATCGCGCCAGCGGTCGAGGGCGGCCATGTTGCCGAGGGTGTCGTCCCAGGTCATGGCGGGGGATTGGCCATTGGAGAGGTGTTGGGCGACGTTGTCGGCTTCGAGGGCGTAGAGGGTTTCGTCGGCGTCGACGCGAACGGTTTCGGGTTTTTCAGCCCCGTTCTTGTGGAGGTGGATGACGCTTTCGCGGTCTTCGCGTCCGGGTGTGAAGGGGTTGGGGACTTCGATGCGGCCTTCGGTGCCGTGGAGTTGGAGGACGGTGGGGTCGGTCAGGCGAACGCCGCAGGAGAGTTGGGCGAGGATGTCTTTGGGGAATTTGAGGTTGGCGACGGCGTAGGCGTCGATGAAGCGGCCGGGGCGGATTTCTTCCAGTTGGGCGTAGCCCTGGATTTCGAGCGGGTCGGTGAAGGATTCACCGAGCGCGGCTCCGGCAATGAGGCGGGAGATGGACAGGGTGTAGCAGCCGACGTCGAGGATGCCGCCTCCGCCGAGGAGGGGGTCGATGAGACGGCTTTCGGAGCCGCTGTCGGTGCGGAAGCTGAAGGCGGCGCGGATGTGTTTGAGTTGGCCGATGGCACCATCGCGGACGAGTTCTACGAGGCGTCGGGTCTGGGGATGGCAGCGGTACATGAAGGCTTCCATGGCGAAGACGTTGTGCTTGCGCGCGGTTTCGAAGATGAGGGCGGCTTCGGCGTGGTTCATGGCGATGGGCTTTTCGCAGAGGATGTGCTTGCCCGCTTTGGCGGCGGTGACGGCCCATTGGAGGTGCTGGGGATGGGGAGTGGCGATGTAGACGGCCTGGACGGTGGGGTCGGTGAGGAGTGCGGTGTAGTCGCCGTAGGCGCGGATGGGATTTTTCTGGGTGCCGTGTTGGGCGGCAAAGGCGTTGGCGCGGGTTTGGTCGCGGCTGGCGACGGCAACGAGGCTGCCGGTGCGGGATTGTTTGAGGCCGTCGGCGAATTTGTGGGCGATGCGACCGGTGGCGAGGATACCCCAGCGGAGGGGTTCGGAAGAGGTGGTGGCGTTCATGGAATGAAGCGGGGTGTCGGCATGGCGTTGGACGTCTGGCCGCGGCATTACGCCGGGGCGGGCCGTGCGAGGGAGTGTTTACTTCTTGCGGTTGGGGCAGGAGCCGTTCTTTTTGAGGCACTGGCAATGGCCTTCGAGGCGGACGAAGCTGGCGGAGAGTTCAAAGCCTTTGGTCTCGGCGATCTTGCGCCCGCAGGCGGTGAGTTCGGGATCGTCGAATTCGATGATCTTGTCGCAATCGAGGCAGATGAGGTGGCTGTGGTTGGGGTTGTCGACGTAGTTGGGGTCGAAGTAGGAGAAGTCGCGCCCGAGGTCGAGTCGGCGCAGGAGGCCAATCTCAACCATGAGGGTGAGCGTGCGGTAGACGGTGGCGCGGGAGACGGTGGAGTCGAGCTTCTGGGCGGCTTCGAGAATCTCGTCGGCGGTGCGGTGCTCGGTGGTGCCGAGTACGGCGTCAAGGATGGCACCACGCTGGGGTGTCATCCGGGCGCCGCTGGCCTGGAGGGCCGCCCGGTATTTTTCGCGCACAGTCACTGCATTCATGGCGCTGGTCCCCGTTTTCCGAAAAGGAGCCGGTCAGGCTGCCTTCTCGGTGTTTTCAGGACTCGACGCGAGGGGTTCGTGCAGGGTCTTGAGGAAACGCTTCATGGCGGGGGAAAGCACGCGACCGCTCTTGTAGATGATGCCGAGGGGACGGTAGTAGGGTTGTCCCTTGAATTCGACGGCAGCGAGGGTGCCGTTGCGGACTTCCTGTTCGACGGTGGCGCGGGGAACGATGGAGATGCCCGCGTCGATTTCAACGGCGCGCTTGACGGTCTCGATGTTGTCGAATTCCATGACGGGCTTCATGTCGATGCCGGCGTCGCGGAAGATCTTGTCAACGGCCTTGCGGGTGGGGATGTCGGGTTCAAAGCCGACGAATTTTTCCTTGGCGAGGTCGGGGACGAGAATCTCGGTCTTTTTGGCGATGGGATTCTGGGGATTGGTGATGACGACGAGGCGGTCTTTGCGGAAGGGTTCGACCTTGATGGTCTTTTTCTGGACGGGGAAAGCCACGAGGCCCATGTCGGCGGTGCCTTCGATGACTTCGTCGTAAACCTGATTGGACCGGCGGTATTCGATGTGGACGAGGACGTTGGGGAACTCGCGCAGGAAGCTCTTGAGGTAGGGCGGCAGTTCATGCAAGCCAACGCTATAGACGGTGCTGACGCGGATGGTGCCGGAGACCACGTTGCGCATTTCTTCGAGTTGATGTTGGAGGGAATCGAAGTAGAATACGATTTGTTTACTGGTGTCGTAAAGGGCCTGGCCTTCGCGGGTCAGCGCAAACCGTTTATTGCTTCGTTCGATCAGCGGTACGCGAAAACGCTCTTCCATGGCCCGAATCTGTTGACTGACGGCAGATTGGGTGATGGAATTGAGTTGGGCCGCTTTGCTGAAGCTCTGGGAATCGACCAAGTCACGAAAGACTCTAAAGGATTCAACTTGCATTGTAGGCAAAGAATAAGCGTCCCTAATAGATTTTCAATACAAATTTTTCTAATCTTATCAGTCTTGCTATTAGCTCAAATTACGCATCCAATTTCACTCTGTAATCACACATTTAGTCCAGCTTATGTCCATCACCGATCATCTCGCCTTAGTACAGGAAAAAATCGCGACTGCCGCAAAAAAAGCGGGACGCGCAACTGATGCCATTCAACTGCTCGCGGTAACCAAAACGCATCCATTAGAAACTCTTGAAGAGGCCCTCGGCTGCGGTTTGCGCGAGTTTGGCGAAAGCAAAATTCAGGAAGCGCGATTCAAAGTCGATCGGTTCGGTTCGCGAGTCCGCTGGCATCTGATTGGTCATTTGCAAAAGAACAAGGTCAAGGAAGCCGTGCGGTTGTTCGACTGTTTCGATGCGGTCGATTCGCTCGACCTGGCCGAGGAGATTAATCGCCGTGCTGACGAGATTGGCAAGACCTTCCCTCTGCTGTTACAGGTCAATGTCTCCGGAGAGAGCACGAAATTCGGCGTTTCACCCGCATACGCCGCGTGCGTGGCCGAAGCCATCAACGCCCTGCCCCGCATTGAATTGCGCGGCTTGATGACGATGGCTCCATATACCGATGAAGTCGAAAAGACCCGGCCCGTCTTCGCCGGTTTGCGCGAATGTCGCGACCAGATCGAACAGTCCACAGGATTAAAACTACCCGATTTGTCGATGGGTATGAGTAACGATTTCGAAATCGCTATTGAAGAAGGCAGCACTTCGGTCCGGCTCGGAACAATTCTTTTTGGAGTTCGCAAAGCGTCCAAAATTCGCCCATTATCCACTCCAGACGATTTATGAACAGACGCCTTTCCCATTGCCTGATCCTGAGTTGCATCGGTCTGACCGCGCCGCTGATGTCGTTTGCCGCGGACGCGCCGCCTGTCGAAGCGCAACGATTGGAATTCGAACAGGTCGATTTCAGCGATACCCGCAAGATCAACGTCACCCTCACCCCGGACAAGATCCGCGTCGACCAACCCCAGGACAAGTTCTCCTTCATCTACGACGTCTCGACGAAAACCTACACCGGTCTCGAACAGCGCGACGCGCACTACTGGTCGTTCAACTGGCCGAAGGTGCAGGCCTACGTGCAGAATTCCAAACGCTACAAGCGCCGCCTGAGCGATCTCAATATCGAGGGCTACGCCAGCTACGACATCCTCCGGCCCGACGCACCCGAGCCGTTGCCCGAATCGCCCCAATTCGTCTGGAAGGCCGACAACCAGACCCGCAAAATCTCCGGTTACGATTGCCAACACTGGATCGGCACCAGCAAGGCGGGCAAAACGATCGAAGCCTGGTGCGTCGAGCAACGCGTCGGCGGCTTGAAGGAAAGCCTCGACCGCCTCAAGGAGATCAACGAACCGATGGGCATGGTCGCCGTCCGGCCTGTGCTGCCACCGGAATTCTTCGTCGTGGTCGATTCGCTCTACAAGGCCGAGGTCTCCCCGGTCGAAATCGCCTGGGGCCCCAAGGAAGACAGGACCCGCTTGACTCTGGTCAATATCCAGCGCAAAACCGTCCCCGCCTCACTGTTTGAAGTTCCCAATACGTATCTGCCGACCAAACTTCAAGCTCTCGAAGGCATTGTCGAAGACGACAAGGACAAGAAGTGATCAAAGATTTTTTCGCGCAAAAACTCAAGACCCTCCGGGAGATTCGCGCCGAGCCAGAAGCCGTCGCCGGAGGCGTCGCCATCGGCATGTTCCTCGGCTTCACACCGTTCATCGGTTTCAAGACCGTCCTTGCCCTGCTCATCGCCTGGCTGGCGCGATGCAGCAAACTGGCCGCCGTCATCGCCGTCACCCTCCACGACGTGCTCCTGCCCGTGGCCCCTTTCATGGTCTGGGTCGAATACCATCTCGGTCGTTGGGTTCTGCGCCTGCCACCGATTCCACCCCCGCCAGTTAACAAGGTTCATTCCTTCCTGGATCGCCTGCACAGTTGGACCTCGCTCTTTCACTGGGACTTTTTCTGCAAATACGTCTATCCCGTTCTGGTTGGCTCCATCCTTATCGCCATCCCGATTGCCATCGCCTCCTATTTCCTGACTCACACCGTCCTGGTCAAAATGCGCCAACGCCGGGCCATTGCCGCCGCGCACGCCGCCGCCGAAGACCTGACAGAAAAAGCCGCTACCGCCGACAAAAGCAAATCCTCTTGAGCCGAAACCGGCCCTCCTGTATAGCTTGTTACCGCCATGATCGATTACGTACCCGTTCTCCTGCAAATTGCCTTCGCTATCTTCTTCGCCGCAGCCATTCTCATCACCAGCAGCATCCTCGGCCAACGCGGCCGCCGCCCCGCCGCCAAAGACATTCCCTACGAGTGCGGCAAAACTCCCGAAGGCAACCTGCAACCGCGCTTCTCGGTGAAGTTCTACATGATCGCCATGCTCTTCATCCTTTTCGATATCGAAGTGGTCTTCATGTATGCCTGGGCTGTGATCTATCGTGAACAATTGGCCAACGGCCTCACGATTCTTTGGGCCATCTTCCCCTTCATCGGCATCTTTTTCGTCGGCGAACTCTATGCCTGGAAAAAAGGCGCCCTTGACTGGGTGACACGTCCGCAACGCCGGATCTGAAAACCCGCGTTGGTCAAAAAAAACGCCCCCTGCCTGAAATTCAAAGCAGAGGGCAAGCGGTTACCGCCGTCACTTCGGCAATAAAAACGACAGGGCGTTTTTCGAGGCTTGATCTTCCTCGCCCCCTTCTTCGCGAATCTCTTCCTTCTGTTTTAGGGGCAACTCCCCACCCTCGTACTCATGGAGTTTGTTGCGCAACGTGCGCACGTTGATGCCCAGTAACCGGGCTGCCTCGGTCCGCTGGCCGCCGGTCTTCTCAAGAGCCAGGGTGATGAGCCGCTTTTCCACCTGCTCAATGGTCGGAAATTCCCGGTTCATGTCGGGGAACAATCCCGCGTCGACCGCAGAGGGCGTCAGCGAAAAGTCGGTCGCTTCCAGATCCTTGATCCCTTCCCACAGAATCAGTGCGCGCTCGGTATAGTTGCGCAACTCGCGGACATTTCCCGGCCAATTGTACGAAGTCAGTTGCTCCATCGCAAAGGGACTGATGCGCGGCGTCGGCTTGCCGTGCTTCTGGGCGAAATACCTGAGGAATTCCCGAACAAGATATTCGACCTCGCCCTTGCGTTCGCGAAGCGAAGGAATCTTGATCGGCACCACGTTGAGGCGGAAGTAGAGATCCTGCCGGAACTCCCCCTTCTCGACCGATTGAAGCAAATCGCGGTTGGTCGCCGCAACGATCCTCACGTCGACTCGCAACGTGCGATTGCCCCCGACACGCTCGAATTCCTGCTCCTGCAAAACTCGCAGAAGCTTGGATTGTAAATTCGGTGGAATCTCGGAAATCTCGTCCAGCAACAACGTTCCGCCATTAGCCTGTTCGAAACGCCCCTCGCGCCGGGAAGTCGCCCCGGTAAAAGCGCCGCGTTCGTGGCCGAAAAATTCACTCTCCAGGAGATTGTCCGGAACGGCGGCGCAGTTGAGCTTGATATAGGGCTTATCCGCGCGCGCGCTGTTTTCATGAATCGCACGGGAGATCAACTCCTTGCCAGTTCCACTCTCGCCCTGAATCAAAACCGTCGCATCGGTCGCCGCAACGCGCTTGACCAAACCCATGACCCGCTCCATCTCGGAGCTGCAATAGAGAAGCGGCGTGCTGTTATTTTCCTCAGCTAGCCGCTCTTTCAGAGTGCGGTTTTCGTCCCGCAGATTGCGTTGCTCGATGACGGCGTTAATGGCGAGCTCGAATTGTCCGAGACTGAACGGCTTGAGCAGGTAATTGCTCGCCCCCAGCTTCATCGCCTCAATGGCCGTCTCAATCGTGCCGAAACCGGTCATCATGATCACGTCGACCGATATGCCCAGTTGCTTGACCGCCTGAAGCACTTCCAGGCCATTACCGTCGGGCAACTGCAAATCGACAATCAATAAATCCGCCGGTTCGCGCCGAAGCTCCTCAAGCGTCTGCTGCATCGTGGCAATACCCACCGTGGGGATGTTTTGCCGCTGTAGACGCGACACCAGCATCCGCCGGATGGCGGGATCATCATCTACAACAAGTACACGTTGCAAGGACATGTGGTAACGAGCTAGGGGGCCGATGTTAATCGATAATTATAAAGATGCAACTAATTAATAGTGAATGGATAATATAAATATTTATGAAGAAAAATTCATCCATTAATCCTTTATCTTCGGACTTCGATGATCCATATTTTACTTCAGATTGAGGCTTGAAGTAATTTCTGTGAGATACATTGTATCACACAAGCGGTAATGACATAACTTTTTTTTGCGAGGGAGAATCATGGGCGCCATTCCAACTACATCCACTCACCGGCCCGCGGCCTCCGACTCCACGGCATCGCGCGTATCGGACAATCCCACGTGCAAGGAAGCATTCTTCCTCATCCAAATTCGCAGCAACCAGATCATGGCCGTTTCCGAAAACATCCGCGATGTCCTGGGCTACAATCCCTCGACTCTCATCGGGAGATCTTTCTCTGAACTTCACGCCCCGAGCTTGCAACTCATGCAGGAGGAACTTCGCAGCCAGGTTCTCCCCGAAAGCGGCCAGCCACTCATCCTGAATTTCTTTACGACACGCGGCTCCCTTCGCGCGTTGCAAGTCCGCTACGATTGGCTCGTCAACGCGGCAGACGACATCAAAATGCTCATCCTCAGCGACAGCGAACCCGCGGCGAATCCCACCCCCATCCAGGAAACGCTCCAGCGCCATTCGCCCGCAAACGAGACGACAAGCGCCCTGGCCAACCTCCCCACGGCATCTGGGCTGGACGAAACTTTCCTCTCGAAAATTTCCCATCAACTCCGCTCGCCATTGGGAGTGACCCTGTCATCGGCCGGAATCCTCAGCCGCTACGAAAAAACCCTCTCTGCCGAAGAACGCCAGGACTACCTCAATGCCATCATCGATTCGGTACGCAGCATGCACCTGCTGCTCGAAGACATCGTCTGGCTGGGCCGTCTGCAACTCGGCGCCATCCCGCTAGCCCCCGGCATCGCCAACCTTCCCGCTCTCTGCCACGAAGTCGTCGAAGAAGCCCGTTCGGCCAGCGGCAAACCGATCCCCATCCTCTTCACGCACCAGCCCCAACACATCCCCATTCTCTGCGATCAAAGCCTCCTGCGCCTCGCCCTCACCCATATCTTGTCTAATGCGTTGAAGTTTTCCCACAACGGCGATTCGATCCAGTTCAAACTTTCCTGCGACGACGCTCACGCCTACCTCACCATTTCCGATCACGGCATCGGCATTCCGGAGATGGACCTGAAAAAACTCTTCACTCCGTTCCACCGCGGCTCCAACGTCGGCGACATCCACGGCAACGGGATCGGCCTGACCATCGCCTGGCACTGCATCAAATTGCATGGCGGCGAAATCCAGGCCACCAGTGTCGCCGGCCACGGCAGCACATTCCAAATCACCCTTCCCCTTTCCCATTCCCCAGCCAAACCCGACAATCGTTGATCCCGGACGCTCCGACCCCTCATCCTTTTGCAACCTTCACCTGAAAGAGAGGCTACCATGCAAAAAAAAGTCGCCGTCATCGAAGATGAACCCCAGATGCGGAAAAATCTGGCGAACATTCTCAAACTCGAAAACTTCGATCCCGTCACCGCCGACAACGGCACTACCGGACTCGACATCATCCGCGAACACCACCCCGACCTCATCCTCTGCGACATCTCGTTGCCGGGAATGGACGGCTTCGACGTCCTCAAGGAAGTGCGCAACTCTCCCGAGACGTCGCAGACACCGTTCATTTTCCTGACAGCCCGGGACGAAAAGGTCAACCAGCGGCTGGCCATGACCCTCGGCGCCGACGACTACCTGGCCAAACCCTTCGCCCCCGACGACATGATGCGCGCCATCGACGTGCTCCTGAGTAAACAACAATCCTGGCAAACACAGATCCAGGACAAAGTCGATTACAGCTCAATCTTTGTCTCCAGCGTCACCCAGGACTTGCGCAGTCCACTGGCCGTCCTGCTGCTCAATCTCGACAGTCTGCAGTTCGACCACAGCAAACTCAGCGACGCCGACCGGCAGGATCTCATGACCGAAATGCGCTGCCAGATCACGCAGTTGAACCGCATGATCGAAGACATCCTCACCTACGAACGCATGGAAGCCGGCACCCTGCCGAGACAACGCATACCCGTCGACGTCCTCGATATTGTACGACGGGTCATTCGCGACACGTCGACCATCGACGGCGGCGAACATCTCTTCGAACTGCACGATGGCCCCCTTGCTCAGGAGATTCACCTCGACCCGCTGCTGACCCGTCAGATCGTCGCCAACCTCCTGATCAACGCCTCAAAGCTCTCCCCGCCCAACACCGTCATAGCGATCAAAACCTTCTCGGAACATAGGGAACTGGTCATCCAGGTTGTCGACCACGGAGTCGGCATTTCCCCGGAAGAAATCGAACAGCTCTTCCATCCCATGCTTCGCAACAAACCTGGCACCCCTCAGCAA
The DNA here is from genome assembly GCA_002306945.1 of Methylacidiphilaceae bacterium UBA1321. GTDB lineage: Bacteria > Verrucomicrobiota > Verrucomicrobiia > Methylacidiphilales > UBA1321 > UBA1321. The sequence continues at coordinate 3,914 of DBTH01000251.1, read as the reverse complement.
CACCGGACCGGCTACAGCTTATTCATCGTCAAAAGCTGCGTCGAATGGCTCGGGGGCACTCTCTCAGTACAAAGCGTCCTGCGCCAGGGATCGACTTTCACGGTTCGTTTGCCTACCGATCCAGATTAAACTGTCACAAGTTCACACAACCCTCCGTAAAAAAGAAAATCTTTCTCATATACCAAAAGCAAGGTCTCATTCTTCAAAAAACACAGGTACATCCATCACTACGCAAAAAACAATCCCACCGTAACTTGCTATTTTATAATAGCCTATGTTATTGAGTTACAATCGTAATGCAGAATGCTTCCGCTAACGCGATAAAGTATCCTGCATAAGTCATTATGTATTCTTAAGCAAAAAAAGTTATCCATTATTTGACAATATCCCACATCCATTTAGCTTCTATTAACGCGCGCAAATGGATAGGTAACTTATGGATGATGTGATAAAGAGCGAAAAGCTCGCGGTAGAGAGAAAGACATTCTTCTTTGATTTGAAGGAAAACCCTCGTGGTCGTTTCCTGCGTATCACCGAAGATGTCAATGGCCGCCGGGATACAATTATCATCCCCGCCCCTGGCTTGGAAGAGTTTCGCAAGGTCATCGACCTGATGATTGAAGCCGGCCAGACCCAAACCGAAGCCTGATCGGCTCCGGTTTTCAACCGCATTTGGGAACTCCCGTTAACGCACCCTTTTTTCAAGGGGCCGTGGCGGGGGTTCCCGAACTCTCCGCAGGAGTTGCTGCAGCCTGCTGATCGGAAATAATTTTCAACGCCACCGTGGCCGCACGCCGCACAATGGTGTTTTCCGCATTGTTCTCCGCAACCGATTTGAGCAGTTTCGCCGAATCGGCACTCGGATAGGAACTCAAAGCCTCGACCGCCTGCAACCGCACCATCGCTTCCGGGTCGGAAACACCCTTGCGGATCGCATCCAAACCCGCCGGATCGCCCAATATACCCAACCCGCGGGTGGCTTGCGCACGCTTGCGCGGATCGGACGCCGCCGCCATCTCCAACAAGGCCGGAACCACCGAACGATCCTTCAATATCGAAAGCGACAATACCGCGACGCGCTTGGCGTCCGCATTGTCCGAAGTCACATACTTGGCGTACACATCATGCGGAGCGTCCGGCAACCGCGCGATGGTCAACAGCGCATTTTCCGCCGCGAGTTGCACCGACGGATCGCTGTCGCCGATGACCCCAAAGAGCGGCTCCACGGCATTCACATCACGAATCTTGCCCAATGCCTGGGCCGCATCCGAACGGACAAACCACCATTCATCCTGCAACGCCTTCACCAATTGCGCCGTCGCCCGCTTGTCCTTCACATCGCCAAGGGCTGCCACGGTCGCGCGACGAACATCGCGGTCGGGATCCTTCAAAAGCTTCTCCAGATTCTGCATAGCCGTCGGCGTCTTCACCAAACCCAGCATCCGGGCCGCACCGGCGCGCACTTTCGAATCCTTGCTGCGCAACGAATCAGCCAGAATCTGGTCGTTCTTGCTAATATCCTGCAAGTCCAGATAAGCCTGATACGCCAGATCGATCCGCTCGTAACGGATCAAAAGCACCACCCGCAGCCGCTTCAACGGCGCACTCTTCGGATCCTTGCGAATCTCCGCGGTAAGCTCATCGAGTGCTGGAACATACTGTCCCTGATCCATGAGAATCTCCACCCGTCGGATCGTATCCGTGTGGCGGTTGCCGCAACCTGCAACCAGCAAGAGCATACACACCAGCAACAATGCGCTTAAAACGGGGTATTTCATAAGAAAAACAGTATAAACGCCGCGAAGGCCCGACACGCAAGGAAAATGCTTCCGCATTTCTTGTCGCAATTCCGCTTTTCCCGGCAACTTGCTTCAACACTTGAAGTCGTCACCATACTTTGCGACAATGCCCGGATCATCATTTGACACTTTAACATTTAAAACGAACTTTCTCTCGTGCGCCTAGACCAACTCTTCCAAAAACTCTCGGGCGTGGAAATCGGGTCGGCCTTTCCGACACTTTCCACAAAACTGGACCTCAAGAAGCACTTCGACCTCATCGCTCCCGACATCGCCTCCGTCGAAGACCGCATCCGCTTTCAGGCCCGCGAGTTCGATCCCGGCATCGTCGGCTATGTCGAATACGCCTGCGACAGCCAGGGCAAACGCATTCGCCCGGCCCTCGCCATGCTCACGGCCCGCGCCACCGCCGGTACCGTTACCCCCGGCCACCTCGACCTCGCCGTCGTCGTCGAACTCATCCACCTGGCCACCCTCGTCCACGACGACATCCTCGACGGAGCCTCCAAGCGCCGCAACGAACCGACCGCTTACGCCAAATGGGGAGCCGAACTCTCCGTCCTCCTCGGCGACTGTCTCTTCAGTCACGCGCTCAAACTCTGCGCCAACTTCCCCACCACCCAGATCAGCCGCACCATCGCCGATGCCGCCAATGAAGTTTGTACCGGAGAAATCCTGCAGACCCAGCGCCGTTTCGATCTCAAGCTCAGCATCCCTGAATACATTCGCATCATTGAAATGAAGACTGCGGCGCTCTTCCGCGTCTCCACCGAACTTTCCGCCGTCCTGAGCAACGCCCCTGCCGACCAGATTGCCGCCTGCAAGACCTACGGTGATTGTCTCGGTATCGCCTACCAGATTTACGACGACTGCCTCGACCTCGTCGGCGACGAAAGCGCCACCGGCAAAACCGTCGGCACCGACCTCGCCAAAGGCAAGCTCACCCTGCCGCTGCTCCATGTTCTCCAACAAACTACACAGGCTGAAGAACACGAAGCCTTGAGCGAAATTATTCTCCACGGATCGCCCGATGACCGCATCAAGCTCCTCGCCTTCGTCCTCGACCGCGGCGGACTCAAAGCCTCCGTGCGCAAAATCCAGAGCTACCTCGACCAAGCCGTCTCAAGCCTCGACATCCTCCCCAAATCGCCCGCGCGCGAAGCGCTGCAGTCGATCCCGCAGAGCCTGCGCGACCACGTCGCCATCCTCCTGAAATAACTCAACGTTGCGCAGAGCCAACGGGAAGAGGAGCCGACCAGATCTTGTCGAGAAACTCCATGTACTTCACGCCCGTCTCGAAACCCGGTTCGGGTTTTCCGCCGCGCTCCACGGCTGCGATGAAATCCTTCTCCACCGTCCACTCCCCCTGCTCGTCCGAACGAACCGGCAGTTCGTGCACCGACTTCTCCCCCGCGCGCGCAATAAAGATTTTCTCGTCATTGAAATCGTAAAGCAGCCGTCCCTCGCTTCCGAAAATATCGAGCCGCTCGTGCCCCGACGCCCGAGCCACGCCGCTCCACTCCATCGTCCCGAACAAATCCCCCGGCCAACGTCCCGCCACCGCGATCCAATCTGGAATGCGCACCTCGTAACCCTGCCGTTGCGGATAATACACATGATGCACAGCCGCTAACTCCAGCGGAAACCCGAGCCAGCGTCCGACGACTTCGGCGTAAATACCCACCGTCAGGATATTCTGCCCGCTCAACTCCGCCTTCTGCCGCCAATGCGCCGGATGAGCCGGATCGGCCCACGAATCGTTGAACGCCTGCAAATGGAAATGCAGCGGCTGGCCGATTGCCTTCTCCCGCAACAACCGCTCCACCACGCGCCCGCCCTTCAATCCGTGCGGGGCCGGGCATAGCATCGTCACCTGCCCCGGATGCGTCTTCGACTCGGCCAACATCTCCCGCGCCTGAGATAAATTCATCGCCATGCGTGCCTGGCAAAAAACATGTTTCCCCGCCTTCAACGCCGCAATCGTCACCTCCGCATGCATGTACGGCGGCGTCCCGATCCAGATCACATCCAGATTCGGCCGCGCCACCAACTCGCGCCAATCCCCGATCACATCCTTGATGCCGAAGTCCCGCGCAATCGTCTCCGCCGTCGCGC
>DBTH01000265.1 GCA_002306945.1 Methylacidiphilaceae bacterium UBA1321 | reverse complement strand
AACACCAAGCTCCGATCCTGTGCCGCCCAATGCCGCATAGATTTCCTCCAGCTTGGCCTTGGGATATTGACTCTGAAAATACGCGAGGCTTTTCACCCGCCAGCCGGTTTGGGCGGTTATGCTTCCTCCCAAATAAGCCACGCGAACGGTTTCGCCCTTTTCCAGCTTGTTGAAAAAATTGGGCAACCCGCCACGAGGAGCGCATTCCACCAGATCGCAAACCGTGTTGTCTAAATCCATTCCATATAACGAAGACACCCACATTCCCCACCCCTGCATCAACAGTACGGCGACCGTCTTTAAACCCGGAATAGGATAAGTCATTTTCTTCATAGCTCACTTTTCTGGTTCGCAGCGCAAATCAACGTCCACCCTTCGGCACAGCCTCACCGCATCCAGGCGCAAAACCCACCTCATGTTGGCAATGTAACTTTCACCCCAGACAGACACAACAGGCATCGCGTGCTTACTGATGCATGATTTTGGGAAAAAATTAACACTCTCCTGCCCCCACGCGACGCGACGCTCAGCGGTAGGACAGGTCGGTTGTCGCGGCGAATTCATTTTGAATTTCTCCCGCTTCGGTTATCTTTTCAGACATGAACCGCCGGGATTTTCTCCTATCGCTCGTGGCGGGCGCGACGACCGCTACCTCCGCCATCAAGACATACGCCGCCCCGGACTCAACCGACTCCATCGGCCAGGTTCTTCCCAAGCGCAAGCTCGGTCGCAACGGCCCCGAAGTCACCTGCCTCGGCCTCGGCGGTTATCACATCGGCTGGACGACCGAAGCGCTCGCCCAGGCCACCATTGAAGCGGCGCTCGCCGAGGGCGTGCGGTTCTTCGACACGTCCGAATCCTACGGCCCGCACACCAGCGAGGAACGCTATGGGAAATATCTCACGCCCAAATACCGCTCGCAGATTTTCCTCATGACCAAATCGGACGCCAAGGATGCCGCCTCCGCGCGCGCCAGCATCGAAGGTTCGCTCTCGCGCCTCAAGACCGACGTCATCGACCTCTGGCAATTGCACGCACTGGAAACCCCCGCTGACGTCGACGCGCGTCTCGACGGCGGCGTCCTCTCCGAAGCGCTCAAGGCCCGCAGGGAGGGTAAGATCCGCCACATCGGTTTCACCGGCCATTCGAGTCCCTATGCGCACCTGCGCCTGCTCGAACGCACCGCGGACGAACCCACGATATTGCTCACTTGCCAGCTTCCCATCAGCGTCGTCGATGCCGCGTCCAAACACAGTTTCATCACCCACACCGTCCCCGTCCTGCAACAACGCGGCGTCGGCATTCTCGCCATGAAAACCCTCGCCGACGGTCATTTCTTCGCCACCAAAACAGTCAACGACGACAAGGTTGTCTGGCAAACAAAAGACCCCGTCGTGCCGAATCGCCTCACTCTGGAGGAATGCATCCACTTCGCCCTCAGCCTGCCAATCTCCGTCCTCATCAGCGGCGCGGAAAAACCGGAATACATCCGCGATAAAGCCGCCTTCGTCCGCAACTTTCACAACCTTCCAGAAGCGCAGCGCAAAACCCTCATCGAAAAAGCCGCCTCAATCGCCGCCGCCGGCGAAGTCGAATACTACAAGGCCAAAGACCTCAAGGGCTGACTACTCAGACCGGGAGGAAAAAGGGAAAAGAAATAGCGGTCAGCCTTTGAGATGACTGTTTAGGCATTCACGATTTTAGAACTTCCGGAAAGCGGCTTTACCTAGCGATATCCAATTGGCGCTCGAATGGGAACGATCCGCGCCTTGTCGATGGTCTTGAGTAACGATGAGAAAGTATAGAATCGCCCTGAATGGCGTTAATCTCACCTAGTTTTTTAGAGCCAATAATCGCGTTCTGGTAAACCATCTTCTTCTTCCTTTATGCGCTCTAAGGTCTGATCAACAGCGAATGCTTCCCAGCGAGATAGTTGCTGTCGTTGGAGCCCGTGAAGTCGATCTTTAAGGGATACATATGTCGGGATCAAGTCCTCCAATGTCTTTCTTGAGATATAGTAAACCTTTTTTTCGCCGCTACTGCCTTGATTAATTAGTCCTTTCAATATGAGCACTAAGGAATCGTCCTTAAGGAGTTGCTCTTTCAGCCATGCTTTTCTCTCCTCATTTGTGGTCAGATTAGGCCAGATGTATAGTAAACTGTGCAGTTCGGGGTTTTGTATAAGGAGTCCTTCATCCACTGATTTTTGCAGGCGTTCTGCTACCGCTATTTTAAGTCGATCAAGGGACTCCTGTGTCAGTAGTAGGCCTCGGTCATTTGAATTCTCTTTTCGGCCTAAATACTCCGTATACCAAAAGCGTGCAGCGGGAGAAATAGTGCGCGATTTATTCAGAGCAGAAATTATGACATCGGCTCTTTTTTCAGGCAAAACTTTATAACAGACGACCCCCCTGGTGAACCCTTTGCATGCATCTCGATCAAAGGGGTCTCCATCCAACCAATTTTTTGAGACGCTATTTTCTTCTTCATTCCAAATAGCTGCCAACAGATCGGGAATTCGTTCCCTCTCTATTTTTTCTTGGTTGCATTCAAGTCGGCGGAGTGTTTCCGGGAACGTATTCTTTTTAACCAAATGATGGAGTGCCTGTGCAAAATCTAATCCTTGGTTCACTTGATTTAAAAAAGCGGCAAGTTCACTCTGGGATATCTGGCCACGAGGAATGTCTAGTTGGAAGAAGGTGTCGTAGAACAGAGGGTCACAAATACGTCCGTCACGTACCCACTCATCATTCTCAAAACTGGGATTAGTTGAACCGAGTTGCGGAAACAGCTCCTTGACAAGGCGTTCACACTCGAACCATTTTCCCGCAGGACAATCTTCTTTCAATCTCAGGAGAATTTCCTGACCAAACGGCTGGTTATCGTGTCGTAGCTCCCTAAATAGTGTCGTCACGAGATGAG
>DBTH01000248.1 GCA_002306945.1 Methylacidiphilaceae bacterium UBA1321 | reverse complement strand
TGGCGATTGGCGCCACGCCACTCACGAACTCGCCGACGACATCACCCTCGCCACCACCCGCGTCCAGGGCTTTGCCACCAGCCGCGTCGCCTTCATCTCCTCCCAGACCGGGCAGAAGGAACTCTACGTCATGGACATTGACGGCGCCAACATCAAGCAGCTCACCCAGGACAAGACCATCAGCAACGGCCCCTCCTGGAGCAACAACGCCAAGATGATCGCTTACACCTCCTACAAGAGCGGTTACCCCGACGTCTACATCATCAAGCTTGACCAAAACAGCCGCACCCGCATCGCCTTCTTCCCCGGCATCAACTCCGGCCCCTCCTTCTCGCCCGACGACAGCAAGATCGCCCTCACCCTGAGCAAGGATGGCAACCCCGAAATCTACGTCATGCCCGTAGCCGGCGGCACTCCCGAACGTCTCACCCGCACCCGTGGTGCCGAGACTTCCCCCTCCTGGTCTCCCAAGGGCGACCAGATCGTCTACTCCTCCGACGACCGCGGCACCCCTCAGCTTTTCATCATCTCCGCCACCGGCGGCGAACCCTCCCGCCTGGCCACCGGCTCCGGCTTCAACACCGAGCCCAACTGGTCGCCCGACGGCACCAAGATCGCCTACACCCTGCGCAGCAGCGGATTCCAGATCGGCGTCTACGACTTCAATACCCGCGCTGGCACGACCGTCTCCAACGGCGGCGGCGAAGACCCCGCCTGGACCCGCAACTCCCGCCACCTCGTCTACTCCAACGGCGGCGCTCTTTTCTTGCTCGATTCCGTCACCAAACAATCCGTCCGTCTCGAAACCGGCCTGAAAAGCTGCACCGAACCGTCTGTCACACATTGATCCATCGATCCGGCTACGGCAGCAAGCTCGCACCCTTTAAAAACAACCCACAGTTCCTACTCAAATGAAAATCGCATCCCTCCTCAAAACCCTGTTCTCCCTCGCTCTCGTCCTGGCGCTCGTCGCCGGTTGCAGCAACCCCAAGGGCAAAGGCACCTACGGCCAGGGCGCCGATGGTAGTAGCCTTCCCAATGACGGTTCGATCAACCCCAATGACGTAGCCGGAGGAGCTGCTCCCCGCCTCGAAGGGATCAACCCCGAAACCGATGTCGACTACGAGACCCTCGCTGCCTACACGATCTATTTCGACTACGACAGCAACGTCATCAAGGCCAGCGAACGCAGCAAACTCACCAGCGTCCAGCAGTGGCTCGCCTCCAACCCCGGCAAGCAGCTCTTCCTCGCCGGTCACACCGACAAACGTGGCACCCTCGAATACAACCGCGGACTCGGCGAACGTCGCGCCCAGGCTGTGCGTGATTACCTGATCGGACTCGACGTCAACGGCGGCATCCTCCACACCATCTCCTACGGTGAAGAACGCCCCGTTTCCAACGGCGACACCGAAGCTGACTTCGCCAAGAACCGCCGTGTCCAGATCGGCGTCGTCAAGAAATAGCCAGCGTGATGCTGGGCAACGTGACGTTGCATCCAGATAAGCTGACGCCGGAATCAAAGTTTTACAGGGTGCAGGTTCAACCTGCACCCATAACACATCCAATTTGATGTTCTCGCGCGCTTCGTCGCGCGCGTGGGGAGGGACTTTACTGTCTCTCACTAAAGCATCGCCCCCAGTCTTTGTGTGCAGGATACTTTGAAATGCTAATAATCAAATAAGGCTATATAGCTCCGGGAACAGGAATGAAGCTCGCCGGGAGCGGACGCAACGTAAACCTATGCCGACATTTGGTTGACGTTCGATGGGCCTTGGGTGCATAATACCAGCTCTTATGTCAGCCTCATCTCTTGAACAGCTCGAAGCAATTTATAATCAGCCTTTTTTCAAACTTATCGACGACGCCCGCGCCACAATGCGCAAGCATTGGCCCGAGGATGAGATGCAGCTCTGCACGCTCCTGAGCATCAAGACCGGCGGTTGCAGCGAGGATTGCGCCTACTGTTCGCAGAGCGGCCGCAGCAAGGTCGGCCTCAAGCCCGGCCCGTTGATGAATACTGAGGACGTCATGAAGGTCGCGCGGTTGGCCAAGGCGGAAGGTTCGACCCGTTTCTGCATGGGCGCGGCGTGGAAGGGCGTGAAGGAGACCGACAAGAAATTCCAGTCCGTGCTCGAAACCATTCGCGCTGTCAGCGAACTCGGCATGGAAGTCTGCGTCACTCTCGGCCAGATCAGCGAGGACGCCGCTCATCAGCTCAAGGACGCCGGTGTGACCGCTTACAACCACAACCTCGATACGAGCGAGGAATATTACTCCGAAATCATCACGACCCACACCTACAAGGATCGGCTCGAAACGATCCAGAACGTCCAGGCGGCAGGCATGTCGGTCTGTTGCGGCGGCATCATCGGCATGGGCGAAACCGTCACCGACCGCCTCAAGATGTTGGAAGTTTTGACCAAGTTCAACCCCGCGCCCGAGAGCGTGCCGATCAATTGTCTCGTCCCGATCGAAGGCACCCGCCTGAACGAAATGTTGCCCGAACCGCCGATGATCGACATTCTGGAACTGGTTCGCCTGATCGCCACCACCCGCATCGCCCTGCCGACCAGCAAGGTGCGTCTGTCTGCCGGTCGCCGTCGTTTGACCAAGGAAGGCCAGACCTTGTGCTTCCTCGCCGGAGCCAATTCGATCTTCATCGGCGACCGCCTGCTCACGACCGACAACGCCGATGCGAAGGACGATGCGAAGTTGCTTTCGGAACTCAACATCAGCCCGCTCGCTCCCGTCCTCTCCCAGCCAGCGTGACCAGGGCCAATCGGCCCTGGACCCACGCGACGCGAAGCAGGAGTGGGTGTCCGGTTCCCGCGATAGCGTTACTGGATGCCGTCACGTTGCCTTGCCTGACGCTGGATTCACCAGAACCAAATCGGCCCTGAACCCACGCGACGCGAAGCAGGAGAGGGTATCCGGTTCCCGCGATAGCGTTACTAGGTGCGGCTCGGCCTGCCGTCACGTTGCCTTGCCAATTTTATGGGTGTGGTAGACTGATTGCGTGGCCACCGAACGTCCCGATCTCACCGCCAAAGTCCGCGCCCTGCCGCACCGGCCGGGCGTGTACCTGTACAAGGATCGCTTCAACCGCGTCATCTACGTCGGCAAGGCACGCGACTTGCACAAGCGCGTCAGCCAATATTTCCATCCCTCTCGCCGCCTGACCGCCGACCGCAAGACGCAGGCGCTGGTCGAAAATATCCGGGACATCGAAACCCACGAGGTGAAATCCGATGCCGAAGCGGTTCTGCTCGAAGGCAAGCTCATCAAGGAATATCGTCCGCGCTACAACATCAGTTTCCGCGACGACAAGAAATTCCTCATGCTCAAGGTCAACCTCAACGACCCATTCCCGCGTTTCCTCCTCACGCGGCTCAAGAAGGACGACGGCGCGCGCTACTTCGGGCCGTTCGCCAACTCCGGCGCGCTGCGCAACACCGTGAGCCTGCTCAAGAAGAAATTCCACATCCGCTCGTGCCGCCCGGAAATTCCCAACGAGGGCGATTTCAAGCATTGCCTCGACCACGTCATCAAGAACTGTTCCGCCCCGTGCGTGAACAAGATCACCCGTGCCGGTTATCTCGCACAGGTCGAATTGGCGTGCGCGTTCCTTGACGGAAAATCGGGCGAATGGATCGACATGCTCGAAAAGGAAATGCAAGCCGCCGCGACCCATCTCGATTTCGAAAAAGCCGCCCGACTGCGCGACCAGATCGAGGACTTGAAAAAAACCACCGCACCCGCCAAGCGCTTCGTCCGCCGTTTCATCACGACGATTCATCCCGAGGAAGATGTTCTCGAATTGCAGCAGGCCCTCGGCATGGCCGAGCCGCCCGAGATCATCGAGTGCTTCGACATTTCCAACATCTCCACCACGCACAAGGTCGCCTCGATGGTCTGTTTCAAACACGGCATTCCCGACAAGGATAACTACCGCCGCTACCGCATTCGCACCGTAGAGGGGCAGAACGATTTCGCCAGCATGGCCGAGGTCATCCGTCGCCGCTACAGTCGTATTCTCGACGAAGGCATCCGCGTGCCGAATCTCATCGTCCTCGACGGCGGCAAGGGCCAGCTCAGTTCCGCGCTCGGGGAATTGCACCAGCTCGGCATGGACGCGCAGCCGATCATCGGCCTGGCCAAGGAACGCGAGGAAATCTTCCGCCCCGGCCAGAGCGATCCGCTCGTGCTCGACCACAGCACCGGCGCGTTGCGTCTGCTCCAGCGCATCCGCGACGAAGCCCACCGCGTCGCCAACGGTTATCACCAGCTCCTCCTCAAGCAGCGCGTTAACGAGAGCCTGCTCGACGATTGCCCCGGCGTGAGCGAGAACCGGAAAAAACTTTTGCTCAAACATTTCGGCTCTTTCGACCGCCTGCGCCGCGCCAACCTGCCCGACATCGAAGCCGTCGAAGGCGTCGGCCCGAAACTCGCACAGACCATTTACGATTTCCTCGCCCGCCTGCCGCGCCACGGCGCCGCGCGATTGAAAGCGGCAGCGGACAATTCGACCGAATCGCAACTCGAAGAGATTGCGGAAATTCCCGAGGAGACCGGCAACGGCCCGGTGATCTACCGCCTCAAGGACGAATAACTCCGGTTATGCCAAGTGATTTCCACGCCATTGCCCAACGCGAAGTGAACCGAACCATGGCCCGGTTGCCCCGCCATCTGCGGGAGGCCGCCAAGGCCGTCGCGATTCGCATCGAGGATTATCCGGATGAGGAAAGCGACCTTGACGACGATTTGCTCGGCGTCTTTCTCGGCAACTCGCTTGCCGAACTGGAAGGTTCCCACGCCGATCCCGCACCCACCGAAATTCTTCTTTTCGTCGACAATATCCGCGACTACACCGATGACGAACCGGCTGCTTTTCGCGAGGAAGTCCGCATTACGCTGCTGCACGAACTCGGCCATTTCCTCGGTCTCGACGAAATCGATCTCGAACAGCGCGGGCTGGATTAGAGCCCTTTTCATTTAAATCCAAAAGGTAATCCTC
>DBTH01000127.1 GCA_002306945.1 Methylacidiphilaceae bacterium UBA1321 | reverse complement strand
ACGCATGATCAACGGAGCGGCTTGACCGCGATGGAGCCCAGCGACGAGACGGCCGTGGAGGTGGCGCTCCGCAATTCCGCGCCAAAATAGAGCACCCGGGAAGGCTCCTCCCCTTTGCCGCGGAATCCGAGTTCGCCGCTCTCCACCCGAGTCGTTCCATTGTCGATGGAAACCGACCAGGTCTTGGATTCCGGCCGGACCGTCAGTTTAAAATGATACGTCGTCCCGGGCGTCACCGGCATCCCCGAATTCACCAGCGGACCTTTCCCGGTCTTGTCTCCGTTGATCCACGTCCACGAAGTTCCGCCGCGAAGCAGCCACGTATTGATCGGCGCAGTTCCCGCTAAATTTTCCTGCCCACTGGAGGTGATATAATAACCTTCGTTGCCCGTCAGTACGGTCTCGGTCCGGAAATCGAAACTGATTTCATACGGCGCGGACAAATCCAATGCGCCATGCTTGTCCTCCAGCTTTCGCGAAAGGGCGAATGCGGAGGAGAGCCGCTGATCATCGCTTGCGCGCCGGTATTCCACTTTCACCAGCTTGCCTTGATTTCCGTTGACCAGGGATACTTGCGCTTCCGCTTGCGCCGGAACCCGAACCCAAGGTCCCGCCCAACCGTTGCCGGCTTTTCCGGGAAAGGCATCGGCGGCAATGGCAGATTCGCCGTTTACAAATTGGGCGTCAACGCCTGCCTGCGCGAAAGCCGGGGCGCCGTTCAGGCCCAGACAAATGGCCACAAGAGCCGACCGTTTGAGGATCGAGAAGTGGGGGTATTTCATAATGGAATGGTTTCGAATCGTTCGGGAAAGGTCTATTGATCGGCGCTGCCGGTGATCGGGGTGAAGGCGCTTCCCAACCCATCGCCCTGCACAGATGAATCCGCATCTAGTAAAGTATTGAAGAAGGCGCCGGGGCGGCTGACGCTATTGTTTTTCAAGACCACATCCCGCGTATTGCGCAGCCAGATCAGCGCCCGGTCATTGCTGATGCCCGCTTGCTCCAGCCGGAAGGCGGGCTCTGCCATGGGCTTGACAAAGCGGTTCCCGGAAATCTCCGCGCCGATGGTGGAAGTAATCGCGATATTCACCCCCCGGTTGCGCTCCAGCACGTTGTCGCTAATGACAATATTCCGGTGCCCTCCGGGCAGCGGCACAAATCCGCCGTATTCAAAAGCCGCCACGGTGATGCCGCTGTTCCAGCATTGCGTGGCGACGCCGACATTGCGCACCGTGTTCCCCCGTATCGTCACATTGCGGGCGTAATCCGACTCGTTCCACGAGGTCATCTCGGGGCCGATCACGATCCCCGCCATAGCAATGCCTTCCAGGGTGCAGTTTTCGATCAGCCCGTCGCTGGCCCGGATGAATAAGCCGTGGCCCCGGTTATTGCGGAACGTGCAGTTGCGGATGACAAACCCGCTGCCGGTCACGCCTGGGTTGGCCACCATGCCGCACGGTTCTCCTTTCACTGTATGGTCGAGATTGATTTGAAAATAGACCGCTCCCTCCCGTTTGGAAAACACGCGAGAATCGATCGGCCCGAGGCTGCGTTCGCTATAGTCCTTGAGTGGAGCGACCGAAACCACGGAAGCCTCGTCGATCAAGGCTCCACGCCGGTTGTAGAAGCGCAGCGTATCGCCGGGAACGGCAAATGGGAACGGCGTCCGCGCGCCAGAATGAGGCGTTCTCCAGTCCACGATCACGCTTTTCTCGCCGGTCTCCACAAGCATGCCATAGGAGCCGTGAATATTGACGGCATCGTCGTCCATCCCTTCAAACTGACAGCGCTCCAGCACCGGCCCTTTGCGCAAGGAAGCGCTATGGAATCCGTCTTCCGAACTCGATAGCAGGGGCATCTCCGTGGCCCCGGCGGGCTTGGGTCCGTAGGTGATTTTGCAGTTGATGTAACGGTTGCCCCCGTCGCCGCACAGTTCCATAAATGCGATACCGCAACTTCCTTTGATCGTCACGTTTTCGATGCGCATCCCGCCGCTGCTCCAGACGGCGATTTCCCCGCCCGGACCTTTGCGCCACGCCACCGGATCACCAAGGGCGATGGGAACCCGTGTGTCAATTGCGGAGCGGCAATGGAACCGGAACAAGTCGTCCCCGAGTCGTTCAATACTGGCGATATAGAGATCCGGCACGAGCGGCTTTAGTTTACGCGTTCCCTTTTCATAAAGGGTTAAAACGGGGATTCGCGTAAAATAGCGTTTGTCGTCCAGATCGGTCGGATAGCCGCGATCCACGCGGATATCCACCGAGCGGCGGTCGTCGGCAATCGCTTCGATTTTGCCCTGCGAAAAAGGCGGCACTTCACGAACCATCGTCAACCCGCGCAGCGTGACGCGCTCGCAATTGTCAAAAAGGATCGAACGCCGGTCGCGCCCCGTAAACACAAAGGTCACCCCGGTCGCGTCGATTTCAAAATCCTTCATGTCCGCGAACCGAAGATGGAACGGCATATTCTCCGGCCGGGGTATCCGGTAGACGCCGCGCGGCAGGACGATCTTTTTCGCTCCCGAGCGGTAGGCTCGTTCGATGCCCTCCTGCATTGCGCCTGGGGTTTCCGGAGAAAGGCCAAAGGAAAACGCGTTTTTCTTTTTCTCCGCATCGACGGGGGCAGCCGCAAGCGGCGCGGCCGACCATCCGCG
>DBTH01000072.1 GCA_002306945.1 Methylacidiphilaceae bacterium UBA1321 | reverse complement strand
AGTTCATGATCGACGGTCGCCACACAGGAACCGGCGGCGGCAACCACATCATCATTGGTGGTGCGACTCCGGCGGACAGCCCGATCCTGCGCCGACCCGACCTGCTCCAGAGTTTGCTCGCCTACTGGCACAATCACCCGTCGTTGTCCTATCTGTTCTCCGGCATGTTCATCGGGCCGACGAGTCAGGCGCCGCGCGTTGACGAAGCGCGCAACGATTCGATCTATGAATTGGATATTGCCCTCAAGCGCACACCTGCCGGGGGCTATTGTCCGCCGTGGCTGGTGGATCGTCTGTACCGCAATTTGCTCATCGACGTGACCGGCAACACCCACCGCGCCGAGTTCTGCATCGATAAACTCTACAACCCGGATTCGAGCACGGGGCGGCTCGGCTTGCTCGAAATGCGCTCTTTTGAAATGCCGCCGCATTCGCGCATGAGCCTGACCCAACAGCTTCTGCTGCGCTCCCTGGTCTCGAAATTCTGGGAGGAGCCGTACAAGCGGCAACTTGTTCCCTGGGGTAGCGAATTGCACGACCGCTACATGTTGCCGCATTTTGTGGAGCAGGATTTCGAGGACGTTATTCTCGAACTGCAAAAGTCGGGCTACCCGATCCGTAACGATTGGTTCGCGCCGCATTTTGAATTCCGTTTCCCCTATTACGGTGAAATCACCAGCCGGGGCGTTCATCTCGAATTGCGTCAGGCGCTCGAACCGTGGAACGTTCTCGGCGAGGAAGGCACGGCGGGCGGAACGGTTCGCTATGTCGACTCGTCGGTCGAACGTTTGCAAGTCAAGGTCAACGGCCTGATCGACACGCGCCACGTCATCGCCTGCAATGGCCGCCGAGTGCCGCTTCATCCGACCGGAACGGTTGGTGAATACGTTGCCGGAGTGCGTTTCCGCGCCTGGCAACCGCCGGAATGTCTGCATCCGACCATTCCGGTCGATGCGCCGCTGATTTTCGACGTGGTCGACACGTGGATGGATCGCGCCCTGGGCGGTTGCACCTATTATGTCTCCCATCCGGGCGGCATGAACCTGACGCGATTCCCGATCAACGCCTACGAGGCCGAGAGCCGTCGTCTGGCGCGTTTCTATCCTTTCGGTCACACGCCGGGGAATTTCCCGGAGCCGAAGCTGGAAAGGAACAAGGATTTCCCCATGACGCTCGATTTCCGGCGTTTGCCGGAGTAATATTCGGGAACAGGGAACCGTATCAACCATGACAGACACGCTTGTGGAGGCGCCCGTGGCAGGAACGCAAAAGTCCTTTGAGGAAGGACGTGCCGGGGTGAAGGCTTACAATGAAATGTGGAGTGCGCCCCATGCGCCGCGTCCGCATTGGGATCGTTTTGTCTGCGGAATGGAAGGTGTGGGCCTGACTGAAATCTCGCGTCGTTGGGAAGCTGCCGCGCGTTTGATCCGCCAGCAGGGCATGACCTACAATGTCTACGGCGATCCGCACGGCATGGATCGCGAATGGCAACTCGACCCGATCCCGTTCATCATCGACTCCGCGGAGTGGAAGAAAATCTCCGAGGCGCTCATCCAGCGGGCCACGCTCCTCAATCACATCCTTCAGGATTTGTACGGGCCGCAGAAATTGCTCCGCGAGGGATTCTTTCCTTCGGCGCTTGTACTCGGTCATCCGAATTTCCTCCGGCCCTGCGCGGGTGTTCCCGTTGCGGGCAATACGTATTTGCACGTGTACGCCGCCGACCTGGCGCGTTCACCCGATGGCCAATGGTGGGTGGTGAACGACCGCACACAGGCACCCTCGGGAATGGGTTACGCGCTGGAGAACCGGATGGTGGTGTTGCGCATGCTCTCGGAGATGTTCCGCGATTGCGAAGTGAAACGGCTGCACGGTTTCTTTACGGTGCTGCGCGAAACGATCGAGAGGCAGGCTCCGCACGGGAAAGAAAATCCGCGCGTCGTTTTATTAACACCGGGGCCGTACAACGAAACCTATTACGAACACGTTTACCTGGCTCGCTACCTCGGCTACACACTCGTCGAGGGCGGCGACCTTACCGTGCGCGACAATCGCGTCTACCTGAAAGCCCTCGGCGGCTTGCAACAGGTCGATGTCATCCTGCGGCGGTTGGACGAGGATTTCTGCGATCCGCTGGAACTGCGCAGCGATTCGACCCTGGGCGTTGCGGGTTTGCTGCAAGCGGTTGCGGCGGGCCACGTTTCGGTCGTCAATCCCCTCGGTAGCGGACTCATTGAAATCCCCGCCTTGCGCGCATTCCTGAGTCCGCTCTGTCGTCATTTGCTTGGAGAGGATTTGAAGATGCCCTCGGTGGCGACCTGGTGGTGCGGCCACAAACAGGCGTTCGATTATGTGCGCGACCATCTCGACCAACTCACCGTCCGCCCGACCTTCGGGCCGGAACGCTCCGGGCCGTTCGTGCACGCAATGCTCTCCGCGCCGGAGAAAGCGGCACTGCTGGAACGCATGCGCTTCCGTCCTCACGATTTCACCGGTCACGAACAGGTGGCCATGTCGCTGGCCCCGACGTTGGCCAACGGCAAGCTGGAATATCGTCCGGCGGTGGTTCGCGTTTTCCTCGTGGCGCGGGACGGCGGTTATCACGTCATGCCGGGTGGTCTGACGCGCGTGGCGGCTGCAGGTGGACAAGGCATGGTTTCCATGCAGCATGGCGATGTGAGCAAGGATACGTGGGTTCTCGGTGGCAATGCCGCCGAGGAAATTGCCGCGCGGGCACAGATTGCCAGTCTCGAATTGCGCCGGGGTGGGAACGATCTGGCCAGCCGCGTGGCCGACAATTTGTTCTGGCTGGGGCGATATACGGAACGTTGCGAGTCGGGCGTTCGCCTGTTGCGCACGGTGCTGCTCCAGTTGACCGATGAATCTTCCCTGCGCTGTTCGCCCGCGCTGGAACGACTCGTGGCCGCGCCTTACGCAATGGGACTGACTTCCGTTTGTCCGGGCGATCTTTGCCTCGCGGGTGAACTTGAACGCGTGCAGGCCGATTTGCTGGAGTCGGTTTTCGCTACCGGAAGGCCGATGGGATTACGCGAAACGTTCGGTCGCGTGCACTGGATCGCGTCGTCGTTGCGAGACCGGATTTCCCCTGATGTCTGGCGCATCGTCAATCATCTCGAACGCGAAATTTTCCCCGCAGCCGCCTCCTCCGCGCCCCAACCGGGCGAGGGGATTGTCCTGCTCAACAGCATCGTCACAATTCTCGCCGCCTTCAACGGCATGGAGATGGAAAACATGGTGCGCGGGATGGGCTGGAGATTTCTCGATGTGGGCCGCCGTCTGGAACGGGCGGTCTTCATGCTCAACCTGCTACGCAAGACGGTGACGACTGCGCACGAGGACGATGCCTCGCTGCTGGAGGCGTTGCTTGACGTGGCCGATTGTTCGATGAGCTACCGCTCCCGCTATTTCGGCCCGGCGCATCTGCCCGGCGTTCTCGATCTGCTGCTGCTCGACGAGGAGAATCCGCGTTCGATCGCGTATCAATTCGCCGTCATTCTGAGCCATCTCGATTTCCTGCCGCGCGAACAGGAGGATCATCTGCCGAGCCAGGCCAAGAAGATCGTCCTGGCGGGATTGGCCAATATGCGGTTGGCCGATGTGGAAGCGTTGTCGAAGCCGGATGAAAACCATTTCCGGTCGGCGCTCGATCAATTGCTCGACGTGCTCGTTCGGGGATTGCCTCCCTTTTCCGATAACCTGACCTTGCGCTACTTCAGTCATTCGGTCGCGGCGCGGGAGTTGAATTCCATCGCCGTTCAAATCCAGAGCTGAAATTCCCGCCATGATCTACCGCATTTCCCATGTGACGGAGTATCAGTACAGCGAACCGGTGACGTTGGCGCACCATCTCGCGCATTTGTCGCCACGGGATACCGATAACCAGATTTTTCGGCGGCACCGGCTGGATGTTTTTCCGTCGCCTGCGGTGGCTCACGACCGGATTGACGCCTTCGGTAATCGCGGTTCGGTTTTTATCGTGCAGGAACCGCATCGCTGCCTGACGGTGAAGGCCAATAGCGAGGTCGAGGTGCTGCCGGTTCCGGCATTTGAACCACTCTTGTCGCCATCGTGGGAGCAGGTGCGCGACGGATTGCCGGAGGATTTGAGCCAGCAAGGGCTTTCGGTTTACCAGTATATCTTCGATACGGCGCTGGTGAAATGTTCCCGCGAACTGGCTGAGTATGCCGCCTCGTCGTTCCCGGCGGATCGACCGTTGCTCGACGGCGTGATGGATTTGAGCCACCGGATTTTCTCGGACTTTGTTTTCGACCCGGCAGCGACGACGGTGAGTACACCATTGAGCGAGGTTCTCGCCTCGCGCCGCGGTGTTTGTCAGGACTTCGCGCATCTGGAAATCGGCTGTCTGCGTTCCCTGGGGCTTGCGGCCCGGTACGTGAGCGGTTACATCGAGACCGAGCCGTTGCCGGGTCAGGTGAAATTGCACGGTTGCGACGCTTCGCATGCGTGGGTGTCGGTTTATTGCCCCGGACAAGGCTGGGTCGATTTCGATCCGACCAACGACCAGCAGGTTTCCGGCCAGCACATCACACTGGCCTGGGGCCGGGATTTTGGCGACGTGAGCCCGTTGCGCGGGGTCATCCTCGGCGGCGGTCAGCACAGCCTCAGCGTCGGGGTAACGGTGACGCAGGTGCCGCAGCAATTCGATCAGGCGGGAAACTCGAACGGGAACGGCTTTCAGCAAATGTCGGCCCAGCAACAGCAGCAGTAATTCTAATTCGCTTTCAAGATGACACTAACTCGCTTGTTCTTTTTCGGGATGACTTCGTTGTTCCTCACTCACAGATCACTGTGGATATGCTCGTTCGTCACGCCTTGTCAGCCCGAAAAATATCTGCGCGCATTAGCATCATCTTGAGAGCGAATTAGAATAAAGACCTGACGGAATTTCAGAACGAAGGGCTTATCAAGAACTCAGGTAATCAGGAAGGGTAGGAATTCCTTTCACTCCTGCTTTTTTATGATTCCCTGAGTTCCTGATAAAATAAAGCCTCTCGTCAAATTCCATTACTCCACGTTTCCGATATTTGGATTTTTATCCTCGGGATGCATGACGCTGGAGACCAGTTGGAGCCAACTCGTGGCGGCGGGGGAGAGGACGGCGTTGTAGCGCCAGATGTGGACGAGTTGCCAGCGCAGGTCGTCTTCATCGAGCGGGACACAATGAATAGATTGGAAGGAACCGGATTCGACGACCATGCGCGGCATGAGCGCGATGCCGAGACCGGAGGCGACCAGTGCGACGATGAAGTCGGGATTGCCGCTTCGGGCCGCTTCGATGGGAACAAAACCGTGCCGGCGGCAGGCGTTGAGGATGACCGAACTGAATGCAAAGCCGCTCTCGTAGAGAATGAAGGGTGTCGCTTTCAATTCTTCGAGCTTGAGTTTCTTGCGTTTGGCCAGCGTGTGACCTTCCGGCAGGAGAACGGTGAGCGGTTCGTCGCGCAACGGCTGGGTGCGGAAATCGTCGGGCACGGGCAGGAGTGAAGAGCCAATCTCGATTTCACCCGCACGGACGGCCTCTTCCAGCCGGGCGCTGCCGTGTTCGTGGAGTTCGATTTCGATCTCCGGGAATTTCCGACGGTAGGCGGCCATGAGCGGGGCAAAGATGAGGCTGCTGCCGAGAAGGGGAATGCCGAGCTTGAGACGACCGCGGGTCAGTCCGCGCAAACCGGCCAGTTCGGCCATCAAGTGATCGCGTTCGGTCAACATATTGAGACCTCTGCGATAGACAATTTCGCCTGCCGTGGTAAGCTCGACGCCTTTACCGAGTCTCTCAATCAACGGAAAGCCGCAATCGTGTTCGAGTTGCTGAATGGCTTTCGAGACGGTCGGTTGGGTCATGCCGAGGACTTTAGCCGCAGCAGAAAAACCGCCGCGTTGCTCCACCTCGACGAGGGCGCGAATGTTACGAAGTTCCATGGGAGCTATTCTAATACGGAATAGATAATATTCAATCTATTCATTTTAAGAATCGAACAATCGGTGGTACTTATTAAGGCATGAAGCAAAGCTTATCCCTCGCCTACCGATCCCTGAAAACCGCCGTTGAGTCGAGCCGCTGGCTCCAAATGGCTCTTCTGGGTGTTACCTGGGCGGTTTGCCAGGTGGTGGTTGACCGGACTGGTCTTCCCTTGCCGGGCGGCGTGCTGGGTTTGTTTGTGCTGATTGCGGCGTTGCTGGGCGGTTGGATCTCTCCGAGCTGGATCAAGCGCGGCGCCAACAGCCTGATCGATCACCTCGCTCTTTTCTTTATCCCGGCGATGGTCGCTTTCGTCAGTCACCCGGAATTCTTCGGCTGGCTCGGAGTCAAGTTCATCGTCGCGGTACTCGTCGGAACCCTGTCGGTCATGGTTGGTACGGCGCTAGTGGTCGATCTCGCATTTCGTTTTGTGCGCGGCATGAATCAAACGCTTCCTGTTTCCTCCGTGAAACCGCTCGGGCGGCTTCCGGTTTCCAATCCCCAACTGCTCGCGGTCTATGTGAAGCAATCGCGCAGCGCCATGCGGGGCGCTTCCTTCCGCGCACGCGGTCTGTCGCTCGAAAGCGGTTTGGAGTGATCGGGGAGAGGTTGTAATGGGATCGTTCGATTTCATCCCCTGGCTGTGGCTGGCGTTGACGCTCGTGGTCTACTTTGGCGCGAGGGCGGTTTACTCCGTTTTTCCGCGCTGGTGGACGTCGCCGATGCTGGTGACGTGGGCCGTTTGCAGCGGGGCGCTGATCGGATTTCACGCCTCGTACCACGAGTATGTGCGCGGGACGAATTGGCTGATGGTGGTGCTTGGACCTGCGACGGTCGCCTTTGCCCTGCCGATCTACGAACAGCGCGAATTGATCCGGCGCAACTGGAGGATTCTCACATTCGGCATCGTGGCGGGTTGTCTGATTTCAATCCTGAGTGCCTGGGTGATTGCCTGGGCACTGGCGCTGACACCGGCGCAGGAAGCGAGCTTGTTTCCGCGTTCGATCACAATGCCCTTTGCGGTGGCGGCGTCGAAAAATCTGGGCGGGATACCGGAATTGACGGCATTGCTGGTGGCGTTCTCGGGGTTATTCGGCGCGTCGGTCGGCGAGGCGTTGCTCAACTTCCTGCCGTTGCGGACGGTCTTTGCGCGTGGTGCGATGTTCGGCATGGGCGCGCACGGGCTGGGCGTGGCCAAGGCGTGTCAGATTGGACGCGAGGAAGGGGCGGTCGCGGGAGTGATTATGATTTTCGCCGGGATCATGAATGTGGCCGGGGCGACGGTGGTGATGATGTGGAAGTAGTTTTGCGTTAGCCCGGATATTTCACCATGAAACGGAGAACTGGCTTGATCTTCGAGCGAAACTCATCGTTGCTTCCCGGTTACAGATTGCGTTGCAATATGCGCCCTCGTCGCGCCTTGATTTTCGCTCGTATCTCTGCGTCATTTCTCCATTCCCTGATAAAATCCGTTGCCTTTAAATTTCGTTAAAAAGCTCTTATTGAAATCTGCAAAATAGACTGACAAGTGGAGCGTATGCAATTCGAGTAAATGCGGAGGGTTGAAGCCTCTCATTACACTGTCACCTCCGTAAGCTATCAAGCCGATCCTTCGACGTCGCTATGCTCTGCTCAGGATGACATTGGATGGGGTTAAATTCGCTCGAAAAATGACACCTCATGGCGTCATCCTGAGCAGAGCGTAGCGACGTCGAAGGATCGGCTAACTTTTCTCCAAAAGAGAAACTCTTGTCCAATAGACTGCTTCTTCTTAGAAGCAATAAATGACTCTGTCGATTGTCAGTCTATTTTGCAGAGGTCAATAGTTCTGGCTCTGCCAGGTGAGGAGATCTCGAAACGTTACGCATTTGTTGAGTGCAGTTTTCAGGTAGCCTGCTATTTTTAGGAACATGAGTTCCGTTTCGTTTACGCGCCGTCAGGCGCTCAAGATCGGGGCTGGGGCCGCTCTGGGAGCGGCGTCCCTGCCGTTGACTTCCGTTTTTGCCTCGGAGACGACCGCTGGTTCGGTGTCGAAGAAACCCAAAAACATCATCTTTATGGTGGCCGACGGCATGAGCGCCGGAGTCCCGGTACTGGCCGAATCGTTTTCCCGGTTGATCGGCAAGGGTGAAACGCATTGGCACGCGCTGGCTCGACAGGCGGGAACGGTGCACGGCTTTTTCGACATGGCCTCGCTCAATTCCCTGGTGACCGATTCCTCGGCCGCCTCGTCCTCGTGGGGAAGCGGAACGCGCATTACGAATCACTCGATCAACGTCCTGCCCAACGACGTCAAGCTTGTGCCGATTGCGCAATCAGTGAAGGAGTCGGGCCGTAAAATGGGATTGGTCACGACGGTGACGGTGACGCATGCCACACCGGCCGGTTTTGCGGCGGCGGTGGAAGATCGCAACGATGAAATCAATATTGCGCCGCAATATCTCGATCTCGTCGATGTGATTATGGGTGGTGGCTTGAAGTTTTTCGATGCGAAGTTGCGCAAGGACGGTCGCGACTTGACAGGGGAATTCGCCAAGGCGGGTTATTCTTTCCTGAACACGCGCGATCAGGTGCTGAAGGCATCGCCGCAGCCGCGCATTCTCGGACTTTTCGATCCGCATTACCTGCCGTATACGGTCGATCAGAACAATAATCCGGCGCTGCTCAAGGGCGTTCCCACACTCGCGGAAATGTCGACGCTGGCACTGCGTTCGCTCTCGCAACATCCGGGTGGATTCCTGCTCCAGATCGAAGGCGGGCGGGTTGATGGTGCGGCCCACGCGAACGATCCGGCAGCGTTGGTCTGGGATCAACTCGCTTTCGATGCCGCCATCGGCGTGGTGCTCGATTTCGTAAAGAGCCATTCCGATACGCTGGTCATCATCACGACCGACCACGGCAATTCCAATCCGGGCCTGATCGGCATGGGGTCGGAGTACGCGCAGAGCAATGCCTGCTTTGCCAAGCTGAAGGATTTTCGCGTTTCGACGGCTCTGATGCAGTCCGATCTCCAGCAGATCGTGAAGTCTGGCAAGTCGCTCAAACCCGAAGATGTCCTTGCCTGCGTGAAAGCGGGAACGGGTCTGACGCTTTCGCCGGAGGAATGTCAGGCGTTGGTCGAAACGTTCACGCCGGGCTTCAAGTCGAAGCGGTTGGGCAATCAGCAGCATAACGGTTTTGTCGGGTTGCTCGGCGAATTCACCGGCAATTACACCGGCATCGGTTGGACCGGGACAACGCACACTTCCGATTACGCGCCGATACTGGCCATTGGCCCCGGAGCGGAAGCGTTCAGCGGCGTCGTGCTCAATACGGATGCTTATGTTCATCTGACAGCTTATATGGGTGTCACGCACAAGAATCCGTCGATGACCCCGGAGGAAGCGACCAAGTTCAAGAAACCGCTTACCGCCAACCTTACTCCTCACTGGCAGTACGTCTCCTGATGGAGGACTCCTTCCTCCAAACCTCCTGCTAAAGGAAATGATTTCCTTTGGATACCTCAAAAAGGGCGGATGGCAAGGTGCCCGCAACGGGCACCGCCATCCGCCCTTTTAGTGGGGTTCCAAGGGTATCATACCCTTGGCGGGGAATATGGGGGCAGAGCCCCCGATCAGAAGCCGGTGACGAGAGTGGTGGCTTTTTGATTGGCGGCAGCGACCGCTTCATCTTTTGAAGTGGGGCTGGCGAGGGTCGGTTCGACGAAGAGCTCGTGGATATTCGTAAAACCGATGAACCCGAGAGCCTGGCGCAGGTAGGCGCTTTGCTGATCGTAAGCTTCGGCTCCGGTGCCGGGCCCGAAGGCACCGCCACGGGAATAAATGACTACGACGGGTTTGCCGGTGACCAGTCCCTTGTAACCTTCGGTTGGGGAAAAACTGAAGGTCAGGCCGGGTTGGAGCAGGATGTCGAGATATTGCTTGAGCTTGTACGGGATGCCAAAATTCCACATCGGGAGCGAAAAGACGTATTTATCAGCGGTCTTGAAATGCTCCGCGATCCGCACGACGGCATTCCAGGCGGTGGCCTGTTCGGGAGTGTGCTTTTGACCGTGAAGGACGGCGTATTTGGCGTCAAGCGTGTCGCCGTCGAACTCGGGCAATCCGGAGTGCCAGACGTTGAGGGTTTCGACGATGTCGTTCGGATGGGCGGCCTGGTAGGCCTGGAGAAAGTGTTGGGCGACGTCGATGGATGAAGAACGTTTGCCGCGCGGGGAGGCTTCGATATGGAGGACTTTGGACATAATGGGGATTCCTTTCGGGGTGTTGTGGTTTTCAGTTCAAATCAAAGAGTAAAAATTCGGCGGTCGCATTGCCTGCGGAGAAGGTCGTTTCGGCGGCCTTGTCCAGCGCGAGGGCGTCCCCGGATTCGAGATCGGTTCCGTTGACCGAGAGCGGTCCCCGGATGATTTGAATCCAGAGGTGGCGGTCGGCACGGGGAGAAAAGGACAGGGAGGAATTCCGGTTCAATTTTCCGAGATAGAGATCGGCATCCTGATTGATAGGCAACGAGCTGTCGCGGCCTGTTTTGGAGGCGATCAGGTGCAGGCGTCCGGTGGTGGCGTTGTCGAACGACTTTTGCGCGTAGTCGGGCGTAACGTTTTTGCGGTCGGGCAGTATCCAGATTTGGAGGAAATGAACCGGTTCAGTCGTAGAATCGTTGATTTCGCTGTGTTCGATGCCGGTTCCGGCGCTGATGCGCTGGACGTCGCCGCGGCGCATGACGGCGGTGTGTCCCATCGAATCGCGGTGGCGCAAGGCCCCGTCGATGACGTAGGTGATGATCTCCATGTCGCGGTGAGGATGGGTACTGAAACCCATTTCCGGGGCGACGCGATCCTCGTTGATCACGCGGAGGGAATGGTAATGGGTGTGGGCGGGATCGTAATAGTCGGCGAAACTGAAAGTGTGATGGGAATCGAGCCAGCCGTGATTGGCGTGGCCGCGTTCGCTGGATTTACGGATTTGTTTCATGCTTCCTTCTTTCGTTGGGATCAATAAACACCGGTTCCCGGGAATCTCTAAATACTATGTTCCTTGCCTGACAATACCTTTCGGGTATGCTGGCTTTTCGATGACACCCTGAAACCGTCGATATGGAACTCCGCCATTTGCGTTATTTTGTCGCCGTTGCCGAGGAGCAGAATGTGACGCGGGCCGCGTTGCGGCTGCACGTTTCGCAGCCCCCGCTGAGCCGGCAGATTCGCGATCTGGAGGAGGAGCTCGGTGTGAAGTTGTTTCAACGCACGGCGAAATCGCTCGTTCTGACGGAGGCGGGAAAACTTTTTCTCAACGAGGCGCGGGAGGTGTTGTTGCGGGCGGAAAAGGCGGTGCAGACGGTGCGGGCGATTGCGGCGGGGGATCGGGGGCAATTGCGCGTGGGTTATGCGCCGTCGTTGACGGTGGAGATTTTGCCGCGGGCGCTGGGCCGGTTTGAAAACGAATGTCCCGGAGTGAGGGTTTCCCTGCACGACCTGTCGACGGTCGAATGCATCGAGCGGCTGAATGCGCGCAAGCTGGATGTGGCGTTGACGGTGCGGCCTTCCCGCAAGGAGGGGCGGGGGCTGGTGTTCCGGGAGATCGTCAGTTATCCGCTTTTTTGCGCAGTGTGCGCGTCGCATCCTCTGGCGCGGCGGAGGGCGGTGGGCGCGGAGCAACTGAGGAATGAACGGTTCATCGGTTACACGCGGGAAGATTACCCGGAGTATCAGGAATGGATGTCGGGGTTGTTTGCGCGGCTGCGGTTCGAGCCGTTGGCGATGCAGGAATACGACAGCGTGACGGGACTTGTGGCTTCGGTCGAAGCGGGTCGGGGTGTGGCGATTGTGACTTCGTCCCTGCGCGCGTTGGCGGGGCCGCAGTTGAAGTTGATTCCGATTGTGCCGAAGTTGCCGCCGCTGGTACTCGGCGCGGTGACGGCGTCTGATGCGCCGGAGTTTGCGACCCGTTTTATCGCGGCGGTGAAAACGGCGGCCGCCGGTCTTTCCAGGCAGGGTTGAGAGTGTTTACGCGGTTGCCATGGCGTTGCTGATTTCACGGAGGAGATCCTGGGCGGCTTTTTCGGGAGTCAATTCACTGAGAATGCGTTTGGAGGCGTCGCGTGCGCTCGCATCGTCCGGGGTGAGGGCAAGTTGGCGCATGGCGGCGGCGAGGGCGGTGGGATTGGCTGGGGGGATGACAAGACCGGCACCGGTCTCGCGAACCCAGGAAGCCGCGCCGGTGGTTTCGGTGACGATGACAGGCCGCTCCAATGCGAGAGCTTCGACGGTTGTGCGGGAAAAAGTTTCGATCAGCGAGGGGCAGACGACGATTTTCGCGCGACAAATTTCCTCGCGGACGCGGGCAGGGGTGAGCATGCCGAGCCAGTCGACATTTCCGGCCAGCGGCGGTGTCTGATCCATGGCGCGGAGTTGGTGCAGCCAGTGATCGGCCCTGGTCGTTGCGTCGCCGGTGAGTGCGAATTTCCAGCCGGGCAGGTCTTTGGCAACGAGCGTTGCGGCGCGCAGGAAAACGTCCGGTGCTTTCTTTGGGTTGAGGGCGCCGAGAAAGAGAATGCGGTTTTCAGGCGGTGCCAAGGGGACTTTATTTTCTTTCAGGGCGTGCAGGAAAGGGCGGGTGAGGTGGAGGCGGCAAAAGCCCGATTTTTCTGGTGGAACTCCGTAGTGCTGGATCTGCCATTCGGCGGCGAGGTCGGAAATCGCTACGACGCGCGCCGAGCGCCGGAAGACGAAACCGAGGCTTTTGCAGTGGATGAAATCGAGTTGCTCTCCGTCGAAACGGTAGCGCAAATCGTAGACCATCGTCAGTAACGGGGGGAAGTTCCCACAGAGTGACGCAATGGCGCAGCCGACGCCGTCGGGTTCTTCACACTGGGCTATGACGGCATCGTAGGGGCCGGTTTGCGTGATGAAACGCCGTATGGTGACGGCATCGGTGACGGCCTTGCGGTAGTGGAGAAAGGGTTTGAGGAGTTTGTCGAGCAGAGCCCAGCCGGGGCGGCGTTTTTCGCGCGCAAAGACAAATTGCCGCAATCCTCCGGCTTCGCGCTGTTGCGGTTCGAGCGGAGCGTCCGCTGCCTGGGAGAGGATGGTCATGCGGATGCCAGTCTGGGAAAGGGCTTCCAGGAGTTCGCCGATCGAGCCGGGCTGTCCACCGAGCCGCCGTCGTTCTTCATGGAACCAGCGGGAGACGACGAGAACATGGAGGGATTCGGTCGTGGGCACAATCCATTATGTGCCAAATTATTGGACGAAAGGCCAAGGAAATCTTGAAGTGCGGCCAAGACGGTTGGTAAGGCCAGTGAAATAAGCGCGTTGAAGGTAATCCCTTGGGTTGCATGTAGAAGACCATGCAGCG
This sequence comes from Methylacidiphilaceae bacterium UBA1321, assembly GCA_002306945.1. Lineage (GTDB taxonomy): Bacteria > Verrucomicrobiota > Verrucomicrobiia > Methylacidiphilales > UBA1321 > UBA1321. The sequence continues at coordinate 28,607 of DBTH01000072.1, read as the reverse complement.
AGTTATTAAGTGGTCTTGTTAATTTTATTTTATCAATCGAGTGTCCGATGATCTATTTGCTGCTTGCCAACATGGCTGGAGCGTTCCTTGGGTGCTTTTGAGGCGCAACGGTGCCTCCTGCTTATAGAGGGTCGCATTTCCAGACGTGTCCTGACTGGTGGCGAATGGATGTTCTATATGAGTAAATCTGTCCCTGACTCCAAGGCGAATATTGAGGAAAAGAAGTTGGATCTGCTCGAACGTGTGTCCCGGCATTTGGACGAAGCTCCCGAGATTCGACGCCGGGAGGAGATCATTGACCGGGTGCGTTCGCATTGGAACCGGTCGGTCAGTCCAGACTCCGGTCAGGTGCGGAGCGACGATTTTCCCGTAGCTTTGTACGAGGTGGAATGCGCAGGCGGAATGAGACGCTCGTTCAAGCCGCAACTCGGTAAATGCCAATGGCCGATTTTCATCATTTCGATTCCGAAATCGGGAACGTACCTGATCGGTGCGATACTCGAACAACTGGGGATGATTTCAACGGGTGTCCATTTGTGGGAAACCGGTTTTCACGATTATCGCAACCACACGATTCAGGAGATGGTCGAGCGGTATCAGGAGTTTGCGAATAACTCGCCGCTGGAGAAAAGTGTTGGATTCATTCTACCGGGGCAATTTGCGCCGGGACATCTCTGTTACAGTCGGCCGAATCTGGCGTTGCTTTCCGGATTCAAATGTCTGTTTGCCTACCGCGAGTTGCGGGCCTGCATGATTTCGCACATGCGCTGGTACGAGCGTCCGGGCCGGGGTAGTCCAAAATATACCGCTTGGCGGCAGGAGAAGGAACCGCATCTAAGGATGGAACGGTTTCTTCACTTTTATACACCGACACTGATGAGTTTCTATCGTTATATCTGCGGATGGAAGAAGCACCGGATGCCGCTGGCGGTTTGTTTCGAGACGCTTTGCGGCGATTGTGGAGCCGAAGCGCAGTTGGGCCTGGTGCGAAAAATGGGCGCGCATGTGGGGGTGGAACTTTCGGATGCGGCGGCGCAGGCGTTGCTATTGGCGGTCATGGGCCGGGAAACGAAGACATGGTCGGGTGGGCGTTCGGTCGTGGAAGATTACTGGAACGACAATTGCGAAAAGATATTTGAGGCGGCGGGAGGCGTGGAACTGGATCGCTTTCTCGGTTACGAAAAGTAGCCATTTGTCTTCCCAAAACGTTTTTTCCCCGCATAGACGGGGAGTGGCGCGAGAGTCGACCTGGTTCTGCAAAAACAAGAGCATAGCTCGATTTTTGGAATAAAATGCCGATAGTATCGGTTAAATGTCCGCCAAGGCCAAAGCTCGTATTCTGGTGATTGGTTCCACTGGTTATGTGGGCAGCCGTCTTGTGCCGCTGTTGATGCGGGCCGGTTACCGTGTGCGCTGCCTGGTGCGGCATCCGATCCATGTTCAATCGCAGTGGTGGATGAGGGAACCGGAAAAGCCGGAGATTGTAACCGGTGATGTCCTGCGCCCGGAGACGCTTCCGAAGGCGATGGAGGGCGTTTCGACGATTTTTTATCTCGTTCACAACATGGCCAACGATCCGGTTGGATTTGCCCGGCTCGATCTGGCGGCGGCGCGCAATTGTGGCCAGGTTGCCCGTGAACAGGGCGTCAAGCGGATCGTCTATCTCGGTGGACTCGGCGATCCGGAAGCGGAACTTTCCGAGCATCTGCGTTCGCGGCACGACACGGGCGAGGCGTTGCGCGAGGCGGGGATTCCGGTTACCGAATTTCGCGCGGCGGTCATCATTGGCGCGGGGAGTTTGTCGTTCGAACTCGTCCGTTACCTTACCGAACGACTGCCGTTTATGATCTGCCCGAAGTGGGTTTCGACGCGCACACAGCCGATAGCGATTGGCCATGTGCTGGAGTATTTGATGGGGGCGCTGACCCATCCCAAGAGCGCGGGCAAGATCATTGAGATTGGCGGAAGCGACGTGCTGACCTACGGAGGTCTGATGAAGTTGTATTCCAAGGTGCGCGGGTTGCGTCGATTCCTGATTCCGATTCCGTTTTTGACGCCCCGGCTTTCGTCGTACTGGATTCGGTTGGTGACACCGATTCCGACCGGGATCGCGCGCCCGTTGATTGACGGTTTACGAAACGAAGTGGTGGTGCGCAACGATCTGGCGGCCACATTGTTTCCGCGAATCAAGCCGATGGATTGTCACAAGGCCATTGAGAAAGCCCTGAGCGAGGGCGAAAAAGAGTGCCTCTCGAAGTCGTTGGAGCCGGTCACTGAGTCTGAGCCGGTCCGGGTGCTTTCAGAAGGAATTTATCGCGAACGGCGGCATTGCCGGGTCAATGCGGCGGCGGCGCAGATGTTTGCCGTTTTGGGCAGTCTCGGTGGCCGCAACGGATGGCCGACGTTGAACTGGGCGTGGCAATTGCGCGGCTGGGTGGACAAATGCCTTGGCGGCGTGGGCATGCGCCGTTCGGAGACGGTGGCATTGATCGAAGGGCATACGCTCGATTTCTGGCGGATCGAAATCGCCGAGCCGAACTGGCTTCTGCGGTTGCGCGCGGAGATGAAATTGCCGGGCAAGGCGTGGCTGCAATTCCGCATCATTCCGTTCAAGGACGGAACGTGCGAATTGATCCAGACGGCGTTGTTCGAATCCAGCGGATTGGCCGGAGTTCTCTATTGGTACGCGCTCTACCCGCTGCATTGCTGGATATTCTGGCGCATGTTGCACCGCCTTGCAGCGCAGGCCGAGGAGCCTGCCGAGTCCATGCCTGCTTGAATAAGTGGATAGGGCGGGATTTTAACAGCCCGCCGCGTGACGTGCTGCGTCGTAGACTTTCTGAAGCGGAACGTTTTTGGCTTCCGCCGCTTTCCTGGCTGATTCGTATTCCGGCGCGGCCTGGACGAGTTTATCGCCACGGTAGCCGAATTTGACTTCGACTGGACCGAAGGATGTCTGCACGGTCTTGATTTCCCGCCGGAGTTTCAAACGCTGAACCGTGGTCTGGCGCACGCCGAAGGCCGATGTGCGGGTGAGGATCAATTCGCTCAGTTTGCCCGCGTCGGCAGGAGTGGCGATCACTGAAAGTAACACGCCGGGGCGGTTCTTTTTCATCTGGATCGGCTGGTAGAAAACATCGAGCGCGCCGGCGGCGAAGAGCTTTTCCTGCGCGTCGCCGATCAATTCGCCGGGCAGGTCGTCGAGGTTGGTTTCAAGGATGACAACGGTATCCTGTTCGTCGCTGGAGGCTGTGGCGGGTGCGGTAGATGCGGGGGCGGAGTCAGTTTCGCCGAGCAGGGCGCGAACGACATTGGGGCGGGACTTCAACTGACGTGTGCCGAGGCCGTAAGCGGTCTTTTCGATTTTGAAATTTTGCAACGGCGCGAAGCTTTCGCTGAATTCGGCCAACAGGGCCGCACCGGTTGGGGTGATGAGTTCGTGCGGTTCGCTGCTTTGTGTGATCGGGATTCCGGTCAGCAATCCGAGAGTGGCAGGCGCGGGAACGGGGAAACGACCGTGGGCGCAATCGACCCAGCCAGTGCCATCGACGAGCGGGCTGGCCAGGATGCGCGGCTTGCCGAGTTTTTCGATGCCGATGCAAAAACTGACGATGTCGAGGATCGAATCGAGCGCGCCGACTTCGTGGAAGGTGACTTTTTCGGGTTCGATGCCGTGGATTTTGCCTTCGACGACGGCGATGCGGTGAAAGACGGCGAGGGAACGTTCCTTGACGAAATCGGACAGACCGCTGTCGGAGAGCAATTGGCGGATCTGCTCATAGCTGCGGCCATGAACGTGTTCATGCGGCGCACCCTGCTCGTGGATGAATTCGCTGCCATCGTCCGCGTCTTCGTGGGAGTGGTGATGTTCATGGCCGTGGTCATGTCCGCAATGTTCGTGCTCCTCGTGATCGTGGTGGTGGTGCTCGTGAGCCTGTTCATCGTGATGATGTTGTTCTTCGTGGAGATGTTCATGCTCGCGCTCGTGCGTGTGCTCGTGAACGTGCTCCTCTCCGTGGCTAGAGGCTCCGCAGCATTTGTGGAGCGATTCGTCGTGGACGGTGAACTTGATGCCGGTGATGCTTTGACGTTCCTCGTGGCTGGCGTGGAGGTGGTACTTGTCGGGCAGGTCGAGCTTGCCGAGTTCCCATTCGATGGCGGAGAGCTTCACGCCGAGATCAATGAGGGAGCCGACGAGCATGTCGCCGCTTGCGCCGGAGAAACAGTCGAAATAGAGGGTTTTCATGGGTGATTCAGGGGTTGATGTTCGGAAAAGGGATTTGTTGCGGGTGAAATTTACCGGGTGTGCGAAAGGCGGTTGATCTGCACAGCGGCAAAGGCCGCGCCGAAACCGTTGTCGATGTTGACCACAGTGACGCCCGATCCGCAGGAAGTGAGCATTCCGAGCAGAGCGGTGATGCCGCCGAAGCTGGCGCCGTAGCCGATGCTGGTGGGAACAGCGATGACGGGCCGGTCGACGAGTCCCGCAACGACGCTGGGCAGGGCGCCTTCCATCCCAGCGACGACAATGAGGACGCGCGCACGGCGCAAATCGGGCTCCTGTGCGAGCAGTCGGTGCAGACCGGCGACACCGACGTCGTAAATGCGGCGAACTTTCTGGCCGAACGATTCAGCGGTGACGGCGGCTTCCTCGGCAACGGGCAGGTCGCTGGTTCCGGCGCAGACGACACCGATAAAGCCGGGCAGGGGACGGGCTGGCGACACTTTGCCGATGCGCACGATGCGGGCGGCTTCGCTCCAGAACGCCTTCGGATAGACTTCGAGAAGGGCTTCGGCCTGCGACCTGTCGACGCGGGTGACGAGGGCGAAACCTTCGTTCTCAACGAGTTTTCGTGCGATGGCGACGGTCTGGACGGGGGTTTTGCCCATACCGAAAATGACTTCCCCCTGGCCCTGGCGTTTGCGGCGGGCGAGATCGACCTTGGCGAATCCGAGATCGGCATAGGCCTGGGGCAGTACGTGATGTCCGTGTGGAGTGGAAGTCTTTGGTTTTCTGTTCATTCGGCGAGGAATAATCATCGCTGTGTTTTCGATTTTTTCAACTGGAGAAATGGAAATTACCAAACAGGCAAGTTTTTACTCTTGCTGCGGGGTGCATGACACCAAAGTTACCGCTGATTCTTAAGGTCATCAAAATCCGTAGACAATGTAGAGCAAGTGCTAGATATTCCGTGAAGCTTGACACACCCCGGCGCTCACGCTGTCTGGTAACTTCGGCGTCATGCACCCCTTACTGCGGCAGTACAGTAACTTCTCGTGACGCTGGCAGCCATTGATGGTACTATTGATTTCTTATGCCTATTCCGCCATCTGCCACGAAGCCCGAACTCCTTGCCCCGGCCGGAGACTGGGAATGCGTCCGCGCGGCGGTGGCCAACGGAGCGGATGCGATCTATTTCGGGTTGTCCCGGTTCAATGCACGCCTGCGGGCCGATAATTTCACCGAAGCCGACCTGCCGAAGTTGATCGATTTTCTTCATCAGCGCGGCGTCAAAGCCTACGTCACCTTCAATGTCCTCGTCTTCACCGATGAACTCGACGAGGCGCAGCGTTATCTCATTACGCTAGCCAAGGCCGGGGTCGATGCGGTTCTCATTCAGGACGTGGGACTCGCCGCGCTCGCGCGGGATGTGGTGCCCGATCTCTCGATTCACGCTTCCACGCAGATGACACTCACGTCGCCCGAGGGCGTGGCTTTTGCAAAACGACTCGGCCTAAACCGCGTCGTGCTGGCGCGGGAACTCTCCATTCGTGAACTCGAAAAATTCGACGATGCTGACGCTCCTCAACTCGAAGTCTTCGTTCACGGCGCGCTCTGCGTCGCCTATTCCGGCCAATGTCTGACGAGTGAAGCCCTCGGCCAGCGCAGCGCCAACCGCGGAGAATGCGCCCAGGCGTGCCGTTTGCCCTACGAACTCCTCGTTGACGGAGCGCTCAAGGATCTTGGCGACCGCCGCTACCTTCTTTCCCCGCAGGATCTCGCGGCGATTGGGGAAATCCCCGAGTTGATCCGACTCGGCATCGCGAGCTTTAAAATCGAAGGTCGCCTCAAAGCGCCCGAGTACGTTGCCGCCGTGACGAATGTTTATCGCAAGGCCATCGATGCCGCGTGGGCTGCGCAAGTGGCCGCTCCCTCGACCGAACCGCTGCCGGAAGTTCCCGCAAGCGCGGAGGATCGTTACAAGCTGGAAATGGTTTTCTCCCGCGGCCTCTACAAAGGCTGGATTCGCGGCGTTAACCACCAGGAACTCGTTCATGGGCGGTACGGCAAAAAGCGCGGCGCGTTCGTCGGCTTCATCCGTTACATCGGCCGCGACTTTGTTGAATGCGAACCGCAAACTCCGGTCAAGCCGGGGGACGGTCTCGTGTTCGACACCGGTGGCGACACCGACGAGGAACAGGGCGGTCGCGTGTACGAAATTCGCGGTCAAAAATGTTTCTTCCAATACGGCAAGATCGATTTCTCCAGGTTGCGCGTCGGTGACCGCATCTGGAAGACCGACGATCCGCAACTCGACAAGGAACTCCGTCGCTCGTTCGAGGGTGAGATTGCGGTTCCACGCAAGACGGTGAACTTCACTGTTTCCGGAGCGGCGGGACAAAAGATGCAGGTGCGCGCGGAACTTCTCGGCCTCTTCGCCGTGTTGGAATCCGAAATGCCGCTCGATGTCGCGCGCAAGCAACCGCTCACCATTGAGAAACTCCGCGACCAGTTCGGTCGGCTCGGTGAAACCGGATTCGAACTCGGCGAATTGCGTAATAATCTCGCTGCCGGTGTCATCCTGCCCGTCAGTGAACTCAATCGCCTGCGCCGCGAATTGGTCGCTGCGCTCGAATCGAAACTTGCCGCGCAGAAGACAGGCGCGTTGAAGGTTCCCACCACGCGGCCCCTGCTCGAACGTCGTCTGGTCGAAATCGCCGCGCAACGTAAAGCTCCTGCTGCGGGAGAACCGGAGATTGCCGTCCTTTGCCGCACGCTCGAACAAATCGAAGCCGCACACAGTTGCGGTCTGCGCCGGTTCTATGCCGACTTTGAGGATGTGCGCCGTTACAAGGACGCCGTCGCCCTCGTGCGCAAACTCGGTGCCGAGGCGAAACTTTCCCTCGCCACGCCGCGCATTCAGAAAGCGGGCGAACAGGGTTTCTTCCAGTTGATCGAATCCTACGCGCCGGACGGCGTGCTGGTTCGCAATCTGGGAGCCATCGATTATTTCCGCAACAGCCCGCTGCCGCGACTGGGCGATTTTTCGCTCAATGTGTCGAATCCTCTCAGCGCGGCGCTCCTCATGCGCGAAGGACTTCAACGCATGACCGTCTCCTACGATCTGAATGCCAATCAGGTATTGTCCCTCTTGCGGGCCGCCCCGCCCGAATGGTTCGAGATCACGCTCCACCAGCACATCCCGATGTTTCATATGGAGCACTGCGTCTTTGCCGCGTTCCTCTCCAAAGGAACCGACTATACGAACTGCGGACGCCCGTGCGAAGAGCACAAGCTCGAACTCCTCGACCGTATCGGCATGCGCCACCCGGTCAAAGCCGATGTCGGCTGTCGCAACACCGTCTACAACGGCCAGGCCCAGAGCGGCGCAAGCTACCTCCGCGAATTCCTCGATGCGGGCGCACGCGCCTTTCGGATCGAATTCCTCAACGAATCACCCGATGACGCCGTCCGTGTCCTCACCGCCTATCAGGATCTTTTCAGCGGTTCCATCGATGCCGCCACGCTCGTCTCTCGCATCAAGGTCCTCAACCAGCTCGGCGTCACCAAAGGCACGCTGGCGGTTGAATAGACTATGAAAATCATCGTCATCGCTCTATCGGTGCTGAGTGTGGGGATGGTGTGCTTGTGCAAATTGGATGGCTATTTGATTCGCATAGATCCTGGTATATGGCTTCTTTCTGGAATCATTTCTTTTTCTGTTGCGATGCTGGCTTTGCTTGCGTTGGTTGCCTGTTTTATTACTACGCTGTTTGTGAGGAGAAATCTCAAGTTTACGACAAGCTCTTTGGTAGTGGTGATATTAGTGGGAAGCGTTATATGGAATTTACCTTGGCATACGCCTGGGTATTTCACCGTTCTGGGTGTGGAGCATCGTTTGGAGAAGGATGCGGGATATGACGAGTTGCGGAAGTTCTCGGCGGATGCTTTCCAGAGGTGCGGTAAAGACGTGCTCATGGGCAATACGCTGCCAGAATCTCTCAAAGTACAGTTGATAGCCCAATACCCATTCCTAAATTGGCCGGGTAAACATCCTATGCCGCCAAGTTATCTATTGCTTACAGACACGGGTAATCTTGAGGTGGCGTGGGGTGGAGGATTGGGACATTGGGGATTTGTGATTTCCCGAGATGGAAAGCCGTTAGCTTCCGAGACGCATTCTTACTGCAGAATATTGCAGAAGGAAAAAGACGTGTATTACTTCCTTAGAGATTGAATGACAGGAATTGGAGAGGTTTAATTTGGCGTCGCTAGCTTGAGCTGGCCTCGGCTGACGGCAGTATCAGGATCAGCGAGGGGATATGGCCACGAGGAGCAGCAGGAGGAAGATTGGCGGATTTTCGGGGAGTCGGGAACGAAATTCGGCTTTCAGCGGCTGCCGGGCAATGCGATGGCCGCTGTGACAAAAGAAAATGAGAAAAAACATTGCCACAAATCAAAAAACTTTCTAGGTTCAGCATCCCGGTTCACTCCGCAAGGATTGAGCCGATGTCCTTTTTTTGGAGCCATAGCTCAATCGGTTAGAGCGCTGCCCTGTCACGGCAGAGGTTACGGGTTCGAGCCCCGCTGGCTCCGCCATTTTATCTGTGCGGAGATCGCCGCTCCAGGCAATTCAAAATTGCGTCAGATACTTCCAGTCGATAGAGGCGGTTGTCGTCTTGCCCGAGTTCGAAGTCAGTGCAATGGCCCCCTCCGCGCGCCGGATTGATTTGACCCGGTCGAATCCGGCCGGAATCGCCGCCACGCCCATGATGTAACGGACTGTCAGTGGTTGCTTTTTCTGCAACTGCACTACGGTTGGAATATTGCCGGGCCGGATCGGATTCGCTTTGACCGATTGCGCGAGGCCATAGTGGAAGTAGGAGGTGACGTCTTCAATGCCCATCACATTGACATGCCGACCGTTCCACGGCGCGTAATGCCGTCCGCCGTTGGAAAGCCAGAGTATCGTCGACGCCAGGACGCGGGGGTCTTTCAATGCGAACCAGACATAGCGTTCCTCGGGAAAAGTCACCGCCGTCCAGGCAAAGTCCTTCGCCGCGCGGTGCGTGAGCATGACGAGATCTTCAAATCCCCGGCGCGCCGGGTAACGGCTCAGGTCGGCGAAACCGCCATTGAGTGCCGGACAACGGTCGAGCTGCTTGAAAAGGGCTCCGGGTTTGAGGCTGCTGTAACCGCGTTGCGCCGGATCTTCAAACTGCGATGGAAACACTTGTGCGCGTAATATCCGGCTGGTGCTGATCTGGCCCGCGCCCGGTTGGTCTGGGAAACGCAATATCGCGTGATGGCCGATATCCATCGGGCCGCTCATTCCGCTGACCACATCGCTGCAGTAAAAAGCGGTGTGTCCCTCACGCAGGGTGAAAAATCGATCCACCCGGCCCGGTCGAACTTTGGGCCGGAGAGAAAGGTGCAGGGTCGCGGTCGCCTCGTCATTTTGCAACGATTCGAAACTCCATTTCGAATTGGCCGTCTCGCCATGCGGCGGATGGCTCTCGCCACGGAAGGGAATTTCGTTGCCGCCGAAAGGCAGGCAGAAGAAATCCCCCCGCAGGGCGCGCAGCATTCCGCACAAGCCTGGTTCGGTTTTCTCCTCCGCCCAGGGCGACACCGAATACGGTTCGATAGTGCGGGAGCCAAGCCGGAATTTGACCGGAGCCAGTTGTGCTCCCAACTGCGTGACAAATGCTTGCACGCAGCTGGATTGAACTTTCCACGAGAGTTGACCGTGACAGAGGATAGGTTTCATCTTGCTCCCCTTGATAACGCGATCCGATCAAAGAATCAAATCCGGATTCTCTGGGCCGAAATGCTTGAGCATGACGAGCGGATCGGTCGGCGAGGGATTGGCGATGACAACGCCCGCTTTCGCTGCTTGCTCGCTCACGAAGAATTCGTCCGATGTGAGTTGTCCGTAACGGATCAATGCAGGTGATTCCACTGACCAGGAACCGAGCTTGCCGTGGCCCTGAACAACAATGAGTCCGTAGGCTGCCGCGTCGGTGATGGTCACAGTGCGACCGGGCAGAACGGTGAGTTCCTTGGCGCTGAAGGCGCTCGATTTGTAGCTGATCCACTTGTCGATGTAACCGTCCATCTCCTCCTGCGGCCTGACGAATTTCGGGCGGACGAAGTGATGGGCGACAAAGTTTGGATCGGTGTTGGCTTCCCAATCGATCACGTCGACGAGATAATCGAAATCACCCTTGTGTTCGGGTGGACAATCCTTCCAGAGCAATTCCTCCTGCACGATCTGATCGCCGACAAGCGACTGGTACATTGCATAAACGTCGGAATTCCGCTGCGGTTCGTAGGTGCAGAGGCTGCCCGGCGCGTGGAGAATTCCCGGCGGCACGTCCCAGCCCGTTCCAGGTTCGAGCCGGTAAGCGCGGGAGAAATTGGTGATCTTGTTGTCACCCTTGGTGAAATTGACGAGCGTCTCGCGGATGGTTTCCTTCGTTACGCCGGGTTCGATCCCGAAGAACGTGAACGGGAAATCGCCGCCGTGGTTATTGGCTTGGGGCGGAAAATAGTAGGATTCCGGCTTGCCCCGGCGACCAACGAGTTTGGCGTGCTGTTCGCGGTGATGGACATGATGAGGCAGCGGCCCCATGTTATCGAAGAATTTGGAAAACATCGGCCATCCGCGATGCTGGTTCCAAAGTCGTTCGCCGATGATCTTGCCCTGAAGTTCCTCCACCGCGTCGCGGAAAAGAATCTTCTGCGTCTTGCCACCGTCTTCCAGCACGATGAAGCTCATTCCTTCGTTCGGTGCGGTGAGCGGGCCGTTGTCAGCCGGAGTGGTCGAAGCAAACCAGCGTTCGTCGAATCCGCCGCGGTTGCTGCCGAGCGCGTAGTAGTCGTCGGGGTGGAGCTTGATGCGGCGACCCGGAACGCAATAGTAGCGGGGCACCCAGTTCGGAGCGAAACGGACGATGCCGCCCCCTTGTTCGAGGGCGAGTTGAGCGATGGATTTCGTATTCATAAGGAGTATGGGATTAGGAGTTGATGTATTCGAGTTCGTACATGGAGAAGACTTCGAAATCGTGGAATGAAAATTCGATTCCACCGGGAATCGACTGCGTTGCGACCTGTCTTCTGTCTGGCAGTCGCCGTACCGTCTTGAGACGTTTCCCTTTATCCAGTCGCACGAGAACCTTCCCCGAGCACGGGATCGGTTCCTCTTCCTGCCGGAGTGAAACCAGACTGATATTGATCCGATGTTGCTCAGACTTGTCGAAGGCCGTGAGCTCGACAAAGGCCGGGGCCACAGCTTCGATGGCAACCGGATCGCGCAGCAGTTCCCGCACAAGATGCGCCACGATTCGCCGATTGACCTTTTGTTTTTCCCCTTCAATCGGCCCGGCGGCATAGATCACATGCCCTTTCCCCAAACGATTGAACACGATGCCCGGCCCAGTTGCTTCCAACGAAGGCGGCGAACTGTGGATGCTGGCGAAGGAAGGCTTGAGCACGGTGCCGTCTTTTTCCGGATACCAACAGCGGGTCAAGGACGCGAGTGCGCGAGCGCCTTTTTGTGCCACTGGAAGCCAGCCGCTGAAATGGATGAATTGTTCCTGTGGTTCGATCTGCGTTTTCAATCTCGCATCGGTTGGTGTGAAAAACGCCTGCGCATCGTTCATCTTTCCCTGAGCGGAAACGCCAAAGACTTTTGCCAGTGCGAAATTCTTGCGAACGCGGCCCGTTCCATCCACAAGACTCGAATACCCGCTCGCGTAGAGCGCGCCCCCATTGCGGACATAACGCTCGAACGCCGCCGTCTCCTCGTCATCCATCAGCAGGACATTCGTCAAGAGAACCACGCGGTAGCGCGCCAGTTCGCTGATATTTTGTCGCGTCACCACCGAGTAGGGAATGTGCGCTTCCTGCAAGCTCCGCGCTGCCCCCATCACTGCCTCCATATGTTGACCGGCAAATTCCGTTCCCATGTTATCCGCGCGGCGGCTGGAACCAGCCATGTCTATTCCATTCTCGTGGAAATCGAACCGTGATTCGGAACTGACATAGATCGCCACTTCGGCCATAGAACTTCCGCCGAGATATTTCTCGTACGGAGTCATCTTTTCAAACACTCCGCCAATACGCTCGTAGACCTTTTTATTGAGTGTTCCGACGGGATCGATGGCATCAATGAACATGAACGCCGCCGCGTGGGCCGGTGCCAGGAACGCCTGCATTTCCATTTCAGAACGCGGCTTGGTAGTCACGTGGTCGCGCAAATCGGTACAGCGCGATGTCATGAATTCAAACGGATGCTTGCGGCTTAACGCGCTGAAAATTTTGCACACCACGCTCTGTTGAACCGGAGGCCCGTAAAAGTCCCCGCTCGCATAATCACAATGCTCCGTGATCGAATAAGGCATGGCCGCCTTCCACCCATGAAGAACCGGGCTCATCTGGTGGGTCACCGTCATCGAAGGAGCCACGCGATGAACTACCGCTGTCAATTTTCCCGCCAGTTCGCTCATCCAGCGTTCGCGTGCCCGCGTGTACGACACCCAAACCGGGGCGTTCCAGTCCACTGTCCTCGGCAACGCCTGCGCCTTTTCTTTTTCGAAACGGGCCTGGCAATGTGGACAGTAACAGGCATACGGCCAAAACAGCATATCGAAGAAAATTCCGTCGAAATCATATCTGGAGCAGATCTCCTCGGTTTGCGCGACGGCGAATTCGCTATATGGAGAATTCGGGCAGCACGTGCCATAACGGCTGTGTTCATAGAGTGCCTCGCCCTGCGCTGGTACGATGCGCCATTCGGGATGTTCGAGAAACGCGGCATTGTTGAAAACTGCACTGTAATAGGCCACAACCGCCAATCCCTTCTTGTGGGCCAGCTTGAGAACATCTCCGGTAAAATCTCCATCGCCAATGGCGCGGTGAACCGGCCCCACCTTTGACGGGTATAACGCCAGGCCGATATGGGAATTGCAGTAGAGCATGATCACGCCAGCACGGGACTTCGCGACCGTTTCGACGTAACGGCGAGGATTGAGCTTGGACAGAAACCGTGAGTCCCAATCCGGTATATGCATGTCGACCAAAAGACGGCTGAAACGCTCCCGATACCAGTTGTTCAGTCCGTCGTGCTTCCCAGTGCGCTTCTGCCTGGAAATGCTCTCTTTAAATGGGGACTTATTTGAGTGTCGTACATCTTTCACACATCTAATTTCTCATAATAAATAACGGGGTATGAATAGGATAAATTTGATATTTATGTAATAAAATTGATTCTCGCAGATAGCGCGTTTTTCACTTATATTTCACTCATGCAATTTTGGCTCAATCGGGCGTCTCCAAGACTGAATATCCTCTGGCGAGGAGAATGGCCCACCCGTTTTATTGAACCGCCCCGTTTTCTCTACGACCACGAACTTGTTGTCGTCTCCCAGGGACATTTTCTCCTGCAGATTGGTGATGCAGAGTGGGAAATGGAACGCGGTAGCTTCGCCATCATTCCACCGAACGTGCGTCACGTTAGCCTGTGCGACAAAGGCCCCGTCTTCCGTTCCTGCATCCATTTCGACTGGAACGCCACACCAAAACCCCGCCATCCGTTTTGCAGTTATTTTCCCAAACGCCCCGCCGCGCGCCTCGTCGTTCGCACGCCGTCCTTGGTACCATTCCATGCATTACGCGGAACCTTCGATGCAGACAGTCCCATCCTGAGCCTCATCGATACGATCTTTTTGCGTTGGCGGAATGGCGATTCCTATCACCGCAGCCTTGCTCGCGCCGCGTTTATCGAATTACTCGTAAGACTCCTGCACAAACCCCATGCGTCGTCTCGATCTGCAAACGATTTCTCTCAACTGGCCTACTCCGCCAAGGAAATTCTCGACCGCAAGGCGCAGTTTAAAAACAGCAACGTCACCTTCCTGCTCAAGCCGCTCGGTTACAGTTACCCGCATCTCTGCCGTCTGTTTCACAAAAGCTTCGGCCTCTCACCTCTTGCCTACCTCAACATTAAACGGCTGGAGTACGCCAAATCCCTCTTGCGTAATCCACGTCCGACTATTGCGGAAGTGGCCTACCAATCCGGATTCCAGGACCCCGGCTACTTCACTCGCCAATTCCGCAAACAGACCGGCCTCACCCCGCGCGAGTTTCGGAAAAAGAGTTAGCCGTCAGTTTGCGCCTTCGGTCTTGTACCAGAAAGTGATTGTCACGGGCACGTTGGCTTTGACGGCGACATTTTGCGTCGCTGTGAAAGCCTGGGAAACTTTGACTGAACCCTTTCCGGTTTTAGTGATGTCGGAAATCGAGGCCTTGCGGTATTTGTCGTCGAAGAGAGTCCAACTGCCGTCGTTTCCGCTCTCGAAGTCGGCGTTTTTGATCTCGGTGCCGGTGGCTTGAATGTCGTCATACCAGGTCCAGGTCTGGGTGCCATCGGCATTCCATGCGCCTCGGAGAATGAGGGTCACTGAACCGTCCTTGGAGGGGGTGAAGGAGAATGTTGCCTGCTTCCAGTCCGTGCTCGCGGGGAAAATTGTCACCAGAATTTGTTTCTTTTTTTCCGGATCAGGTATCCATCCGGCGTTGGAGATTTGCCCGCCCTCGGCGGTTCCGGGAGTCAGGGCGACGGCGGAATCGGTTCCTTTGATATCGACGCGTGCTTGCGATGTCGCGGCGTATGTGTGCGTACCGGCTGTGACGGTTCCAAGGATAATAACGGCTGCTATCAGGGATTTCATAGTGGATTCCTTTTAATTACTAGTTGATTGAATTTGAGGTGGGACGTGGTAATTGGTCGGGCCTTATTTCCCGGCTCGTAAGAGAGCTTTTTCCAGGCTGGCAACCGGCTGCTCGGTGTGAGCGTAGAGTATCTGTCCTTTGTACTCGGCGTTTCCTTGTATCGGGTTGCCGAAGAGATCGGTGTAAGTGAGATTTTTGACAGAAGGCAGCGTACAGTGAGCATCAAGCTTGCCACTGATGACGGCGACGCTTTCTCCCCGGCCTTCGAATAGATAGCCCCAGACTTTGTCGGTAATCTCGATTCGTTTTACGAATACCCGGTCTTCAAGAAGCCATGCCAGATTTGAAAACGCCGCCAGTGTGGGATAGGGGTAGCCGTCCGCTCCGAGAAGAACCGGGAAGGCTGGCGGTTCGAGCAAGTGTGTATAGCAATGATCGGAGTAGAGAAAAATCCGTTTCACGCCAAGAGACAGATGACTGAGTAGGTAGCGGCAAGTCCAGTCGGAGTCCCGGAGCGATTGATCGTTGGAAGGCCAGGTGATTGTGTTTTTGTAAAGACCGGTCGCGTCGTTTTGGCCTTTGAAAGAGACGATGCCGCTGCGGGTAGGGTTGCCCTCGCTCATGACGACGGGTTTGAGCGGTTTTGCGTGCTGGGCTTCTTTTTCTTCCACATAGGCAAATGCCGACTGAAGGTATTTTGTGGCGGGATCATCGGGGAATCCACACGGTTCGTTGGCATAATAGTGGTAGTCCATCATGTCGCAGTAGGGATAGGCGCCGCCCTCATAGACTCCTTTTGTCCATTCGGTGCTTGTCGATGACCTCGCGGTATTGAAGCCGTAGAGGATGGCTTCGGGATAGGATGCCTTGAGTTCCTCATAGGCGATCCTGGAGAGATTCGCGTAATCGAGCGCGGGGCTTAGACCGGGATCGAAAGATTTCGTGGCTGGGTTGTAGCCTTTGTGCCAGTAATTCGCGCCCCAGGGTTCGTTCTGAAACTGGTATTCGTCGATCACTCCTTTGTAATGAGTGGCTGTTGTACGGACGTAGTTTTTGAACGCGTCGATGTCCTTGGGCTGATACATCAGGTCAAAATAAAAGAAACTTTTTTGGCCCGAGAACCAGGAGGCCCATGTCGGCGCGGAACCGAGATAGCCGAGGATTTTGAGATGGGCGTCACGGTAGATGGCGACCTTGTTGTCGGGGAATTTCCATTCGCTCTTGCTGCGTTCGACCCATCCCCAGCCGGTGCTGGCCATGCAGGTGTCGAAGACACGAACCCAATTGACTCCCGCCGCCTTGATACTGGTTGCGGCGAGTGTGTTGGGCCAGATGTGATCGCCAAAGGGAGAATTCGGCGCGTCTTTGCCCCAATAAAGGGGACGTCTGATCCGGGTCAAAACGAGTTCGTTTATCGGCGAGATGCGTTTACTATCGCGCTCAACCCAGGTTTCGATTCGGAATGATCCAAGTGGCGCTTCGGGGAAGACGTTGAAATCGAAGGTACCGGTGTGAATTTCCTGTGATTTGGGCAACTTGATGTCGGGCAGATTGCGTTCCTGTCCATGGATGTTAGTGACCTTCGCTTTGAGAGTGGCTTCGGAGTAACTTCCCGTGAGGCCGTATTTCACGAGCGCAGGCGTGTCGGAAAACTGGATGCGTGCCTGCGCTGTCTCGGAATCCGCCGCAGCCAACGCGACTTCGCATTCTCCCGCTGAGGCGTAGGGACGCGGACCGTTACCCGAATAAGCCATCAGGGAATCGAGGTAAAGCGTCGCGTCTGAACTACTGAAAACGACCGAGAAGGCTTTTTCAAAAGGGGCGGGCTCGAATTCGATGTCCTCGGTTTTCCATTCGGACGATGCGGTGAAGGTCTTTGTCACACCACCTTTCCCGATGATCTGGACTTTCCAGGTGCCGCCTCCCTTGCAGGCAAAGGTCAGGTGATTTTTGACGGAGGGATCGTCCGACTGGAAAGGTTCCGTATAGAGACTGAGACCAGTCCGCGCAACGATCTTGAGAGAAGGATACCCGCTGGGGCCGGGCATGGACGGATCGGAGACAACGTCACCGTCGAAATTGTCGCGGCTAATACTCCAACCCGATTGCAGACCGAAGGGGAACCGGCTGTTTCGGAAGAGATTGGCTTGTCCTTTTTCCGGATGCCAGATACCGACGGACTTGGCGGCGATATATTCTTCTTTCGTGATTTTGGATAATTTGATCGCCGCAATATCGGTAATGCCGGGTTTGAGGGAGAGGCGGAAGTTTAACGGGAGTTTGGACAAGTCGACATTACCGCCGAAGATTTGGTTATTCCTCTCTTCCACATAAGCGTAGAGGGTTTCCTCGACCCATCCGGCATTCCTGTCGGTGGTGTCCTCCCAGAGAACTGTGTAAGGACTGGGTTGCACGCGGATGATGAGTTTCAGCGGTGCATCGGGCGTGCGACAGGTGATCTGCACTTTGTAATAGCCATGCAACTCCAACTTCGATGCGTCCGGCGGGTTGGGCATTTTGATGAATGGGCCGAACGCCTCGCTTTTTTTGACATCGAACCGCAGGAAAGTTTTCCCGTTTTCGCTCAGTAATTGGCTTTCCACAACGGATCCATTCCAGAGTGGAAAGTCGGGTCCGCATTCGGCTGGCAGCGGCCCGTCGAATGCACCTTTGCCTTTGATATGGAGTGCTTCGCCGACCTTTGAAAAATCGACAGAAAGCGCTGACTCCTGTGCAAGGAGCGGTGCTTCAGTAAGACACGCAAACAACGTGGCCAGCAACAGAGTTGTCGATGTTTTCATGTCGGGATAGAGGATGAATCAAAAAGCTGGATCAGCGCGTCTGTATAGATCGACATGCCGCGGGCGTTGGGATGATTGATGCCATTAAGCATCCATGTCTGATAGGGGATGCCTTGCCGCCAGAGTCTACCGTATCGCAGCGAAACGTCGGCAAGGGGGATGTGATTGCGGGCAGCGAAAAGACGCAGAGCAGAAACGTATTCGCGGGGGTCGTGGGAAGTGTCGGGGTTATCCTGGCTGGGAAATTTCATCCAGTCGGGATGCATGTAGTGCGGCGTGAAAAGAATGAGTTCGCTTCCGACTTTTTTGAAATCGGCCAGGAACCGACCGTAACGTTCGTTCAATTCGCCCGTTGTCATGTCGGCGTCGTTAATGAATTCCATGATGATGAGGTCGGCTCCGGCGTCGAGAACCTTTTCCTGATAATGGTGACGGCTGCCGGGAGGTTCATGGAGATAGTGCGAGGTGTTGTGCCCCGCCCAGGCTTCTGTGATGAGTTTGAAGTTCGCCTTTGGATAAAGTTTTATGAGCCGGGTAGCAAATTGCGCAGGCCAGCGTTCCGATTCGGATAGAAAGGCCTCTTCCGTGACGCTGTCACCCCAGGTGAGAATTTTAATAGGCTCGCCCTTGTGAAGTTTTCGAATCAGTGCGGGCAGTAGCCGGTTGATACACCCTTTATCCGTGGCAGCGAGCGCGTTGGGGAAAGCCGTTTCTAGTATAGGGAATAACTGTCCGCGTGAGAGTCCGTGCAGATTACCTGTCACATGGATATTGAACAGGGGAACTTCGTCCGGTTGGAGATGCGGCGGCTCGGGATTGGCGAGATGGGGAATGCCGGTTTTGAGTCGAAGCGTGGAGTTGCCCGAGGAGAGTACGACGGTGTCGATACGTTGCAGAAAGAAATCGTAGTCGATCTGGACGTTTTCTTGCGGATCGATTGAACTTCCGGGGCAACGGCCGAGGGCTCCCCAATCGGCGTCCAGCTTGAAATCCTTCCCGACTCTGTAGGTGCAATTCCGTGTGGAATCGGTGACGCGCACGGAAGTGACATCGAGGGCACCCTTGATCGTGCATTCCTGAGCGCGAACGCCATTCAGGGCGTAACCTTTTTGCCATCCGCCCCAGGCATTCTCATTGAAATCGGGCAAGGCATCGCAACGTTCGGCGGTAACGGCCTTTCTCTCAGACCCGGCGATCTGAAAAAGGGCGCGCGGCGTTTTGCCCTGAGGCGTTTGAAGGCCCACCTCCAATTCCCAGCCATTACGGATCGTGACGTGGAACTCAACCCTATCGGCTGAGGAAAAAGCCACGTGAACCGAATTGATGTCGTTGGGTTGGAGAGTGGGTGTTGCAGCCGGCATGGGGAATGTCCAATCTCTATTTGACCCGGACAATCTGCTCCTGGATGTCGTTGGATTGTCGCAGTGTAAAGGTGGCGGCAGTCAGACCTTCCACCTTAATTTTGTACTCCCCGTGGAATCCACGGAAAGCAAAATCGCCGTTTCCATCGGTGACTCCGGAAAGATGGGTGCGCCACTTGTTGCGGATCAACTCGTGCAACGCTTCATAGGCGGGTTTGGGATTAAGATTGGAATCGATCACCACCGACGCAATTTTCGACTCGGTTACAGTGGCGCCACCGTCGGGTACGTTCCACCAAGTGATTGCCTGAATGGCCGGATGACTGAACCAGAGTTGATAGAGATCGCGCGCAATGGCGGCTTGTTGAGCCCTGCCGACTTTGTCGTTGCGTGGAGCGGGAAGGGTGATTTCGCTGACGTGCACGGGCAAGCCCAAGGGGAGAAGCGAATCCAGGGTCGAAAGTAATTTCTCCGGGCGAAAGATTTTCTTTTCGAGAAACTCAGTGATGTTCTCTTCGCCGAAAAGATGGAATTGCAAGCCGATGCCGCCAACGCGGGCGCCGTCCCGGATCAACCGCTGAATCAGGGCCGTGTACTTGGGCAATAACTCGTCCCAGGCATTGGCGATGTCGTTAATGTCGAATTGCGTTCCTGCGGGGAAATACTGTTCGGCCCACTTGAAGGCCAGTCGCGCGTAGTTGGCAGGCATGGGCCGGGACACGGGCATACCTCTGTCGGGAACGACTTCGTTGACAACATCCCAGCGGTGTATCCTTTTGCCATAACGTTCACCAATTTCCCGTACTCGTTTTTCCCAGAGAGGAAGGCTCAGCGATGGATCGTCAGACACCCAGTCTGGCATGCCCCATACATGATCCCAAACCAAAGTATGGCCATGCATTCGAAGTCCTCGTTCCTCACAAAAAGCAATCACGCGGTCAGGAGGCGGACGTCGCGCAATGAAGGGACTGTCGACCGTAAAGCGCAGTTTACCAGGCTCTGGCTCCAGATCACGCCAGTAAAAAGGGACTGTCGCACCGTTGAACAGATTGCTGAAGGCATCCTCGTAGCGCTTGTTCAGATCAGCCGTCGGATAGCCGTCCAGCATGAAGATATTTCCGCCGAAATGAAAAGCAGAATTGGTTTGGACAATGGAAAGATGCACCCCCGGAAGTGGATTTCCGTGAGGATCTGTGACATGGATGGTGACGTTGCTTTTACGGTGCTTTTCGATTCCCTTTTGTACGGTTTCGGCGAGGACACCGTTTTCTTCGAGAAAGGACCAGGATTTAATCTCTTCGGCGAGTTGAGGCATATGAATCTCTAGATATATAAATAGGTAATGAAGACGGTTGACTGCGAATTGGAACGCCCGAATAAAAAGTTTCCGTCATTCGCAATTCGCAGGGGTTGTCTACAGCGAGAACATATTTCCGTCTACACATGGATGCAACGACATTCACGTAAATAGATGAGCTTTTCGTCATCAATGATGTCTATAATAAAACATCCCGCTCCAGATAGCGGGGAATTCAACCCCTCCGGTGATTGAATTGCTCTTTCCTACGGAAAAAGCTTGGAGGTTGCGTGTGCGGCTACTTTTTCGCGCTTAACGCCGAAGGCAATGAAGCCTCTTTACAGACTCTCCATGACATCCTTGGCGCCTTGACGGCAAATACGGATCAATTCCTTGTTGAGTGACTTGGAGTTGATGGTGTCTGGGAAGTAACCGCCAAAGGAACCAAGGGTCTCGTTGTCTTTCGAAAAAATGGGGAATGTAACGCGGAATCCACTTCCGCCGTACGAATACTCCTGAAAGTTAGGGGCGGCCATGCCCAGACGTCGAACTTCAGACAAGAACCGTTCGAGGTCTTCGCGCGATTTCCAGGGCCATTGGCCGTATTTTTCCAAAGGAAACGTGTTGTGGTAAACGCTTGTTGCCTCTGGGGAACTATAAGCGAGTTGGAGAAGTGATGCGGCGCGCGTGTAGGGTTCGAGTTGGCGTGAGCGACGGCGAACCAGGACGCCGGGACGCTGCTGTTCGACGCACAAGCGTTCGTGCGTGTAGGGCGGTTCGAATTCGCAGAAGACGAAACTGGCGTCGGGCATTTTGGCGTAGGTCTTTTTTAAAACAGCCGCGCTAACCGTCAACAGATGCCGGTGGTCATCCAGTTGTTTCAATTCGGTCAATCCCTGGCCGAGAATAAAGCGTAGCGGATTTTTACGGCGGATGAGTAGTCGGTCAACTTCCAGTGTGCGTATCAGATTGTAGGCGGTGGAGCGCCCAACCTGTAGACTGTTGGCGATCTGATTGACGGTCAATCCGCCTTCGACACCAGCCACGGCGTACAGGATGCGGATGCCTCTCTGGAGGGCTTGAACGTAGCTGTAATGGGGCATACTTATATCATCATAGATGACACATTATTGCCCTGTCGAGCCCTTTCCCGTTTACTTCAATTACCTCCGATGAGATCATCAGATTATGAAAATGGCCCGCACTCTATACATGAAATCTTGCCTGCTTCCGCTCTTCCTGGTCATGACAGGATTGGGTTCGCTACAGGCACAAGTATTTGTGGAGAAGTTCACGAATACGACAGGCACTGGTACTAATACCGGAACGATCGGATGGAGTTCCTATTATGGCTCGACCGCTATTGTCCATACAAACGACACATCGACCTATATAGCACAGTCGAACCAGGATCGAGTGACTCTGGCCTATGCATCGAGTAATCCGAAAACGGACGCATACGGTTTTTTGTCGTTCCAGGTGAGTTCGACAAGTACCACTATTGGTGCAGCAGCCGTAACGACATTCTCCAGCGGTTATTATCTAACCAACGGCTCTTCCATATCGTGGACGATGGGTAACACCACCACAACCGCCACCGTTCGTCTTCTCGTTCAGGTGAATGGTTCCTGGTACGCCTCTTCGACGGCGTATAGCAACGCAACAGCGATCAGCACAGCGCTGAACTTTGCCAATGCCACAACATCCAGCGTCACCTATGGCGTGAATTTCTCGACGGCAGCTAGCAACTGGATGTCGTTCACGCTCACGTCGGGAAGCGTAATGAGCCTGGGTTCGGCTCTGACCAGCGATCTGACGTCAAATGTGATAACGGGTATCGGCTTTTATGCGGTGAGTGATGCCAAGAATACAGTCATTCGCCTGGATTCGCTGACGGTAGTGCCGGAGCCGTCGACTTATGCGTTGTTTGTCCTGAGCCTGGGATTGCTTTTCTTCCGGTTCAGACGGCATCCGAAGTCAGACAGGTAAGAGAGAGTTCATATTCCATAGAGACTGGCAATGAATAGACATCCTATTACGTGGATTGCCCTGGTCTCAGTTCTGAGCGTTCAAGTCCTTTGCGCGGCATCGACATCTCAGCGGGCGCAGGTTGAGATTGTCGGTGAGCGTTTGTCGGGCCAGGCGGATGTGGCGCCCGTGAATGTGGATATTGTAGAATATTCCGAAGGTTGTTTTGCCACGCGGATAGATTTGCCCTTGTGTAATCGTAATCGCCGCATCCGTTTCAGATATTCGGCTGAACCGGATTGGCGGGACGGTTCCTTTACCTTCAAGGCGCAGGCAAGCGGGCAAGTTGCCCTGATTTTGCGCGGTCAGGATCAAGAGAAGAGAGACAAGCCTCCCGTATTAGTTATATATGATAATGTCCGCGTCACTGGGGCCGAAATCAAGAACGGGAGCTTCGAGACGCTTGATAACACAGGCGTTCCGGTCTCGTGGAAAGTATTCAACGAGCCGAAGAGCGAACCACCTGTTGACGACCAGAATCGCGCCACTATTTTGACTAGCGAGGCTATTGATGGGAAGAACTGTGTACGAGTCGGGTACAACTCTTCTTTATATCAATTAATAACAGTCGAAGCAGAAAAGCCGGTGACGGTCAGTTTTTTCTACCGGACGGTGGAATAACTAAGTGAGCCTGCGCAGGTGGCTGGGCAAGTCTTGCCAGCGATATGCAGAGGTGAGGCAAATGTTATGAGATACAAAATGGATTTTAATTCCCGAATTCATAGACGAGACGTCATTTCGGGTTTTTCTCTTGTTGAACTGCTCGTGGTGGTGTCTATCATGTCTTTGTTGGCAACGGTGGCGATGGTCAATATGGGCGGATTGAATCAGAGCAGTCAGGTAGCTTCGGGTGGAAATTTGATTGTAGATATGGCGAATTTGGCACGACAACTGGCCGTCACCCACGAGGCCAATACCGCCTTGGCGATTATTCGCGCGTCGGCTGCGGATAATGCAGCAGATGTCGGTCAGCCCAAGATTGGCTTGAGGACGGTTTGCGTTATGCAGTATCTGCCGACCACCACAAGCAGTTCGCCCCAATGGCAAATGGTCACGCCCTGGCAATCTCTGCCCCGTTCGGTCAGCATCTCGGATGATTCCACGCAAAGCACCGTATTCAATTCCTCTTCCACGGATAATCTTTCGGCGACCTATCGCAATGTCTCGTATGAGAGTAACGGCACGCAAAATGTCCTGGCTGTATTGATATTTACGCCTGAAGGAGGACTCGATACCAATGGGGTGACAAAACGCATGAGAGTTGTGCCTGGTAAAGGCGGCAAGGTCGATACGTCGGCGGTCAATTATTACGATATCGTATTCGATCCCTATAGCGGTGGCTCGAAGATATTCCGACCGGGAGAAGAAGTCCGGTGAAGACTAATCCTGTTGTTCATGGATTTAGCCTGGTTGAAGTTGTGATGGCTTTGGGCATCATTTCGTTTGTCATCGTGGGCATTCTCGGGCTTTTGAGTGTGGGGCTGAGCACGGCGAAGAAATCGACGCGAGCGACTAATCTGAGCGCCATTTCTTCGCAGGTGATTTCTTCCATCCGTAACGACACCAATACCTACACTAGTGCCGTGTTGACGGGGATGGTCAGCACTCCCGTCCGGTTTTATTTCAACTATTCCGGCTCGCCGCAAACGACATCGAATTCCGAGACATTCTATCTCTGCGAAGTGGGCAGCGAAACAGCGTCTTCAGTGCTCGGTGCCACCACTCTGTCCGGTTACACGGTTTTGATACTAACAGTGAGTTCTCCTTTGGCCGCACCCGAGGCGAATCGGGACAAGGAGGTTCTACATGCCACAATACCGAGATAGGGCAGAAAGGGCCTTTACGCTTTTGGAGTTGCTGGTAGCTACCACTGTGGCGACGGCAATGATGGTGTTGCTGGCAGGGGTATCGACACAGATCGGCAAGATGCTGACGGAGGGGTACAGTCAGAACCAGAATCGCAACTCGGCGCGTATTGCCATGAATTTCATGATTCACGAAATGAAGCAGGCGCTCATCTCCAGGCAGAAGAATTATTCCCTCGGCGCGACGAGCGTCAGCGCGCTTCAATTCGTCATCAATCCGTCGGCTCTTTCTCAGGAATACGCGAATCCGGATGCCGTTTTCTGGCAAGCACCCATTGCCACGGTGACGTCAAGCGGGGACATTGCGGAAGTGGGCTATTTCATTGCTCGCCAGTCTAAAATCGATGGCGTCTCGGGCCGCGCGATCTACCATTCCGATCTTTGCCGTTTCTATGTGACACCGGCCGATACGTCGAACTTCAAGATCTACACGAATCCCGATGCTTGGGTGACGACGGCGTTGGTGGCACAGTTTGTCCCGCAATACCCCGATTACCAGGGCCTCTTTTTGGAAAACGTCATCGGTCTGTGGGTGGTGCCTTACAAGAGCGACGGGTCGATCATGAACACAACCGCTGGAGCGGGAAACTCCATGACAACTGATCACTCCTACGATTCGCGCACCAATAATCTGATTTCCGCGCCAATTGACCGGTTGCCGTCCCTGGTGCAGGTTTCGATGCTCATCATCGATAGCCATTCGATCAAGAAACTCACGAACCAAATCGAAGTGACGGGCTACAACAATGCCGAGGATTGTCTGTCGGCGCTCCGTCTACATGCAGCGAGTGATGCCTCTCTGCGTCAGGTTCTCACTGGGATCGAAAGTGTCTACTTCAGTGTAAGTCTGGATAATTACAATCCGTGAAGATGTGATTGTCTTATTTTGAAACTCACATGAGCCGCTTCGTCTGCAATAAAAACGCCTTTTCACTGGTGATGGTATTAATATTCGTCACCCTGCTTTCCGTGCTCGTGATGGGGTTCCTCATCAGTATGCGAGTAGAAGTTTTCTCGGCAGAATCCCACTATCAGGGCGCCAAGGCGCGCTACCTATCGGAAGCTGGCGTGGATATGGCCGTTGCGAGATTGCGTCATGCAACGGGCACGGCCAGCAATCTTTTCTGGATGACTCAACCAGGCCAGGTTTATTCCGTGGCGTTGGTCTCCACGGCCACACTTTCAAAATTTCCGGATAGTTTCACATCCTCAAGTCTGGTGAAATACGATTTATTTTCAGGGGCGGGTTCCTATTCCGACGGCACGGATGTTTCTGCCGATTTGCAGGGCGGTAAGGAATTGCTGACACCTTCGTCGTCGATGGACAAAATCCGGGTGAAATGGATTTACCTGCGCAAGAATGGAAGCATGGAGCTGGCATCGGCGACGTTGCCTGCCTATAGCGCGACCAATCCGGTTGTTGGCCGCTTCGCCTTTTGGGTCGATGACGAGAGTACGCGATTGAATGTCAATACAGCTCTGACCCGGACTACAAGTTATCCGGTTTGTCATCCGGCACAGGTGAATCTCGCGATTTTCAATCTCTCCACGGCAAGCTTGTCCGCTTTGTTTTTGTACCGCACTGGCTCCATATCGGGAGGCCACCTGTTCAATTCGCTCAATGAATTGAGAGTCGGATCGGTTTCGCTCGGGACATTGATCGACAGTGACCGCTTTTCACTTTCGACTAGCAGCCAGACGCCCGATTTGAATATGTTCGGCGAGCCACGCCTAGTTTTGACAACGCAGGCCGGTCTGGCCGGAAACGCTCCTTTCCTCAATATCCTCAATACGCCCAATACCGATCCGGGACTCTACAGCAATTTGAACAGCGCCAGTGTGAGCGCGGTCGTGTCGACGCTTTCGGCGATTCTCGCCCGGAAAAACTGGCCATACGGCTCATATACATTCAACGGGAAATATCTCGATTCCGGTGCAGCTACCGATTTGACGCAAATCGCGGTCAATATCATCGACTATGTGCGTTGTCGCGAATCCACCCAAAACCTGGTAGCGCCCATTCGTGGTTACCTGAGTACCACCTCGTCATTCGTCCTGGATGGAACGACGGGTGGTATCCTGGGTGTTTCGCGCACACTCAAGATCACCGAGCGCACCGCCTATCTGGAAGCCAATCCGACCAGTTCCAATAGCGCCTATTTAAAAGTGATCTATGAGTTGCATCTTCCGAAGTATTCGAATGTCTACAACCTGAACATTAAAAACAATCTGACAGTGTCCTATAATATCGTCCCCACGCCTGTTGGCTCTATTGTCAACACGCTCGGAGGAAATGCAGGATGGAGCGGCGCGACATCGTTCCCGGTTAATTATCTGGTGGACGGCAGCAACGCCGTGGCCAGTTCCTATACCATGAATGCGGGCGATTATGTCACCATCACAACCTCGAAGATTGTATATTTATATGCAATCAGCAATAGCACGCCAATAAGACATGTTATCAGCGATGTGACGGGATTGGGAACTTTCGCAACAGGCGTATATAATGACAATAATTTGACTCGGCTCGATATCGTGAGCGCTCCCGCACTGGCGACTCTCTCTTCCACTCTGTCGCAAGCGGTGGACGATCCCTGGGTTAATCATGGTGTGAATCCGACGACGGGCGAATCGGACTGGGTCGTCGGCAACGCGACCTTTGGTGCGGCCAATTCGAACCTCTCGACTCTCGGCACAACACCAACTCTTTCCGGTGCGGAGCAGGATACGGACGGCAGCGGCAAAATCACTGACATTGGAGAACGGCTCCCGGCTCCGGCGGGAACAACCACGACTTACTCCGATAATACGAACGGCGTTGTCGAGAGCGTTGCAGAATTGGGCTATATTCATACCGGGATTGAGACAACTGACAAGGGCACTCCCTACCGCACACTTCGGTTGCAGCCCAGAAAAACGGCGAACCGGTTGCTGTTGCCGGATTGGGTTTTGCTCGACATGTTTTCCGCTCCGAAATTCCGCTGGGCATCGATTTCAAATAAAGCGACAGGAGGGACGGTTCCCGCCAGCTTGACTGTGGCCGAGCAACCTCAAGCGGCCACAACGAATAGTTTGACCCAAAAAATTGCCAGTAACGGCGGTCTTGTGAACGTCAATGCGGTGATCGCTCCGGCCTTTGCAAACAGTTCGAGCACCCTAACTCGATCCAAGCCTATAGAAGCCGTTTTTCTAGGTTCGTATACGGATGTGTTGCATTCCACGACCGTGTCGACATCTTCTTCGACGGTCAAGACATCGGATTACTCATCGGCCTTGATTTCGAGAACGCTGGCAACGGCTGTAGCCGGGACGGGTTATCGCAACACGTTTGGATCTTTGCCTTTTTTGAGTCGCGGAGAGATTGCCGAGATTGCGAACGTCTCCGATCGGGGCGAGGAAAGTGAAGTCCGTTTGTACGGAACCGTCGATTTGTTGACCACTCGCAGCAGCATGTTCCGTGTTTATTCGGTAGGTCAGGCGATCCGACAATCGCCTGTCTCGCCCTATTCCATTACCGTGCAAGGGGAGAGGCGAACCATGCGTCTGATTGAAAGAGCGGTTATCGTCAACACGACCTCTGGAGCGGTAACGGTGCAATTCAATACGGTCTACAGTGGCAAACCTCAGTAGTTCGCATTAGCAGGCTGCTAAAAAATGCCCAGTGACCGTGCCGCTCTCTTCATTTTATCAATGAGTGGTTTCAGCGAAATAGTCCTGTCTGGATCACCAAGTTTGCCGGCCAGAGTCACGGCTCTTTGTAGGGCATGGAGAATCACTCGCTGCATGGATGTCTGCTTGTGCAGGCGTGGTTCCCAATCGATGAATATCCACCAGTTTCCCGGGTCAATAAAAAGG
Source organism: Methylacidiphilaceae bacterium UBA1321 (assembly GCA_002306945.1). Lineage (GTDB taxonomy): Bacteria > Verrucomicrobiota > Verrucomicrobiia > Methylacidiphilales > UBA1321 > UBA1321. The sequence continues at coordinate 444 of DBTH01000072.1, read as the reverse complement.
CCGCGTTCGTCCAGATGCGTTTGCAGCATTTCGATTTGACGCCAGACTACGGGCCAGAGATCCCGGATGGTCTGCTAATCTTCGCTGGCCGTCGCATAGTCGAGAAGAAGGGGGATGAAGCATGCGGCGTAATCCAAAATGAAATCGTTGCCCTCATGTGGATGCGGCAATTCATACACACAGGCAGGGACGATTCCCTCCTGATTGACCAGAGCGGCAAAAAGATAGAGACATCGTTTTGTCAAATCGAAGTGACGAAATGTGACATGGTTTACGGGAGCACACACTGTTAAATCCATCCATAACCTGCGATCCCGCTTCGGCCCATCTTCGAAGACCGTGTGCCAGCTCTTCTGCGCCGCTCCACCAAACCCTCGTGAACCAACCGTGTGATTGCTTGGGAAGCGGTATGCCGCCCACATTTAAATCCAAAAGGTAATCCTC
>DBTH01000266.1:15698-16578 GCA_002306945.1 Methylacidiphilaceae bacterium UBA1321 | reverse complement strand
GAGCATGCTCAGGTAAGAGGGGGGATCTTCAAAGGTGTAGACAAAGACTTTGCCGTCGACTTTGTAGGCGACGGGAAGTTTCGTTTTGGAATCGATCCAGGCTTCGAACGAGCGGGAGTAATGGTCGCATTTGACGCTCTGATAAGTCTCGCTGTTTTTGTAGTCCTTGCCGGTTATCCAGCCGATGCCTTGAAAACCGCGCGAGTGACTGGCGTCGCAGATCTGTGTGGAATCGCCGATCCCAACGGTTTCGATTGCAATTTCTTCGCTCCCTCGAGCGACGGGCGAGAGAAGCAGATTGTCGATGTACCAGTATTCTTCGGACGAGCCGTCCTGGTAGACGAATACATCCCGTTTGATCGTGCCCACTTTGGTGGAACGGATTTCCTGAATCTGAAAAGCGGAAGCTGGAGTGGGTTCTTTAAGCGGTTCTTTTTTGTCCGTTTGTACAGTGATTTTCCACTGGATGTTTTCGGGCAGGGGAAGGACCCAGGGAGGCGTGGGGGTGTTGTGGTTGGGGTCGGCTACGCCGGATTGCTGGGCGTGAGTGGAAGCGATGGTAGCAACGCCGAGGGCTAACGCGGTGAGGAGGGAATAAGGTGTTTTCATTCCGAGACAATTTCGAGTTTCTGGTCGATGATTTTTCCGGTGAACCGGTCGATGGCGACGTGGAGCCAGTAACGGCGTTCCGCGTCGACGATGAATTGGTCGAGGCCGGTGGCTGTTGGCGGGAATTTCCCGGCCTGGGCGACGATGTCGATCATCAGGTTCCAGGTGCCTGTCTGGCCGACATCGGACAGAGCGCGGACGGCGGCTTCGCGGCGGCTCTTGATGTTTTGTTCGTCGGTGCCGGAGAAGTCAGAGCTGGTCAGGGCCGAAG
>DBTH01000266.1:1374-15440 GCA_002306945.1 Methylacidiphilaceae bacterium UBA1321 | reverse complement strand
TATAGCCGAAGCCGAGCCGATGAATTGGGTGACGAATTCGGCTTTGGAGGCGAACGGTGTCGTGGCGGTGAATTTGGCCAGATCAGTCGCCACGCCTATGGGATTGCTCATTGTGGTGAGTCCGACGGCGTCGGCGATGGTGTTGTTCAGAACGGCTTTCAATGCGAGGGGGCTTGGGCTGTTGAGGCTGATGCGGCCGCTGGTGAATGCCTTGGGGGTGTCGTGCAGACAGAAGAGATCGAGTAATGCCGAGTCGGCGCTGGTGTTGGAAAAGAGATCAAGCGAACGCCACGGATTGTCGCGAAAGACATAGCCGAGTTCCGCCACGCTCTGAAAGGGGCGGTTGAGAATGATCGGGCGGTCGGCGGCACGCTGGAAGGGATTGCCTGTAGTGAGGTCTCCGGAGAAGAGCCCGCTGTCGGCGAGCCGCCGGATGTTATCCTTGTCCACGTAGCTGGTATTGAGTTTTGTGGCGGCGCTGGAAGCGTTGTCTGTGTTGTTGCGAGAGAGCATTGCAGGATGATAGTAGATGCCGAAGCGGCTGGTCGGGTAGGACGTGGCATCGATTGGATTTGCCGCGCCCGAACTGGGCAATCCCCCGCCATAACCCGCTGTTCGGTAATTGGTGGCGGCATTTGAATCCCAGAGCGGTCCGGTGAGGGAAAGGGACGAGGTTGTATTTCGTTGGTATTGCCAACTGCCGAATCGGATCGAACGCGGATCGCTCGTCATGTACATCGGATGTTGAATGAACGTATCGGAGAGTTGGGAAAAGGTGGGAAGGTCTGCATTCGTTGGAGCTGCGATGAGCAGACAGTCGTACAGGGTTCCTCCTGAACTGATTCCAGCCCATGTGGCGTTATCGTTGATTCCGGTGGCGTAGGTGTAGGGAATCCAGTTGCCGCTGGAGTTTTGGTATTCGAGATAATACTGGAACGGAGCGGAAGCGTTTTGGGAAAAGCCGAACTGTACGTTAGAGTCGTAACCGTTTCCCGCAGTGATAGAGGTTGTTGTTCCGTTTGGTGAAATGGAAACGGCTTTCGAGGACGCTCGCAGCAGATCGGGTGCGCGGAAGGCGACATAGGCATTGGCGACACCGGTGTTACCTCCGCTCGGCGTGAGAGCCCAGGTCATGCCAGCAAAACTTCCGCTATTAACCGGCGTGGCTATATCATTCTGGGTGATCAAGCCGGGTTCGGAGAAGCCGTTTGCGCCGGAGGTGGAGGAATTGGTCGAGAGTATGAGTGTCGTATTGAACGACTGAAGTTTATAGCCCGGGTAACTGTAATTATTCAGGAGCGTGTAAGTGCATTGGGAGGGGGCCGGATAACCTGTCGGGTAGACGGTGTCGGTAGCGTAATATTTGGCCCATTTGACGCCAAGATTAAAACTCCCCTGGACGTGAAGGCGTACCTGCGGACGGCTGATGTTTGTGTTGATGGCACGGGTGGGATTCCAGAGGCCGAAGAGGAGATAAACTGCCGCATTGGGATCGAGATCGGGGCTGGGACATTCGAGGGTTTTGAAGACGTTGAGGTAGGGCAGGCTCTCGACGCCGACGGCTTGCCAGGTTGCGCCGCTCTGGGTGTATTCGATGACGGTCGGGTAGGAATCGGCGTCGTATTGATCGATGATGGAAGCTCCGATGCGCAGGATTTGGAGAGTGGAGGAAAGCTGGGGGCCGTTAACGGCGGAGTTGGCGGTGGTGATGGTTGTTTCGTTTGGAATACCAACGGAGCCGGAGAGAATTCCGGCCTGGAGGAGTTCGAAGAAATTGGGTTCACGTTTGACCGGTTCGTTGGCGATGTCGTTGAGTGTGGCGATGGAGGTGAGCGGGGTCGAACTGGTGGGGTCGACGTATTGCCAGACCTTGGCGCCTGAGGTGGCGGATTCGCCGGAAGACTGCCATTTCAATCCGAAGTACACCCGAATGTTGTCTTCCGTGCCGCCGGAATTGTAGAGGGGATCGGACGAAGATAGCAGGGCACTCGGGCCTTTGTAAGTAAGCCAGGCGAGTTTGGCGAGGGAGAAGCGGCGGCGGACGATGGGGTCTCCGGCTTCGATGGGATCGGAGTAGGTGCTGCCGTTGTCGGCGATTCCGTAGTGGGAGGCGTTGGCGAGGGATGAGCGCACCAGGGGGATGAAGCGGTTGGTCGATGAGGTGGAATTGGCCTGGGCGGCATAGTCGATGCTGCTGCCGGTTGGAGTCCGGGGAGTCCAGGCGGGCGTGCGCGATTCGCGCGTGAAGGTGGTGAGATTGGTGAGGACAGACGTGCTCAACCCGGCGGTGCCGCCTTTGGCTGCCTTGATGAGATCCTGTCGGCTGAGGAATGTGGTGTCGCCGGGATAGACGGCTCCGAGGAAATTGGTCGAGAGGTAATTGGTCGCGTAGGCGGAATAGCTTTCTGTGCTGATGGCGGAAACGGCGTTGCGCCATTTGACGAGGGCGTCGGCATCGATTCCCAAGGTGCTCAGAGCACCGTTCAGGTCGGCTCCGGCGAGGGTGCCTTTGAGTACTTGTATTTGAGAGGCGGAGGAAAAACTGGAGGGGTAGCCGGCAACGGTGATGTCGAGGAGTCCACCCTCATCGTAGATGGCGTAGGCGAAACGTCCGACGACGTAATTGGAGTTGTCCGATGCCGGATTGTTCAGTGAATTGGCGGTGCTGGTTCCGAAGCCCAGACTGGAGACATCGCCGGGACCGCTGCGCATGGTCATCACCCAATAGGGGGCGGCGTTATCGCTGGGGAATGTTCCCAGGTAGGTGGAACTCCAGCGGGTTGAACTGATGGAGCGGCCATTTTGCGATGCGGCGGTGGAGCGAATGGTTGTCGCCTTCAGGGGGCTTTGGCCAAGTGAACCGGTGTAGAAAGGCGCGTTGGTGCTGATTTTGACCAGACAGGGCATGGCGGCGTTGGTGCCGACGCGTTGGGGGAGGATGTTAACCGTGGTGACGTTGGAATAGACGGGTTTGAGCGGGTAAGCGCCGTTACCGGTATCGGGGAGGGCGTCCTTGGCCATTTCGTTTTGAAGCTGGCTCAGGATCACTTGCAGTCCGCCCAGTCCGATTTGTTCGGCCTTGATGGACTGGCTGTAGCTGAAAGAGGCGGAACGATCGAGCCGCATCATGGTCACGAATGTCACTAGCATGATCGAGGCGATGACGATGAGGGCCAGCGTGGCAATCAGGGCGACGCCTTGTATCTCTCTCGGGCTGGTGTGGGGCGAGGGCATATCAGTGAGTAAAAAAAGGGAGTCAGAGGGATGTGGAAATGGGGAGGTAAACGTAGCGTTCGAAGATTCTCAGGGAATTGGCCATGTCGCGCGGATAAGCGGACCAGTTGAATGAGGTGTTGAGATAATTTTCCCAATCGGCCTTGACGCTGTTGTTTCCGGAAGAGGTGGCGGATGCGAGCGCGGTGCGCAGCGAGTTGATCTGGGCGGAGGTCAGTTTCTGGATGGTCTGGTCGTCGATGACGGCGAGGGTGATACCGAAGGCCCGGGTGTTGCTGAGACTGAAGGAGGTGCTTTGTGTTCCGGTTTTGGAGATGAAAACGATTTTGAATCCGACGATACCGGGTGCGGTGTCGCGTGCGGTTAATTGGTTAAGTATGGGAAGGGATGTGGAATTGGAGAAGGAGATGTCGGTGGCGCTGCCGCTCCACTTGATCGCGTAGTCGCCGCGCTGGAGAGTGCTGTTAGAGGAGTTGGTGTCGATGGTGTATTGAACCAGGGAGATATTGCGGATGGGCTGGTTGTCGGCGGGGACGGCGGGGCGTTGCGTGTAGAAGGCAATCTGCGAGTCGGGGAATGCGGCGAGGTCGGAGCGGAAGACGCCGCCTTGCAGATCCTGCGCCAGGAGGTCGAGCATGACGCGGGCCTTGGTGAAATTGTTGACGCGCCGTTGGCCGCTTTTCCAGGTGCCGCTGATGAAGCCGAGCATTTGTCCGAGCATGACGAAAAGGAGGGAAAGCACGGCGATGGCCGTGAGGAGTTCGATCAGGGTGAAGCCCGGTCGTGTCCGGCGGAAATCAGCGCAGGGGGATCTGGGTGATGATTTCATAACGTCCGATGGCGGCGGAGTTGGTCAGGTTGCTGCGTGCGGGCCAGTTCAGCATGAGATAAATCTGGGAGGCGTAAGGGCCGGTCATCAGGTTGGTGCCTGCCAGACAGGTGATCCGGTAGGTGGCGTGGTCGACGGTGGTGAGTTGGCCGCTGGAGTCGATGTAATTGATCCGGGTCGATCCGTTATTGTAGGCGTTGGTAAAGGTGCTGGTGAGGGCGCTGGTGGGGATGGCGAAATTGTCGAGACTGTTGGTCGTTGCCGCTGCGCGTTTGGAGATCAGGAAGGAGGCCATGTTGGCGGCCTGGATATCCTCTTCAGATTCCTTGCTGGACTGGATGCCGCTCATGAACAGGCCGAGGATTCCCAGCAGGGCAAAGGAGCAGATGCCCAGTGCCAGGACGACTTCCACCAGACTGAAGGCCCGTGTTGTGTGTGTGTGCAAAGATATTCACCTGCGACGGTTCACCGCCGGTAAACGGATGATTGCCCGGTTAATCCGTTGATTCGGACCACGGCGATATTGTTGGGATCGGCGGCCGTGTTGCTGCGCTGGGGCTGCATGGCGAATTCGAGGATATCGATGGGGCTGTCGCTGTTGCGGGCTTCGCCGTTGGGTTGAAATTGGACGGCCATGCTGAAAGTGGTGGCAGATGTTTTTCCGGGAGTCTGGATGGAAAACGAAGTGTTTTCGAGACTGTTGGATTCGGTGACTGTTGGTTGACTACCGAGACTGGCGATTTGGGCCGAGGTGAAAGTACCAGCGTCGGACAGTTTGATCTGCCGGTAGGAACGCAGGGGACTGATGAGGTCGAGCGTTGTGCCGGGGACTGTCACGGCAGTGCCCATGCTGGAAAGGGACATGCCGTTCTTTGAAGAGACCACGGCGACGAGGAGGTTTTGTCCCGAGGCGGTGTTCTCGGTACTGAAGGCGACCCAGACGTAGGTGTTGTGGGAAACGGCGTATTGCCGCGCCTGTTCCAGCAGTCCGGTGACTTCGGAAATCGTTTGGTTCATCTGCCCGCCCACAGTCAAACTGGAAAGAGCGGGGAGACTTGCCGCCATTAATAGCGCCATGATGACTACGACGACCAGGATTTCGATCAGGGAAAATCCGCGTACAGCTTTTCGTTGAATATTTCGTCTGGTCATAATCTCCATGCAGGTTGCTGCGGTATCGTTGCCGATGTAATAATTTGCCGCCTAAGTGGTGCTTGCGCAACGAAAGGTGCTTTGCGATGCGACCTGAACAGTGTGCACGGAGTCCGGATAAATCCGGTGGAGGGGGTGCCCTCCATTCAATGCATTAGGAGTGAATGACTTGCGGGTACGCCGGTAAACCGATGCCGATGGAGAGGGTTGTTGTGATAGCGGCGGAGATTTGTAGAAAGGAGCTATTTTTTTTGGATGTCGATCCGGAAATCGGTTGGAGTCTGTCCCATGGCCACCTTGAACGCGCGGCAAAAGGCGGAGGTGTTGAGGTAACCACATAGGCGAGCAACGGCGTCGATCTTGTAGTTGGTTTCGATCAAGAGGGACTTGGCGTGTTCGAGGCGGACGCGTTCGATCTCCTTGCCGATGGAGCGGCCCATTGATTTGCGGAAGCGTTCGTAGGCGACCGAGCGTGAGGCGTGAATATCCTGAATCACATGGTCGGCGGTGATTTTCTCGGCGAAATGTTCGTGGATATACTCCATGATGGCGCGCACGATTGGATCCTGTGTGAGAACTTTTTCTGTTGAACGCCGTTTCTCCACCATCAGCGGGGGGATTTTGATGTACGGGGAGATGGTTTTATCGTCGCGCATTAGTTGATCGAGAAGTCGTGCGGCTTCGTAGCCGAGGCGGGAGAAATTCACGTCGACGCTGGAGAGCGGTATGCGGCTCATTTCGCAGAGATTGCGTTCGTTGTTGCTGCCGAGGACGGCGATGTCTTCGGGGATGCGGTAGCCCAACTCGGCGGCGGCCTGTATGAAAAGATCGGCCATGTTGTCGTCGGGAGAAAAGACGGCTAGGGGAAGTCCGATTCGATCGACGGTTTTTTTGACGTCGGTCAGCAGATCGTCCGGTGAGGGCAGCCAGAGTTCGGAAACCAGTTCGTTGTACTTTTGATCGAGAGTCTTCAACGCGTCACGAAAGCCGTTGAGCCGTAGTCGAAGCGTGTGGATTTCCACATTCAGACAAAGGCCGAGAAAGTTCCGGTAGCCGAGGTCGTACAAATATTCGGCGGCCATTTTGCCGATCAATTCGTGGTCGACAGTGCAACTCCCGTCACAAGGCAGGTTTTGGGTGTCTTGCATGTTGACGATTTTGACGCCGGGGAAATTGATGCGTGCGTCGAACACTTCATAGGGTGCCACCAGGAGCAGGACGCCGTCGAAGCGACGCTCGAATAATTTCTGCGGAGAGCCGTGAACGTGATTGGGCGAAACGAGCATCCATCCGGCCTCCTGGGCGTAGGCGCGAACCCCGTGCCACAATGCCGGGGTTGACCATGTGAAATAGGCAAGGACGTGCTTGGGACGATCACTCGACATCTGGATTAATGATAATCTTTACCGGGAAAACGGCAATGTGTTTTTGGCTGGAACTTCTCCAGCAGATTTTTTTTGTGAGCGAAACTACAATAGGGAAAGAGGTTGATAGGCTTTCGTTTTCCATTCGCGTTTTCCGATCCGAACCAGGACATCGCGATCGGTCTCGATGGCTATGGGACGGTTACCGTTCTTCTGGACAATGAAACGGCATTCACGTCCGAAAATAATTTCCGGATGGCCGTCCCCGTCGAGATCAAGTTCGGTTCCGTCCCCTCCGGCGGAGGTGCGTCCGATATAAAGAGTTCCCCGCACTTCGCCCAACGCCGACCGGAACCCGGTTGCGGTGAGTTGGAAACTGTCCCGAACGGTTTCCGCTGAAGGATCGCCTGGACTGCGGGGATAAACGAAGGTCGTATTGGTGCCACCAGGTGAGACGGCTCGCAACGGACGCAGCCAACCGTAGCTGCCCCTGAGTTGGGTTTCCGGTTGAAGTCTACCCTGCGGGGTGTTGACCAGAATGAAACACTGTTCGTCGGCGTTCGCGGTGAAGGCGGTCGCGGCGATGTTATCGGTCTGGCGGCAGTGCAAGGCGGTTCCATCGTTTTCGAGCAGGGGCCAGGTCACGCCGAACTGGTTTGCGTTTTCGGCCCGTAGCGTTGCCAGAACGCCGTCGGGAGTCAAAATCAATTCATGGTGAAAGAGCGGCCCGTGGCCATCGCGGGGACGGTAATCGATGACGCAGCGGACGACAAGGGGATGGGCGAACGAGACGCTGAAATAGCCTTGGTAACGTTCGGGAACATCGGCCATGCGTACCCATTGGCCGTTCTCCAGCCAGGTCGGGGCGAAGGAAATGCCGCGACCGGTTGCGGCGTCCCGCAAGCCGTCGGATGGACCGAGTCGGGAATCCCATCCACTTCTGCCAAATCGCAGAATGCCCAGTGGAGTCCAATAGTTGCCGTAGACTGGGCGTGTGTCGCCGCGCAACGCGGCAAAGAGCTGCATTCCTCCGGCGTTGGCGACCACGCTGGCAAAGGCCTTGTCGGTTTCGAGGGCAAATCCTCCGATTTCGGCGGGTGTGGGTTGCTCCGGAATTTCGCTCTGTCGGATGCGCACGGCTTGGGCCAGATGCAGGGCGAGGCTGGCGTTGTAATTGGCGCAGTTGCTGGCTTCCTGGTAGCCGACCCGTTGCCGGGGATCAAAGTGATTTTTAGTGATGTAGAAGGAACCGACCCAATCCTTGTCGTTGCGTTGCCAGCGCGCGATGCTTTGAAAAGCGAGTTCGGCGGCGCGGCGATAACGGCCCGCATCGATGAGCTGTCCAGCGGCGGCTTTTCTTTCCGCGAGGATTTCAAAAGCCAATTGATAAAGGGCATCGTTCCAAATGTGATTGTCCGCCCGACCATTCGGAGGACATTGGCCCGAGGGGTCCTGCAGGAGCAGGGTGACGGCGGTCGCGCGTTCGGTGAGTGCACGCATTTCTGGAGCGCTGGGGCCGTCGTAACCGGCCTCGACGAGAGCGAGGATATTCACTCGTCCCACAGCTTCAACGGCGTGGGATTCGGGATCGGTTTCGCGGTCCTGATAGAGATTCCAACGATCCTGAACGATGCGCAGGCGCTGGCCTTCATTCCGCCACGCTTTTTCAATGAAATCGCGTGCCGATGAAACCGGTACAAGACCCAGACGGGCGCGGAGCCATTCGCCGCGCATGGCGTAGGTGCGCCAGTTATTCAGCGGTCCCCGAAAGATGTCTTCTCTTGGAACGGCGAGCCGGTTTGACCAGGAATCGATTTGTTGCGAGCGGGCAATGTTCCGGTAGAGTTCCAGCGCTTCGGCCAGAGATGTGGCGAAAAATTCTCCATGGCGGTCGGGAATGGCATCGCTTCCGCCGGCAAAGCAAGCGGTGGCGTGATCCATGGCGCGCAATCCGTTGTCCTTCAGATCGGCGGCGGTTCCTTCGTTGAGCAAGACGGCAACGGCACAGGCGAAATAAGGAGTGGCGTATTGATGTTCCCGGCCGAGCAACGGGTCGATGATGGCTCCGTTTGCGGCCTGGTTACGGGCGAGAAAACGACAGAGATTTTCTAAACGCCGGAGATAAGCTTCGCGCGGGATTTGCGCGGGGCTCCATGGCCGGGCGGTCAGATGAAATGGTGGCAGGGGCGGGACATCGGATGTCACGGATGGAAATATGAATCGGTGTTCTATACAGCCTGAAGTAGTGGTTTGGGCGCCGGAACGCGCGCTTTGGCGAAAAAGTCGGCAAAGATGCCGTTGCGGTCGACTTCGCGGGCAACATCGATGACCCGTCCACCGGAGTGCAAATCCCAGGCCAGGTTTTTCTTCAACCGTGGAGCGGCGACACGGTCGGTCTTGATCCATTTCGGTTCGATCACATAGGCGCTGGCGGCGATGTCCCAGATGATCTTCGACCAGCCGGGGGGATTGCCTTCGTAACTGCGGACGATATCGGTGAGGTAACGTCCGAGTTTGCTGAACGGGGCCAACTGTTCCTCCAATTCCGCGACGGTGGTGATGAGGTGCGAAACGACCGGGTAGCAGGGTAGAAGGACCAGCGGGGCTTGCGAAGTCAGAAGGACGCGGGCCGCATAGGGATCTTGTTTCAGATTGAATTCGCGCGGATCGCCCGGCCAGTGGAGGCCGTTGCCGCCGAGCCAGACGATGCGGATGTTGTCGGCAATTTCGGGTGCCTTGATCAAGGCCGAGGCGACGTTGGTGGCGGCAGCGATGGCAACGACGGTGAGGCGTTCGTCCTTCTCCATCGCGAGGGCGCGTTCGACGAGATCATCGACTGCTTCGCTTTCCACAGGCGTGTTCACCGTCGAAAGATAAGACGTGCTGCCGCGAAATGCTGCGGGCCGTTTTTCTGGCTGGATCAAGTCGAGTACGCGGTGGATTTCCTCATAACTGCGTTCCATTCCGTCCTTGGGCCCGGTCGAACGGTGGTTGAAAAACGGGGCGGCATAAACGGCTTCCAGGTCGATTTTATGGGTGGAAAGAAGAAGATGGGCGAGTGCAAACTGGTCGTCGACTTCGTTGTAGGTGTCGGTGTCGAGAACGACGCGGATCGGTGAGGTCATAGAATTTTTATTTCGGTTGCCGGTATTAGAATGGCCCCGCTGTGATAAAAGCCAATGGACATCCATTTGCTTCACATACGTTCCGATATGCGTACCATCCGGAGAGGGGGGATTTCAGGACGTTGAGCACATTGATCCGAAAGAGGAGTGAACCGCTTTCCATTGAACACAAGGAAGACATGCGGCACTTTTTTCAAATGGATGTGAGAATCTTGCGTTGTCGGTTGCTTGTGGCGCTGTTGGGAATGGCCATGGGGCTTGTGAGTTGGGGAAATCAAGGGTGGGCGCAGCTTGTCCCAAATCAGCCCGAAACTTTTTTTATCACACCGGCAACAGAGTCGGTGTTGTCGTGGACGGTTCTTGCCGATAGCGGAGGGGAACGGAATTTTTTGTATCGGATTGTGGATTATGCCGGGAAAACGGTTTCGAACGGCGAGGCGAGATCTCAATCGGGGAAGGTTTCCATCACGGTCAGTTTACTGCGTGGTTATTATGATGTGGTAGTGGGGACGGAGTCGTTCGGCCTGGTGGTGCAACCTCCCTATTTGGCGCAGACCGATCCGTTCTTTGGAATTGATGCGGTGTTGAATTGGCTCGATCGTCGACCGGAGATGCGCGCGGCGATGGTTCGTTCCCTGAAACGATCGGGTATTGCCATGGCGCGCGAACGGATCAACTGGAATACCGTGGAGCCGAAGCCGGGACAATTCGATTGGCAGGAAACCGATCATGCGTGGGACTTGCGCCGGATTTACGAGAAGGAAAAGCTTCCTGTTCTGGAAATGTTTCATAGTCCCGGTCCGGCCCGGGGCCCGTTCCCGGTGAAGAATTCCTATCCGCAGGATCTGGCCTTGTTGGAAAAAAGTTGGCCGGTGATCCATGAAAAGTTCAAAGCGACCTGGGGAGGCCTTGAAGTCTGGAACGAACCGGAAGGCCCGTACGGTTCCTATCTGCCCGCCGATCAATATGTGACCGTCGTCAGGGCGATGCGATGCGCGTTTCAGGAAAATAAGATCGATTCGCCGTTGGGAGGCGGCGTTTTTATTGGCGGTGATCCGGGGGCGTTTCATGAATTTTGCACGCGCAACGGGATGCTCGATCTGGTCGATTTTGTCAGTCTTCACGATTACAAACCGGCCACCAAGATGGAGCGGTTGATCTCCGTTCATCGCGAATGGTTAAAGCAATCAGGCAAGGAAGGACTGCCGCTTTGGGTGACGGAATCGGGTTGGTCATGGCCCAAGGGCGGTGGTCGCCCTGCGCTCGACCGCGATCAGGAAAGCGCGTTGCAGATTGCGATGAAGGGCGTTGAAGCCAAGGCGTGTGGCGTTGCACGGTATATGCCGTTTTGTCTGGCTTTCTACGAGGAAGGGGGGATCAAGAGTTTCTCGATGATGGGTAAAGATGTGACTCCGTTGCGGTCGATGGGTGCTTATGTTCAGAGTGTCAGGGTTTTATCGGGGAAGCAATATGTGGGGGATCTTGAGGTGAAAGATCCGTCCATTTTGCGTGCTCGTGTTTTTGAGGGGAGAAATGAAACGGGTAAAATGGAGCGGATAATTGTTCTCTATACCGATGTTGTTGAGGAGGGGGAAACGGTGACGTTGCCGGTCAAAAGCCTTCGCATGGAAGGCATCGATGGTCGCAAACTTTCTCTGACTGCGGATGGAAAAATTCCGGTTCCTGACGGAATGGTCTATATCTGGTCGGATGAAGGGTTGATTGATCCTAATACGGTAGCGATGGCTTTGTTGGAGTCTGGAAAGAAAAAAGTGTCGGCTCGAATGCCGGTCAACCCGCTTGTTCTGCAATACATTCCCGATTCGGCGCAGGTGATCGGCTCAAGTACGGATTACCGGTTGCCTGGTGACCGGGCGTCAGCGATGAATGTGCGGGTGAAGTTGCATAATCTGTTGTCGAAGGAACAGTCACTCGCCGTGACACTGGGATTGCCCGGGGAGGATTTATTAGCCGGGCAAAAGCGGCGGCAGATGGCGACTGTTCCGGCAATGAGCACGGCGGAGGTCAATTGGACAATCGATGTTCGTGGAATCTGGAAGACCCCCGAACCGCAACCTGTTTCTGTCAACGCCCTTGACGCAAAGGGGCGGCAACTTTCTTCCCTTTCGATTCCGCTGATGGTCGAGGAGGAGCTTGCCGGGTATCTGCCGCTTTATTCGCGTCACGAAAAGCTCCCGCTGACCGAGCTGTCGCGTTGGAAGAAGAACGCCGCGCCCAAAACGGAAATGAAGTTCGAAAAGACTGTGGACAAAAATTGGAAACTATCCGCTTCGTTCCTGACCGGTGACCGCTGGGTTTATCCGAAGTTTTCCATCAAACCCGGATTGCTCGCTCGTGCAGACGGGTTTTTGTTGCGTGCCCGATCTGAAAAGGCGGCGCAAATCCGCATGGTGATCTATAAGGAAAACGGAACGGCGTTTTTGACTGCCGACCCGGTCATTCCTGCCGATGGGAAATGGCACGTGAGTTATGTTTCGTTGAAACGCTTTGAGCCGAATCAAAACGCCGAGAGCAAGGATAATGGTCAGTGGATACCGGAGGAAATTAACGCTGTTTCGATCGGATTCAACGACCAGTCGAAGGATCATTCCAATTCACTTGAAGTCAGTGATCTGATCGCGGTGGAAAAACGGAAGTGATTTTCGTTCGGGTATTCCACCACGGCAGAAAATTGGGAGTGCGGCGACCTTCAACAGTCGTCAAGGCTGAACGTCGACGGGCATGCCGATCTTGATCATCTTATAGAGTTTTTCCGCGTTCCAATTCGCGAGGCGGAAGCAACCGTGCGACTGCGTGGCGGAGATCATTTCCGGTTCAGGCGTACCGTGCATGCCGTAACCGGGGAGATTGAGTCCGATCCAGGTAGTGCCGACCGGATTGCGCGGGCCGGGCGGGATGAGGAGTTTCTTCGTGATGCCCTCGGCTGCGACTGATTCGGGGAAGAGTTCGGGATTGAACGTGTAGGTCGGATTGGGTGCGTAATTTTTCACAACGAGTGTGCCGTTGGGGCGCTTGTTCTTGTCCCGGGCGATCGAGCAGGGGAAATGCGCGATGATTTTGCCATTGGCATCGAGCGCCTGGATGGAAGTTTGGCTCAGAAGAATGCGAATCGAGGTGGCTTTGACGATGGGCGCGGCGGGGAAGACTTTCGGGCCGATGACTTCGGTGCCTGCGGTGATTTCTTTCACGTCGGGATTGAGCGCTTTGAGGTAGGCACGCGTGCAGTGGAACTTCTCCGCGAGCATTTCCCAAGGCTCGTTATAGCCGAGGTAGGGAACTTTGCTTTTTTCGAGCCAGGTTTTCGGCGGCGGCGCGATGGTGGCCATGTCGGCTTCGGTGACGACGTAGTTCATGAAGGGTTCGCCCGGCTCGCCGATCATGGCGCGAGTTTCGTCGTCGAGTTTGCCGGTGATGGGCAGACCGTTGGCTTCCTGATAGGCGCGCAATACGCGTTCGGTGCGCATGCCGATGTCGCCGTCGACAAAGCCGCAGGAGAAGTGGATGCGTTCGAGGGCGACCTGGTAGGCGGCGACGCGTTCGGTGGTCAATTTGTTCGGGTCGTCCGGCAGGGCGCGAAGGGCGGGCGGTTCCGGGATGGGGGCGGGGTTCGGTGTGGGAAGAACAGCCGGAGTGGTGGGAGCCGGGGGAACGAGCGCGGTGGAAGCGGTTTCGGTCGGCGTGACAGCGGGAGCGATGACAGGTTGTTCCGGCGCGGACGAGGTGGCGCTGGGTGCAGGTGCCGGTATGGGCGTTGGAATGGGAGCCGGAGAGGGTGCAATGGCCGTCGAGGGAGAAGTCGTACCGGTACCCGCTGGTTTGGGAGCGGGCGTTTCGGTCGACGGCTTAGGCGGGGTCTTGGCTAGTTTTTTTTTTCGCCGCTCCCCAGATCGAATACTTCGGCGTCGGGGTGCTGCGTGGCCAGTTTCTTTAATTTTTGCTGATTTTCTCGATCAGCTGTGGAGGGGCCGGGTCGTGGCCAGCAATACCAGGCGGCTGCGGCAACGAAGAAGAAGACGAATGCGCCGATGAGCAGGGTGGAAAAATCAAAGGAGGGGCCTCCGCTGCCACCGGACGGTTTGCGTTTGCGTGAAGCCTGGGCCTGGAGGCGCTTGTTCGCCATGGCGCAAAGATAAGGCTCTTTCGCGAATTGCCAATAAAATTAAAGAGGGACAAAAGACTTTTAGACGGGAATTAACGGAATTGACGAAATTGGAAAGACCAAGGCAGAAAGGCTTATCAGGAAATCAAGAATAGATAAAATTTGGCTTCTTCTATTTTTATGACTTCCTGAGTTCCTGATAAAATCCGTTGCCTTTTTAATTTCGTAAATTCCGTTAATTC
>DBTH01000266.1:628-1103 GCA_002306945.1 Methylacidiphilaceae bacterium UBA1321 | reverse complement strand
TCCCGTCTAAAAGTCTTTTGTCTTTAATTGCTAGCTCCCGCGCGGATGTCGGGATCGTCGGGGAAATAAAACAGCGCCTGTTTCCAGGCGGCCAGGGCGGCGGCGCGGTTGTTGAAATGGCCTTCGCATTGGGCGAGGTATTGATAACGGCGTCCGTTGCGCAGGTCGAAGAGATTGTTCTGGCGCAAGAGGGAGGCGGCGTTTTCATAGTCGCCTTGTTGAAGATACGCCTGGGCCAGCAGCGTGAATGCGCCGTCGTTGGGTAGATGACGCGAGAGCGGTGAGAGCAGGGCGACGACTCCGGGCCAATTCGCTTTTTGCGCGAGGCAGGCGGCGCGGAAGTTGAGGCTGATGTTGCGAAATTCGTCTTTTTGGGCGAGGTCGTAAAGAGCGTCGCGGTGTTCGTCGGAGAGCGGGGGATTGGTGAAGGCGAGTTTGGCGGCGGTTTCCCAGAAGAGGCTCGATTGCTTCCAGG
>DBTH01000266.1:0-356 GCA_002306945.1 Methylacidiphilaceae bacterium UBA1321 | reverse complement strand
CTGGGGAAGATTCATCAGCGCTTCCCACGTGACGTCTTCATAGCCCATCGACTGCAGCGCGAGGAGTTGGCGGTAATGAAAAACGATGCGGACAGGCAGTCCGTTTTGCCGGATTTCGTCGTGGAATGTTTTGAGGATTTGATCGTCACTGAGAGCGGCGAGTTCGGGACGGATTCCCGGCGGGAGCCAGACGGAACTGTCGACGGCGTAGTAGACGCAGCGCCAACCTTCGTGGCGGAGGACGACAGGCCAGTTGTAGGCCATGTTAGCGAGGACAACGGCGTTGGGGTTGTATTTCTGGATGAATTGCGGGAGTGTGCCGGGCCGTTCGCAGAGGAGGCCGATTTCGTGGATGA
>DBTH01000318.1:22227-22369 GCA_002306945.1 Methylacidiphilaceae bacterium UBA1321 | reverse complement strand
TCGTGACACCCCTCTTGATAGAGGGAACCTGCGTGACGCTGGACCCAGTAAAGCTGGTGCAAACAGAGATTCCTCTGCTGCTTCGCAATGCTGGGTGCAGCGTCACGCTGCCAAGGGAAATCATTTCCTTTGTGGCAGGAGG
>DBTH01000318.1:0-21972 GCA_002306945.1 Methylacidiphilaceae bacterium UBA1321 | reverse complement strand
AGGTTTGGAGGACAGAGTCCTCCAGGGGATCAAGAGGTGGAATAGGTGCCGAGGAGATCTCCGAGCCACCAGCTCAGGCCGCGCATGGCTAGTCCGATAAGGGCGACCGGGTGGCGTTCGAGGACGTGGAGGATTTGCGAGGTGAAATCGTGTTGCGGTTTTTGCAGCGTGCCGGAGAGTTTCACCGTCGCCCAATGCAGACCGTCGCGTTTTTCGGTGAAGACGGCGGTTTCGGCTTCGGGGAGCCAGGTGAGTAATTCGCTGGGTAGTCCAATCTTGAGCGTGCCCGAGAGCGCTTCCTTGTGGTCGATGCGGACATTGCCTCGCACGCCGAGTTTGCCGGGACTGAGGATGTCGATGTTGCGGGTGTTGAAATAGGCGGGATATTTTTCCCAATCGATGCGGGTGGATTCCAGTGGCAGCTTGAGGAGCGAATCGTTTTTGAGAAAGCGGCAGAGGGTTTTCTGGAATTTGAAATTGCGTAGCGAGCCGCCGTTGAGTTGCAACTGGCCGCTGCCGTAGCCGGAGTCCATTTTGCCATTCTGGCAGGCCCAGTCGATGCGCCCGGAAAGGTCGCCGGAGAGATGTTGCTCGTATTTCTTGGGCAGCCATGAGGCGATCTGTTTGAACTGGAAGGCGAAGTTGAGCTGGAGATCGTTGTCGTGGCTCCAGTAGCCGGAACCGTTGAAGCTGACCTTGTCGGGAGCGTTGAGATCGATCGAGTCGACGATGAGGTTCTGCTTTTCGTAGGTGAAATCGAGCCGGGCGCGCTCGAACCAGAAATAATCGGGTACGCGGAAATGGTAGGCGCTGAGAAGGTGCTGGAGCCGGACTGGATTGCGGATCTCGGTGTTGTCGAGGATGAGGTTGCCCTTGGCGCGGGAATCGGCGAACTGGTGGGTTTCTCCTGTCCAGAAGAGATGACCGCGGAGATAGGAATTGACGCGGGGTTTGAATTCCTCCGGCAACCAAGCGGCGATGGGGATGTCGGCGATATCGACGTCGAGCAGTCCCAGATTGGTGTTCCAGTCGTAAGCGGCCTTGCCGGTGACGTGCGCCTTGTTGATGGCATTGAGGTCGAGCTGGTCGATCTCGAATTTGTTGTCGTGATAGTTGAAGTGGCAGGCGGCTTTCTCGAAATCGAAGACCAGCAGGTCGGGATTGTTGTGGATGCGGGCGATTTCCTTCAGCCACGCCCAGGCTTCGAGATGGGAATCGATGAGTTCAAACTGGCCTGTGGCGATGGTTTGGGCGCCCGACTTGTCGGTGTCCCAGTTGAGTTTGCCGTTGATGCGGCCGGTGAGGAGATTCTTCATTTCCTCGGGCAACGCCTGGGAGAAGGGGAGTTGGGCGAATTCGGCTTCCGCTTTGACGCTCTTGTCTTCGCGCATGCCGAGGCGGCCCCAGAGGACGATGTGGGCGGGGTCGCCGTCGAGGCCATGGAATACGGCGGTGTCGATGTCGACTTTTTCGCGCGTGACGAACATAGTCAGTTGCGTAACACCAAGGGTGGGCAACATCGGCAGGTCGACGGTTCCGTCCTGCACGGAATAGCGGAAATCGCGTTCGACCATCGTCGCGCCGAGATGGACTTTTTTCAGGCCACCGACCTTGCCGAGGAAGGTGAATTCCACGTCAGCGGCGGGGCATTCGATCCACTGGCAATAAAACCGTGAAGGCATCAGGAAGGCGTACCACGGGGGCTTGAGCTTGACGGGGTGGAGCTTGAGAGCATCGTCCGGCGTGCGCAGAACGAAACGGCCCGAGTCGATGTCGATACGCGGAACTGACCAGACCCGGCGAAAGATTCCCTTGGGTTCGAATTGGGCGCGGATCTGGTTGGCTTCGAGCAAACCGATTGCTTCGCCGGGCCAGCCGGTGCCGGAATAAGTGGCCGTTACCGCCGTCAGACCGTCCTGAGTGATGGGAGCGAACTCACCGTTGAGCTTCATCGATTTGGAGACTTCGTGCGAGATCATGCGACGGAACCCGGAGCTTTCCACCCACGATTTGACCCAGCCGGTGCTCAGATAAGCGAAAAGAAGTAAGGCACCCAAAGAGAAGAGGAGAAGGCTAAAAAAGATGATGAAATAGCGTCTCACTGATTTTAGAGGTTATTCAAGTTACTGAGGGAAGGGAAGAAACATCTGAAAGTGGACATTTTAAAGATAAATGGGCAGCGGTTCCTTGACAAGTGATGAATATCAATTATCGTCACTTCATGACATTGAGCCGAAACCCACGTTGTTCCCGTGAAGAGACCCGTGCGCGTATTCTTGATCGAGCCGACGAGCTGTTTGAAAAGTTCGGTTTTGATCGTGTGACGGTGGCTGACGTTGCAGCCGAGCTTCAAATGTCGCCCGCCAACGTCTACAAACATTTCGTATCGAAGGCGGCCCTTGTCGAAGCCTGCGCCGATCGTTGCTGCAACGAATTTCGGACAACGTTCGACATTGCGGCCCGTTCCCGTGGTCGGGTCGTTGAGCGGATCGAGAAAGTCATCCTTTCGTACTATCGCCTTAATCTTAAGAACCTTAGCCGGGAGACGGAGCTCTATAAAATTGTTCTGGCAGCCCACAAGGAGAACTGGTCCTGCGTGCGTAATGTGCGCGAGGCGTTGATTAAGGTATTGATAGATTTGATAGAAGAGGGGATGCGTCAGGGCGAATTTCGCCCACTCGATTCCCTTCAGACGGCCAAGGTTCTTTTCGATAGCACGATCTGGGTCACTCACGGCGTTCTTTTCTACGAATTGAATCGTGACGAGGTGGAATCCAGGCTGCATTCACAAGTCCAGTTTTTTGAACAAGCCATGAAGATTTTAAAATAAGACCATTAATTTGATTTATATCGAAAGTGATGAATATTAAAAAACATCACCAGTCGATACTTTAGCTCCTGAACTACAACCTTCGTACGTTTCTCTTATCTTATGAATAAATGTCCCTTTTCCTTTTTGACGATCACTGTGATAGGTGCCGGGCTGTTTTTGATGGCAGGCTGCGGACAGCACGAGTCGGCCAAGCCGGCTGCTGCTGCGGCTCCGCAACCGGCCCCCGAAGTCGGCGTGGTGACGATCAAGCCCGAGCGGGTGACGATCACGTCGGAATTACCGGGCCGGACAACGTCGTACCGCGTTGCGGAAGTGCGTCCCCAGGTCGGTGGAGTCATCCTCAAGCGCTTCTTCGAGGAAGGCACCGACGTTAAGGAAGGGCAGCAGCTTTATCAAATCGATCCGGCGACTTATCAGGCTTCCTACGACAGTGCGACGGCGACTTTGGCCAAGGCCGAAGCGACCGTGACGTCGGCGAAATTGCTGGCGGAACGTTACAAGCCGCTCGTTGAAGCCAAGGCGGTAAGCAAGCAGGATTACGACAACGCTGTGGCCGCACAACAACAGGCGGAAGCTGATGTGGCTTCGGCGAAGGCGGCACTTGAAAGTGCCAAGATTAATCTCGTTTATACGAAGGTGCTGGCGCCGATTTCGGGCCGCATCGGACGTTCGGCGATAACCGAGGGCGCGCTGGTGACGGCGCAACAGGCGACGGCATTGGCGACGATCCAGCAGCTTGACCCGATCTATGTCGATGTGACGCAATCCAGTGTTCAACTTCTGCGCCTGCGCCGCGAACTGGCCCAGGGCCAGATCAAGACGACCGGCGATGTCAAAATAGACGCGCGTTTGATTATGGAAGACGGCACTGAGTACGAGGAATCGGGCAAACTCGAATTTTCTGAAGTGAGGGTCGATGTCGGAACCGGCTCGGTGACGATGCGTGCGGTATTCCCGAATTCCAAGGGCGTGCTGTTGCCGGGAATGTTTGTGCATGCCCGCATTGAAGAGGGTGTGAGCGAACAGGCGTTGCTGGTGCCCCAGCAGGGTGTGAGCCGCAACCAGAAGGGTGAGCCGACGGTGCTGGTGGTTGATTCCAACAACCGGGTCGAGTTGCGCCAGGTGAAAACCGACCGCGCGCTTGGTTCCAGGTGGCTGGTCAGCGACGGCCTTCAGGCCGGCGAACGGGTCATTGTCGAAGGCTTGCAAAAGGTGTCTCCCGGCGCGGAAGTGCGCGTTGTGGAGGTTGGCGTCAAGGGTGTTTCCACAGCCTCGCGCTGACGTTGCGTTTCGTTTTCTCCAATTGAGCTGGATGAGGTTAATTCATGGCTAGATTTTTCATCGACCGTCCCGTATTCGCATGGGTCATCGCCCTGACTCTCATGCTGGCGGGTTTGCTGGCGATTCGTACTTTGCCAGTGGCGCAGTATCCGAACATTGCCCCGCCATCGGTCAGCATCAGCGTGACCTATCCCGGCGCGTCCCCGCAGACGGTGCAGGACACGGTAGTGCAGATCATTGAGCAGCAGATGAACGGTATCGATAACCTCGAATACATGTCATCGGTCAGCAATGCGGACGGTTCGGCGACGATCACGTTGACATTCCTTCAGAAAACCAGCCCGGATATTGCCCAGGTGCAGGTGCAGAACAAACTGCAACTGGCCACGCCGCTGCTTCCCCAGGAGGTGCAGAAGCAGGGCATCCGCGTGACGAAGGCGACCAAGAACTTCATCCTGTTTGTCAGTCTGGTTTCCGAGGACGGCAAGATGAGCAGTTCGGATCTGACCGACTTTCTGGTGTCGACGATGCAGGATCCGATCAGCCGCACAATCGGCGTCGGCGATTTCACGGTATTCGGTTCGCAATATTCGATGCGTATCTGGATGGATCCGGAAAAGTTGAACAGCTTCGGGTTGACGGCCCTGGACGTTTCGAGCGCGATTTCGGCCCAGAACGTGCAGGTTTCCTCCGGTCAACTGGGAGGTCTTCCGTCCGTGTCGGGTCAGCGTCTCAACGCGACCATTGTCGGCCCGAGCCGTTTGAAGAAGGGCGAGGATTTCGAAAACATCCTGCTTAAGGTCAACGCGGATGGTTCACAAGTGCGAGTGAAGGATGTCGCGCGGGTCGAACTCGGTGAGGAGAATTACTCGATCAATTCCAAGTACAACGGCATGCCGTCATGCGGTATGGGTATCAAGCTGGCCACGGGGGCTAACTCGCTGGAAACGGCCGATAATGTTCGCGCCACGGTCAAGTCGTTGTCAAAATATCTGCCCGCCGGTGTGAAGGTGGTCTATCCCTATGACACGACGCCGTTCGTGAAACTGTCCATTGAAGAAGTGATCAAGACACTCATTGAGGCCATCGTCCTGGTGTTTTTCGTGATGTACCTGTTTCTCCAGAATTTCCGCGCGACGCTGATTCCGACCATTGCCGTTCCGGTGGTGTTGCTGGGAACTTTTGCAGTGCTTTCGGCCTTCGGGTTTACGATCAACACGCTGACGATGTTCGGCATGGTGCTGGCCATTGGTCTGCTGGTCGATGACGCCATTGTTGTTGTTGAAAATGTCGAGCGCGTGATGAGCGAGGAGGGGCTTTCTCCGAAGGAAGCAACCAGGAAATCGATGGATCAGATCACCGGGGCACTGGTGGGCATTGCGTTGGTGCTTTCGGCGGTGTTCGTGCCGATGGCTTTCTTCGGTGGATCGACCGGGGTGATCTACCGGCAGTTCTCGATCACGATTGTGTCGTCCATGGTGTTGTCGGTGGTGGTGGCGTTGGTTTTGACTCCGGCGTTGTGCGCGACGATGCTCAAGCCGGTGGCCAAGGGGCATCACGCGGGCGAACGCGGCTTGTGGGCTTTGTTCAATCGGGCTTTCGACGCAACTAATAACGGTTATCGCGGTGGTGTGGCGCGGGTGTTGAAGTTGACTTTGCCGATGATGCTGGTGTATGTGGCGATTGTGGCGGCCATGGCCTGGCTTTTCCTGCGTATCCCGACCTCGTTCCTGCCGGAAGAGGATCAGGGCATTCTGTTTTCTCAGATTCAACTGCCTTCCGGTTCGACGATCGAGCAGACCATGGCGGTGCAGGAAGACATGCGCAAGTACCTGCTGACCGAAGAAAAGGACGCGGTGCTTTCGGCCTACGCGGTTGCGGGCTTCGCTTTTGCGGGTCAAGGCCAGAACATGGGCATTATTTTCATCCGGCTCAAGGACTGGGATCTGCGCAATTCGCCCCAATTGAAGGCACAGGCTGTGGCGGCGCGGGTGATGCGCCATTTCTGGCAGGATCGTCGCGCGCAGATATTCGTCTTCACGCCTCCAGCGGTAATGGAACTGGGTAATGCGAGCGGTTTTGACTTTCAGTTACTCAACCGCGGCGGTATCGAACACAGCGAATTCCTCGCCATCCGCAACCAGCTTCTGGGCATGATCGCAAAGGAACCGAGCCTTGTGGCCGTGCGTCCCAACGGCATCGAAGACGCGCCGCAGTTCCAGGTGGATATTGACCGGGAAAAGGCGAGCGCGCTCGGGCTGACGATTTCCGACGTGAACAACACCTTTTCCGCCGCGTGGGGTTCATCCTACGTCAACGACTTTGTCGACCGTGGTCGCGTGAAGAAGGTTTACATTCAGGGCGATCCGACTTCGCGCATGCAGGTCGAGGATCTGGATAAGTGGTATGTGCGCAATACGGACGCGGGCATGGTGCCATTCTCGGCCTTCTCGAAATTCAAATGGGTTTATGGCCCGCAGAAGCTCGAACGCTATAACGGCGTGCCGTCGTTTGAAATTCTTGGCCAGCCTGCGCCGGGGCAAAGTTCGGGTCAGGCGATGAAAATCATGGAGAATCTGGCTGAGAAACTGCCCAAAGGTGTCGGTTTTGACTGGACTGGTTTGTCTTATGAGGAGCGCCTTTCGGGTTCGCAGGCTCCGGCGTTGTATGCCATCTCGCTGATCGTCGTGTTCCTCTCATTGGCGGCATTGTATGAGAGCTGGTCGATTCCGTTTGCGGTCATGCTGGTCGTGCCGCTCGGTGTAGTCGGCGCGGTGTTGGCCACGCATTTGCGCAGCCTGAGCAACGATGTTTACTTTCAGGTCGGTCTGTTGACCACCATCGGATTGGCGGCCAAGAACGCGATTCTGATCGTGGAATTTGCCAAGGAACGCTTTGACCATGGTGAATCGCTGGTCGATTCCGCCGTCAATGCGGCGCACCAGCGGTTACGCCCGATTTTGATGACTTCGATGGCCTTTATCCTCGGCGTGTTGCCGCTGGCCATGTCGCACGGGGCGGGTTCGGGCAGTCAGAATGCCATCGGCACCGGCGTTATCGGTGGTATGTTAAGCGCAACGGTGCTGGCGATTTTTTTCATTCCGGTGTTTTTCGTGGTGATGTTGCGTTTGTTCCGGGTGAAACCGACCAAGGTCGATTCGGCACCGGTTCCCGTCGCGCCGGAAGCGAAGAAGGAGGCAACTCATGTGTAAAGGACTTTTGATTTCAGGAATGGCCGCGCTCGCCCTGGCGGGTTGCACGATGGCCCCGGAGTACAAACAACCGACTGCGCCTGTCGCTTCGACCTGGCCTGCCGAACCGATGGCCTCGACCAATAGCTCGGCGCAGGCAGTTTCCGGTTCCGCACAGTCGGGCACGGAATCGCCTGTCGTGGCGGAGATCGGTTGGAGGGAATTCTTCAAGGACGCCGATTTACAGTCGCTTATTGAAATCTCGCTCAAGAACAACCGCGATTTGCGCGTGGCTGCCCTCAATGTCGAGAAGGCGCGGGCGCAATACCGCATTCAACGCGCGGCTCTTTTCCCCACCGTCAACGCAACCGCCGACGGCAGTGCGGCTCGGGTGCCGCAGGATTTGAGCAGTACGGGAAAAGCGATGACCTCCCATCAATATGACGTGGGCCTTGGGTTCACTTCGTACGAGGTGGATTTGTTTGGTCGCATTCAGAGCTTGAAGGATCAGACGCTGGAACAGTATTTGAGTCTGGAAGAGACTCGCACCAGCACCCAGATCACCCTTGTCGCAGAAGTGGCCGATGCGTACATCGCGTTGCTCACCGACCAGGGATTGCTTTCGCTGACCCGCGATACTCTCCAAAGCCAGCAGGATTCCTATAATCTGCAAAAGAACCGCGCGGCCCAGGGCGTCGGAACCGATCTTGACGTTCGTGAAGCCGAGAGCGCCGTCCGACAGGCCGAATCCAATCTCGCCAAGTATACCCGGCAGGTGGCGCAGGATCGCAACGCGCTGGTATTGCTCATCGGCCAGCCTTTGCCCGAGGATCTCGACAAGCGCATCGCCGCGAAGACTGACGGCCCCGACGACAGCGGCGTGCTGACCGATCTGCCCTCCGGTTTGCCGTCTGAACTGCTTGTTCGCCGGCCCGACATTCGCGCCTCCGAGCACGAACTCAAGGCGTCCAATGCAAACATCGGTGCAGCTCGCGCTGCGTTCTTCCCCAGCATCACGCTGACGGCGGGAATTGGCACTTCGAGCGAAAGCCTTTCGGGGCTATTTGCCAACGGCTCGGGCGTGTGGAATTTTGCGCCAGTGATCCGGTTGCCGATTTTCGACGGTGGCGTCAATCAGGGCAACCTCGACGCAGCCAAGATCAGTAAAAATATCCAGATCGCCCAATATGAGAAGACCATCCAGACGGCCTTCAAGGAAGTGTCCGACGCGCTCGTTGCACGCAGCACCTACAACGCCCAGATGCAGGCTGATGAACTCAACGTCAAGGCGGCATCGGAAAGTTATCGCCTCTATCAGATGCGTTATTCTGGCGGGGTCGAATCCTATATCAACGTTCTCATCTGGCACCGGGAACTCTACAGCCAGCAGCAAATTTTGATGGCGACACGGCAGGCGCGGCTTTCCAATCTCATCACCCTCTACAAGGTGCTTGGCGGTGGCTGGAAGGAAAATACCACCGACAAGACTGCGGGCAATGCCGATGACGGGAGCGGCCCAAGGTTCGCGCTGGGCGCGGGGGAAGTCTCACCGAGATAAAAAAACGGGAGACTTTTAGACGGAATTAACGGAATTTAAGGAATTATTAAAACCCAAAGGCGGTTGGACAAAAATTACGAAGTCTCAAGATCGGGTTTTGTATATTCCCTTTTATGATTTCCTGAGTTCTTGATAAGCCTTTTTTGCCTTGGCTTTTCCAATCCCGTAAATTCCGTTAATTCCCGTCTAAAATCCTTTGTCTTTATCAGCGGGTAGCCTGTCCGAGCGAGAAGAGTACCACGGCAACTACCGAGGCGAGAATTGCGCCCCAGTGGAAGGCGTTGACCGGTTCGCGCAACCACCAGATTCCCACGATCAACGTCGTGGTGATGATCGAAATCACCGCGTAGAGCACATAGGGCGCTGTGCCGAAGTGCGAGTAGAGCAGGTTGAAGCCGAGATAGGTCAGGAACAGGCCGAATCCGCACAGGAGCAGGGAACCCCAGTGATTTTGAAGCACGGCGACGACGTTGGGCGTTTTGATCAGGGGCGAAACGGCCAGAGCGATGAGTCCGGCGGTGAAACCGCACAGGGAGACGAAAAGTAAACCGTTGTCGACGTCGGAAGATTGTTTCTGGCCGAGGGCGAAGAGCGCGTTGCCGATGGCGGCGATGGTGGCGAAAAGCAGTGGCAATAGTATTTTCATTGGCAATTACAGGGTAGAATAAAAAAGTGTGCCTGCGAGAGAGATTTTGGGCCGAGTCGCTTGCGGAGTAGTAAAAGTTGGGCTAAAGGAAAAGAATGGAACAAGTTCTCATCATCGGCACCGGCAGCGCCGGTCTTACTGCGGCGATTTACACGGCCAGGGCCAATCTCAAACCTCTGGTGTTGACCGGAACCATGCCCGGCGGACTCTTGACGACTACCAGCATTGTGGAGAATTTTCCGGGATTTCCCGACGGCATCGACGGATTTGAATTGATGAGCCGCTTGCAGAAGCAGGCGGAAAAATTCGGTGCGCAGATCAAGTTTGGCAATGTCGAGAGCGTCGATTTGTCGAAGCAGCCCTTCACGGCCATCGTCGACGGCGATCCGGTTCAGGCGCGGTCGATCATTGTCGCCACCGGTTCTGGCCACCGCCATCTCGGATTCAAGAACGAAGAACTGCTTGAGAAAAAAGGCGTGACCTATTGCGCCACTTGCGACGGTGCCTTGCCGATGTTCCGCAACCAGCCGCTCGTCGTCATCGGTGGCGGCGATTCCGCCTGCGAAGAGGCTCTCTATCTGACGCGGTTCGGCTCGGTGGTCTACCTGATCCACCGTCGCGACCAGTTCCGCGCTTCCAGGATCATGGCCGAGAGGACGTTGTCCAATCCCTAGATCAAGCCGGTCTGGGATTCGGTCGTGGAAGACATTTTCGATGTAAGCCAGGGCAAGGTCACCGGCGTTCAGGTCAAGAACGTCAAAACCGGAGAGACCCAAAAACTGGATGCCGCCGGTGTGTTCGTCGCCATTGGCCACCTGCCCAATACGGAAATCTTCAAGGGCCAGTTGGAATTGGACGAGGCCGGATATGTCAAAACTTTCGGTGGAACCAAGACCAGCGTCGAGGGAGTTTTCGTTGCCGGAGACGTCGCCGATTCGATGTATCGCCAGGCAATTACTGCCGCGGGAACCGGTTGCGGAGCCGCCATTGAAGCTGAAAGATACCTTGCCGCTCTGGCTTGATTCCAAGTTTTAAACTATTGGTTAATAGGGGATTACAGGTAAGATGAGCCATGTGTCGTGGTGTGTCCGAAATTCGATGCATTGACTTCGGCAACGGCTCTTCTACCCTTTATTTATATACCGATGACTGCTTCTGAAACGCTGAATTTCGAAAACGCACGCGCCGTTCAGGCGCTTTACCTCAACGATCCCCAAAACCTCCGGCTGGTTGAAGAAAAGTTCGGAGTCAAACTGACCACCCGCGAAGGCTGGCTCAAGATTGAAGGCCCCCAGGACGGGCTCAACAAGGCCAAGGACGTCTTCGAACAGCTCCATTACGCCAAAGAAAAGGGGCTGCACATTCGCAAACACGAATTCAAGTTTGCCATGGAAGCGGTTATCAACGGCAAAGGTTCGCAACTGGCCGATTTGCACGCCTCGCGCATCCAGCTTTCCCTGAAGAAACCGCCGGTCGTTCCCAAGACCCTCCAGCAGAAGTGTTATGTCGACCTAATCAAAACTAATGACATGGTTTTTGGCGTGGGGCCTGCCGGTAGCGGCAAGACCTTCCTGGCGATGGCCATGGCCGTCGCAGCGCTCAAGAACGAGGAAGTCACCCGGATTGTCCTGACTCGTCCTGCGGTCGAAGCCGGTGAAGCCCTGGGCTTTTTGCCCGGCGATTTGCAGGAGAAGATTTTTCCCTACCTGCGTCCGCTTTACGATGCCCTCTACGACATGCTCGACCAGGAGGAAATCCAGCGTTACATGGACAAGGGGATCATTGAAATCGCTCCGCTGGCTTACATGCGTGGCCGGACGTTGAGCAACAGCTTTGTCATTCTCGACGAAGCCCAGAACACGACTACCGAGCAGATGTTCATGTTCCTGACCCGCATCGGCCAGGAATCGAAGTGTGTGGTGACGGGTGACCCGACCCAGGTTGATCTGCCCAACCACCGCAAGTCTGGTTTGATCGAAGCCATCCAGGCCCTCAACCCGACCGAAGGCATTGGCTTTGTCCGGTTCGACGAGGTTGACGTGATCCGTCACGAACTGGTTCAGCGCATCATCCGCGCTTACAAGGCCCATCGTGGTGAAAAGACCACGAGCATGGCCCTCTGATTTCCCTCATGCCGTGAGAGTAACGCTCCGTATATAACCTGCATCCGCACACATCGAACCTCACCCTATGCTGAACTGGCTTCAACATCAGATTCTGGTCAAAAAGGGGCTGGCCTGTGACAAGACCCGCCGCCAGCGTTCCGATGCGACCTGGCTGGAAAGCATCGATGGCAGCGCCTTTGTCCGGCTGGCGATTTTCGCGCTCTTTGCGGCGCTGCTGTTTTTCATCAACTTCTGGCAAAACGATGCGGTCAACAACGAGCAGCACTTGCTCATCTTCATCGTTTTCTTCAGTTCCGTCATGTTGCTCCAGATGGATCAGCCCGACATCTGGGATTCAAATTTCCGCATCAGTCTTATTTACGGTGTGATCTGGTTCAACCTGTTCCTCTCCAAGTTCATCTTTGTCTACGCGCAGCTTCACCAGAACATGCCTCCAGCGGCCATCTATTATCTCCTGCCGGGAGCCTTGGCTCCGTTCTGTATTGCACTATTGATGGGTCAGGGTGCCGGACTTTACACCGTTCTCAACGTCAGCCTGTTGAGCGCCCTGTTGCTCGACCAGAGTTTCAGCCTGCTCATCATCAGCCTGATTACCGGCTTCACCGCCGTTTATTTCCTGCGCGAAGTCCGCAAGCGCGGCGATCTGATCCGCGCCGGTATCGCCGTTGGCGTTTCGAGTCTCATTTGCGCCATCGCCTTCGGTTGGATCACTCGGCGCAGTTTCGACGCCCTGATGATCCACGCATTGCTGGGCATTGGTGCGGGCATTGTGACCGCGTTGGTGGTCAGCGCCGTGTTGCCGATTCTGGAAACGGCCTTTGGGATCATCACAGACATTTCGTGGATTGAAATGGCCGACCTGAACCATCCGTTGCTCCAGCAGATGACCATTGAAGCGCCTGGCACCTACCATCACAGCCTCGTTGTTGCCAACCTGATGGAAGCCGCCGCCGTTCAGCTTGGACTCAATCCAACCCAATGCCGCGTCATGGCTTATTTCCACGACATCGGCAAGATTATCAAGCCGGAGTATTTCTCCGAGAATTGTCCGCCCGACCGCAGTCCGCACCTCAATCTTTCCCCCTCGATGAGTGCATTGATTATTATTGCGCACGTCAAGGAAGGCGTCGACCTCGCCCTCAAGTTCCGCCTCAAGAAACCGATCATCGACGCCATCCAGCAGCATCACGGCGATTCGCTCGTCTACTATTTCTACAAACGCGCCAAGCAGCTCGAAGCCGATGCCCGCGAGGGTGGCAAGATCATGAACATGCGTGAAGAGGACATTCCCGAGGTCTCGGAGAATTCCTTCCGCTATCCCGGCCCGCGTCCGCAGAGCAAGGAAGTGGGCGTCCTGTGCATGGCCGATGCCATCGAGGCGGCTTCGCGCACGCTGGAGCGTCCTTCGCCCCAACGGGTCGAGGGTCTGGTCAACGAAATCATCGAACGGCGCATTGCCGAGGGGATGCTCGACGAGACCGGTCTGACGCTGAAGGAAATCCGCATTGCAGCCGACAGTTTCGTATTCACCATCAAAAACATGATGCACAGCCGCATCGTGTACCCCAAGGATGACACCAAAGAAAAATCTCCCTTTGCTTCGTCTAGCCAATCGACAAAGAAAAGTTCGTCTTTCCCTCCCTCGTCTTCAGCGGCAGCTTGAGACTGCCCTCTCATTGCTGACTCCGGCCCAATTGCGGCCATTGCCTGCCGAGATCGACATCGTCTACATTGGAGCAGAACTGATGTGCGCCGTGCACCAGAACTTCCTTAACGATTGCACCGAGACCGACGTCATCACGTTTCAGCATGGGGAAATTCTGGTCTGTCCCGCCGTTGCGGAAAAACAGTGCCGTCTCTATCGCCGGACTGTCGCGCAGGAAGTGTTGCTCTACGGCATCCACGGCATTCTTCATCTCGGCGGTTACAAGGATAAAGCCCCGCGCGATTTCAAGCGCATGAGCGCCGCCCAGGAGAAACTGCTGGACGCCGTGTTGAAGACTACTGCACGTTGAACCGCAGCGTGTGAGCGGTGGGAGTGGCTGGCAGTTTGCTTTCCGAAGGAGAAGAACTCTTGTTTGTTTACGCCTGTTCGTTTCTTTTTTGTAAAAAGACCGATACAGACGCGACCTTTTGCGGTTTATTTCGTCTATACTATCAGAGATGATTTTGTTACAGCCTCCACCGCGCCGATCCTTAAATCCCATGTCTGCCCCGATCTCAACCCTGTCCGAAAAAGGATTTGTCATCGGACGCCTGCCTTTTGGCAATACCGGGCTCATTCTTCGCTGGTTGACGCCCGGCTCGGGCCGCATGTCCACAATGGCCAAGGGAGCGATGAAGTCGGGAAATTCCTTCGGCCTCCAATTCGATCTTTATTATCTCTGCGAATTTGAGTTTATTCCCGCCCGCCGGGGCGATCTCCACACGCTCAAGGAGGTCAAACTACTCGAACCTAATCTCGGCTTGCGTCGGCACTATCCGGTTTTGCTCACGCTCGAATACTTTGCCGCGCTGATTGAAGAGATGACCGAGCCGGGAACTCCGTTGCCGGAGGATTTCGACCTGTTTGCCAAGGCGCTTGAGTATCTCAATACCCACGAAGCGAGCCGCCGCGTGGTGGAGCGTTTTGAAAACCGGATTCTGGCCCTTCATGGATTGGGTGGGGGCAGGGGAGCCGATTTGCCGCAGGCTCTGCGCCAGCTTCAATTGAATGCTCCGCTCCAGCGGCAACGACTGCTGGATCTGTTACCTCCCGAGTGAGCCCGACGTCAATAATGTTAACATAAAGCAGAGTTGCCGTATCATGTTACAGATGGATTTGGATCATCACTGGATTTTTTACGATGAAGATTGCGGTATTTGCCGAGCGCTGGCACGCCGCTGGGAGTCTCGTCTTCGTCGCCGGGGATATATCCTCGCAGCGCTCCAAAGTCCCTGGGTCTCGCAACGCCTCGACTTGCCGCAGGAGGAATTACTCCGCGATCTGCGCCTCCTGATGTCCGATGGCCGGCAGTTCATCGGAGCGGATGCCTACCGGGAAATCTTCCAGCATGTGTGGTGGCTTTATCCGCTCTATTTATTTTCGATTTTGCCCGGAGGCCGATTCCTGTTCGACCGGACGTACCGGTTCGTAGCCGATAACCGGCACCGCTTTTCTCAAAGTTGCCGAAGAGAAAGCTGATCGGCTGTTGACCGTATCGCGAGAGAATCGCTACTCCCGCGCGAGGACTTCACGGACAATCTGGATCAAATTACGAACGACGGGGGAAGTGTTCGAACGTTTCCACGCCATCACCGTGGTCAACTTCGGTGCGGTGGCGGGCAGATCGCAAAACGAGAGGTTGGGACGGATGATGTAGCGCATGCCGTTACTGGTGGGGGAAATGCCGAATCCGGCGGAGACCAACCACATTTTCATGTGAATGCTGTGGGAATATTGCACGATGACCGGTGAGACACCTTGCTCCTGACAGATGGCGAGGAACTGGTGGTTGAACGCCGTGGCATGTGGCGTGTCGAGGATGACCAGTGGCTGGCCATCGAGGAGTTTCCAGTCGATCCGCTTGAGTCGCGCGAACGGATGGTTCGACGGCACTGCCAGGATCATCGATTCCTCTGAGACGTAAAGGGTTTCGAGTTCGGGCTCATTGATCGGGGTTCGCAGAAAACCGATGTCGAGTTGATCCTTGAGCAAGGCGGAAATCTGGTCGGTCGAATGAATCTCGTGGATGTCGAGGCTGACTTTCGGGTGGCGGCTGCGAAATTCCTGGAGGAAGACGGCGAGTTGATCGTCGACGATGGTCGGGACAACTCCGATGGAAATGGATCCAATGATGCCCCGAACGGCCAGTTGAATGTTTTGGCGCGCGGTCTTGGCGCGGTTGAGAATGCAACGGGCTTCTTCCAGAAAGAGACGGCCGACTTCGGTCAGACTGACGCCGCGGCTGAGGCGGTTGAAGAGTGGAGCGCCTAGTTCATTTTCCAATCCCTTGATCTGCATGCTCAGGGGAGGTTGGGCCATGTGGAGGCGTTTGGCTCCCTGGCTAAAACTTTTTTCCTCGGCAACCGCAATGAAATATTCGAGATGTCGAAGCTCCATAGACATACGAATATAGTATCGAAAGAGCGATTAGTCTATTCTGAAAATATACCGTGTACTGCAATTGTTCAAATGACTACAACTTAGGAATGAGTGCGCTATATCTCAAAGGTATTATTAAGTAATAATGTATATATTGGACGTTCTGTGTGGGTCGTTATAGTATACTGTCCGGTAGTTTACTATGTGGATCGTCAAACTTGCCTTACAGCGGCCCTACACCTTTCTGGTGGCGGCGCTGCTCATTTTGATATTGAGTCCGATCGTTATCCTTCGGACGCCGACCGATATTTTCCCCGAGATCAACATCCCGGTGGTCAGTGTGCTTTGGTCATATACAGGACTTTCGGCTCAGGATATTGAGCAACGGATTACGACCAATGTCGAACGGGGTCTGACGACGACGGTCAATGATATTGAGCATATCGAGTCCCAGTCGTTAAACGGGGTGAATGTCATCAAGATCTTCTTTCATCCTTCAGTTCGGATCGACATGGCGGTAGCGCAGGTGACGGCGATTTCTCAGACGCAATTGCGGCAATTGCCCTCGGGAGCCACTCCGCCGCTGGTGATTGTTTACAACGCGTCGAGTGTGCCGATCATCCAGTTGAGTCTGAGCAGTAAATCGATGTCGGAGCAACAGCTCAACGATCAGGCGTTGAACTTCGTCCGTCCGCAATTGATCGGCGTTCCGGGCGTGGCCATTCCCTGGCCCTACGGCGGTAAGACCCGCCAGGTGACAGTGGACTTGAACGTTCCCGCCTTGCAGGCGCGGGGGCTGACACCGACGGATGTGGTCAATGCGATCAGCGCGCAGAATTTGATCCTGCCTTCAGGCACGGCCAAGATTGGTTCGCTGGAATATAACGTGTCCCTCAACGGAGCGCCGCAGACCGTCGAGGAGTTGAACAATCTTCCTGTCAAATCGGTGGGCGGCAGTGTGATTTATGTCCGGGATGTGGCCCATGTGCGCGATGGTTTTTCACCGCAGACCAATATCGTGCGAAAGGACGGTGTTCGCGCGACGTTATTGTCCGTCATCAAGAATGGCAATGTATCGACACTGAGCATTGTGGATGGCATCCGTTCCCTGCTGCCGATGGTCAAGACAATCGTGCCTCCGGAGTTGGAGATTCAGGAGTTGTTCGACCAGTCGATATTTGTCCGCGCGGCCATCAGCGGAGTTATTCGCGAAGGCATCATTGCGGCGTGTCTGACGGCGGTGATGATCCTGTTGTTTTTGGGCGACTGGCGCAGCACGCTCATTATTGCGGTTTCGATCCCGCTGTCGGTGCTCAGTTCGATCCTGATTTTGAGCGCGCTGGGCGAGACGATCAACCTGATGACTCTGGGTGGTCTGGCGTTGGCGGTGGGTATTCTCGTTGACGACGCGACGGTGACCATCGAGAACATCGACAATCATCTGGAGCGGGGCAAGCCGCTTTTCGACGCCATTCTCGACGGCGCGCACCAGATCGCGGTGCCGGCGTTCGTCTCGACATTGTGCATTTGCATTGTATTCATCCCGATGTTTTTGCTTGAAGGCGTGGCGCGGTTTCTGTTCGTCCCGCTGGCGGAGGCGGTGGTGTTTGCGGTCATGTCGTCCTACGTGATTTCCCGGACGCTGGTGCCGACGCTGGCCATGTACTTGTTGCGGGAGGAACATCATTCGGCGGAGCATTTGGCATCGGCCGGATTCTTCCGCCGTTTTCAACTCGGATTCGAAGAGCGTTTCAACCAGGTGCGCCGCCGGTACCGGATCGCGCTGGAATCGGCGTTGCATCACCGGTTGCTTTTTTCGCTCTTATTCCTCGGCTTTTGCCTGGGCAGCCTGGGGTTGATTCCGTTTTTGGGGCAGGACTTTTTCCCGGTGGCGGACGCGGGGCAATTCCGTTTGCACGTCCGGGGTAAGACTTCGTTGCGCATTGAGGAAACGGCGGCGCTTTGTGACGAGGTTGAGAAGGTTCTGCGCCGGGAGATACCGCCGGAGGAACTTTCCGGTATTGTCGACAATATCGGGTTGCCCTACAGCACGATCAATCTTTCGTACAGCAACTCGGGATCGGTCGGAACGGCGGATGCGGAAATTCTCGTTTCGCTCAACAAGGAGCACCGTCCAACAGCGGATTACGTGCGGAGGTTGCGCCAGATTTTGCCGCGCGAATTTCCCGGCGTGTCGTTCTTTTTCCAGCCATCGGACATTGTCAGCCAGATCCTCAATTTCGGCATGCCTTCGCCGGTCGACGTGCAGATCGTGGGACGCGATGTGAAAAATAATTTTGAATTGGCGACGCGGATTTCGGACCGGATCAAGGATGTGCCGGGCGCGGCGGATGTCCACGTCCAACAGGTATTCGACCTGCCTTCCATCGATATCCAGATGGATCGGTCGAAGGCGGAACAATTGGGTATTACCGCCCGCGATGTGGCCAATAGCCTGCTCATCTCGCTGAGTTCGAGTTCGCAGACCAGCCCGACTTTCTGGCTCAATCCGCGCAACGGGGTGAGCTATTACGTGGCGACGCAGACACCCCAATATGAAATCGATTCCTTGCAGTCGCTTGAAAACATTCCCGTGCGCGCGCCGGGACAGCCCCAGATTCTGGCTAATCTCGCCTCCTTCTCGCGCAGTTCGCAGCCAGCCGTCGTTTCACACTATAACATCCAGCCGGTCGTCGATATCTACGCGATGGTGCAGGATCGTGATTTGGGTGGCGTCTCGCGGGACATCTACCGGATCCTCGACGATGCGAAGAAGGATTTGCCTCGAGGTAGTTCGATCCAGGTGCGTGGCCAGATCCAGACGATGAAAGCCTCGTTCGAGGGTCTGGGCTACGGCCTGATCGGAGCGGTGGTGCTGGTCTATCTGCTCATGGTGGTTAATTTTCAATCCTGGACGGAACCGTTCATCATCATCACGGCGTTGCCGGGCGCACTGGCGGGAATCACCTGGATGTTGTTCATTACCGGGACGACCCTGAGTGTGCCGTCGCTGATGGGGGCGATCATGTGCATCGGTGTGGCGACGGCCAACAGTATTCTGGTCATATCGTTTGCCAAGGAGTTGCATAGTGGTGGCCAAACAGCCCATCAGGCCGTGCTGGATGCGGGAACGGGCCGTTTGCGTCCGGTCATCATGACGGCATTCGCGATGATCATCGGCATGGTTCCGATGGCTCTCGGTCTCGGCGAAGGCGGCGAACAGAACGCGCCATTGGGCCGCGCGGTGATCGGTGGCCTGATCCTCGCAACGGTGGCCACTCTCTTTTTTGTCCCCGTGGTTTACAGCCTGGTTCGTGGACGGGACGATCGGCCGGGGTGTCGTCGCAAGCAGCCGGTGAGATTTGAGGAAAAAAGGGTGGAGTTGAATTAATTTAAAACGCAGGCATTTGTATATGGAGCATTTGAATGACCGATCCAATGGAGTCCTGATGGAACCTCCCGCACAACCGACCGAACCCCCAGCCAATACGCAGCAGAACAAGCCGCGCTTCGGATGGCATTATCTGCTGCTGGTCGTGCTGGTGGCCGGTATTGTGGTGGCGGTGGTGCTGCACCGGCAGGCGCGAGCGCAGGGGGCTCTGGAAAAGATGACCGAAGACCTCGCGGTGTCCACAGTGCTGGCGGTTCATCCCGAACGCGAACCGGGCGACATGCGGCTGGTGTTGCCGGGTAATGTGCTGGCATTCAAGGAAAGCACGATTTACGCCCGGGTGAGCGGTTATCTCAAACGTTGGCTGGTCGACATTGGCACGCAGGTCAAGGAAGGGCAATTACTGGCCGAAATCGATACGCCGGAGACCGACCAGCAGCTCAATCAGGCGCGGGCCGTGCTGTTGCAGACCGAAGCCGACGTGAAGCTGGCGCAGATCACGGCCGAACGTTGGAAGAAATTGCTCAAGGACAACGCCGTTTCCCAGCAGGAAGCCGACGAGAAGAGCAGTGCGCTGGAGGTCAGGAAAGCCGATCTCGCCGCCGCCCAGGCCAACGTGAGCCGGTTGGAGGAATTGCAGTCGTTCAAGAAGGTGACCGCGCCCTTTGACGGGGTGATCGTGTCGCGCAAGACCGAGGTAGGAAATCTCATCAATGCCGGATCGGGTGGGGCCGACAAGGAACTTTTCCAGATCGCGCAGACCAACACGCTTCGAGTCTTCACGAGCGTACCGGAAGCCTACAGCAGTTTTGTCACCGTCGGTACAAAGGCGCGGATCGAAATGGCGACAGCTCCGGGTGCATTCATTACGGGACAAGTGGCGCGTACTTCCGGCGCGATCGATCCGGCTTCCAATACGATGCTGGTGCAAATCGACGTCCCCAATAGCGACGGGAAGCTCTTGCCCGGCGGTTACGCGAGCGTGCATCTGGACTTGGCGATGGATCGCCAGCCCCTGCTTATTCCGGCCAATACGCTGATCTTCCGCGCCAGCGGTGCCCAGGTCGCCGTCGTCGATGCGAAGGGCGGTGCGGTGAAATTGGTGAAGATCAAGATCGGTCGCGATTTCGGCGCAAAACTGGAAGTCATCAGCGGGCTCGAAGAGACGGATTCGGTCATCGTCAATCCTTCCGACTCTCTGCGCGATGGCGACAAGGTTCGCGTGTCGGAAGGAAAGGTTGGGGAGAAGAAGTCTTGAAAAACGCTTTGTCGTTTTCGATTCAGGGATGCCTGGCGGTGTCGTTGATCGCAATGGGTTTGCTGACCGGTTGTGCCGTCGGGCCGGATTACCGGAAACCGGACGCCGAAACGCCCGCGGCCTACAGCGAGCCCAGCCCCGAATCGGTGAAGTGGAAGGAAGCCGCCCCGCAGGATGCGATCCCGAAAGGCAAGTGGTGGGAGATTTACGGCGATGGCGACCTCAATAACATGGAGGAGGCCGCCTCGGCGAATAATCAGGACTTGAAGGTTCAACTGGCCCGGCTCGATCAGGCGCGTGCGCTTGCACGCGTGGCACGGTCGCAATTCTTCCCGGAAGTGAATCTCAACGGAAGCGGTTCCGAATTCCGCCAGTCTCCGAATCGTCCGGTTTCCAACGGAACGCGCCAGACGTGGTCGTCGAGCGACGTGCAGGCCCATGTCGATCTTGGGTATGAAGTCGATATTTTTGGAAGGGTGCGGCGTTCGGTGGAGGCCGCCAAGGCGACCGTGCAGGTTAGCATGGCCGAATACGAAACGGTCCGGTTGACATTGCATGCCGACGTGGCCCAAAACTACTTTTCCCTGCGCGCCGCCGATTCCGCTCTCGATATTTTGCGGCGCACCATCGAGATTCGCTCCAAAGCGCTCGACTTGATCCGTATCCGCTACAAGGGCGGCATCAGCACCGATCTGGCTGTCGCGCAGGCGGAGACGCAACTGGCGCAGGCGCAGGCCGACCTGGCCGATGTGCAAAAGCGCCGCGCGGAACTTGAGCATGCCCTGGCCGTTTTGCAGGGACTGCCGCCGGAAAAATTCCAACTCGACGAGAAACCGCTCGCCGGTCTGCCTCCCGCGATACCGGTCGGTTTGCCGTCCGACTTGCTGGAACGCCGTCCCGACATTGCCCAGGTCGAGCGATTGATGGCGGCGGCCAATGCGCGCATTGGCGTGGCCCACGCAGCGTTTTATCCGATCTTGCGTCTGAGCGGATCGGCGGGATTTGAAAGTGTCGATCTCGGATCGGTTTTCGATTGGCCGAGCCGCATGTGGTCGGTGGGGCCGAGCTTGTCGCTGCCGCTGTTCAACGGCGGTCGCAACGAAGCGAATCTGAGCCAGGCCGAAGCCGCTTACATGGGCACCGTGGCGAATTATCGCGGAACGGTTCTCAACGCCTTGCGCGAAGTGGAGGATTGTCTGTCAGGGCTGCACCATCTCTACAAGCAATCTGAGGCGGAAGCGCGCGCAGTGGAATCCTCCCAGCGCGCGTACGATATTTCCAATGTCCGCTATCGGGACGGGTTGGTGACTTATCTCGACGTTGTCGATACGCAGCGCACATCGCTGGAAACGCAACGCGCGGCCGCTCTCAATCTCGGTCAGCGTTACATTCTCCACGTGCAACTCATCAAGGCGCTCGGCGGCGGTCACGATAACGTGGCCAATGAACCGCTCTCGCTCGCACCATCGACGGAAAATCAGCCTGCGGCGCCGACACCTGAGTCCACTCGCTGAGTTATAGTATATTCACTTATACTGCGCACAACCGGGATGAAATAAGTCAAAACTCAAAGGTCAAAAGTAAATCCAAAAGGTAATCCTCCA
>DBTH01000240.1 GCA_002306945.1 Methylacidiphilaceae bacterium UBA1321 | reverse complement strand
CGAGGGTGCTCCGTGGATGGGCGAGGGTAGCGAGCTCGGCGGCCTTTTCGTCGAGCAAGGCGTCGAGTTCGTTGATACGCCGGAGTTGATCGGGATTGTCTTCCGCCAGAACCTTCAATTGGTCTACGGTCTCCGATACTGTCGTTAATGCCTGATCCCGCTTGGTCAGGAGTTTGATGTCACCCGATATCAGAAAGGCGCGATTGATGCTAGTGGCGCGTTCGGCCAGGGCTAGCAAGGCGTTGACTTTTTCGATATTGCCGTAGGCGTGCTTCACCCACTTGGTATCCTGCTTGTACTGATCCAGACTCATGAACGAAGCCACCGCCAGAATCGCCAAAGAAACAACCGATACGATAAAAGCGACACTGAACGTCGTCAGAATCTTATGGTTGGGCGAGCTGTTCATTGTTCGAACTTTTGGAATAATTAACCCTAACAAACAAACTTGCAGGATCAATCGCTTTCCGTCGCTTACTCATTAAATGCTATTTAGAGCTTACTGGGAAGGCGGCGGGAGTGTAACCCTTGTTTGAAGAGTGGATCCGAACCTGCTCTTATCTCACGTGAACCGTTACAGCTTTTTCAACAGTCCGTTAAGCTTTCTTCTTTTACCGCAACTGATTCCGCGTAAATCGGCCCGAACCAGGTGTCGACAATGCAAAGTCCGAAAACCGCCGCAAACGGGATCGTATAAAAAAACGCCGTCGTCACCGCGTTCAAACCCATCAGAAAAAGTGAGGCCAGGAGATAATCCCCGGCTCTTTTGCGAAACAGACGAAAATTTTCCGCACAATCAAGCGCACAGTCCAACACCGGCACTCCGTCCAACCAGCGACAACACGCCACTCCGCAAAACGGAATCACAAATAACATGACCGGCGGTACAAACATCGAAAGCATCGCCGATGGCAATCCAAACAGGTAAACAAAGACCCCGTAACACAGCCCCATCCAGATCCCGACCGGCAACAATAGCGTGAAGATCGAAATGAGCAGTTTCACCGCTCCCTCCTTCGCATACCGCGGCAATACCGCCGTGTTCCAATCCGGCAACTGCGCCCCCTTGCCCGTGCGCGCCCGGCGCAACACCTCGTAGGTAAAACCGAGTGGGAACCAGAAGGTCAACACGTTGAAGCCGACAATCCACGGAAAAATCGCCTGTATCCAGGAATATGCCTTTACCGGATCAGCCACTCCCTCGAAATAGTAAGGAGCCAAAATCACTAAAAAAGGATTAATGAGCAGAAATCCCCCCAACAATACCTTGCTCAGCCAACAACGGTCGGAGAGTATTTTTTTAAAACCTTCCTTGAGGTCGAAAAATCGTTCCATGCAAAAACTAAAAACAAACCGCCTGATTTGGTCAAGTCGCTTTCCTTTTTGGTTAATAACCTTAATAATATTTCATCAAGCGTAATTTGATCTAACAGGCTTCTAACTATTATTATCACCTTATCTACCCAACTGCTATGGAACGCCTCATCTCCCGCCAATTAAGCACCGAGGAAGAAGCCCGCCTCCTTCTCTCGCAAAAGCCCGGTAACGACTCCTTCAGCTACGCCCTCGGCATCGTCCAGGGACAATTCGCCGTCATCCAGTCGCGCTTTCAATTTCTCATCACCCTCAGCGCCCTGGCCTTGACCATCACTGGATTTTCCGGGCCAAAAATTGCCGCCAGCAACGACTTCTCCCGCTACACCATGGCCATCGGCCTGGTCTTCGTCCTGTTGACCACCCTCCTGCTGCTCGGTAGCCTCCAATTGAAATGGGTTACCCAGATTTCGGGTGAAACCCCGCAAAAATCCATTGAAGCCATGCTCCGCTCCCGCGACCACAAAACCCAACTCTTCGGCATCAAACTCATCCTCCTGGCTATCGGCTTGAGCTTCTATGTCGTCAGCGTCGTCTACTACTTCCTCTCCGCCAATTCCTCAAATTGATTGCTCCTTCCTCCAAACCTTCTGCCCGAGGTATGATTTCCTTGAGCGGAGGTCTGGGGCAGCGGCCCCATTAATGGGAACGAAAGAGGATATAAGCGGCACCGCCGATGACGAGGATGAGGCCGATCAGGAGGATCACCACGAGAGGATTGGTTTTGGGTTTCTCGTCATTGGCGGGTTGCAGATCGGTATACGTAATGGGCCGTTGTCCGGCGACGTAAGACGTATCGGTACCTTCGTCCGCGTCGCCGGGCTTGGGCAACGGTGCGGTCTTCTTGTGAAAATTGAAATGCCCACCGGCTTCCGTCATTTCGTCCGCAGCCGGATTGCGTAACTTGGGCCGTTTGACGGTCGACTCGAATTTCAAAACGACCGGGCCAACCTGAATGAGATCGCCCAGTTGCAGAATGACCTCGGTGATCTGCTGGCCGTTGACGAACGTGCCGTTGGAGGAATTCAGATCGCGCACGATCACGTCGTTGCCGCTGGTGATGAACATGCAGTGGCGGCTCGAAATCGCCGGCGAGGGCAGGGTGATCTCGTTATTCTCCACCCGGCCCAGGTGCGTATACTCCTTGGTGATTTCAAAACTCTTTCCGGTGCTCTCTCCCTCGACCACCGTCAGACGGGGCTGACCGCCTTGAATGCGCGTCATGATTACCGGTTCGACCACGCTCGTGTCGGTAGCTCCTTCCGGCAACGCGGTCTCCTTGTGATCGGCCCGCAACGCGCCTTCGAACAAAAGTTGTTCCCAGGTCTTGGTGATGGTGCGGCGGTTGGGAAGCACTGACTCGTCGAACGTAAAACGGCCCACAGGCCAGACCAACATTTGAAAAACCGCTTCGGCTCCTTCCTGACCCGAAGCAACGGCGTGAATAATTTGGCCGTGTTGCAGAAAAAGAACACCTGACCTTTGCCCAGCTTGATAATCAATCTGGCCGCTACGATTCGCCTGACAGCACATCTGAATGATTTCAGGCAGCCCCATCTGCCCCATGGACTCGGTCTCGTTAGAGTCGTTCATAATCTACACTTCCAACTCAATCATTGTTAGACATTGAATCCGTGCTCACTTACAAACAAAACAGACAATAATTCAGATTGCATCTGCTGTTAAACAGTGCACCATCTTGGGCTAAATACAAGACCGTAACGCAACGCAAAAGAGACGACCATGAGCTCAGGATTTTTAGGTGGTTTGTTCGGTAAAAAAGACAAAAACCCACCCCCTCCTCAATCGGAGCCTCCGTCTCCAAAACCGGCGCCCCTTGCGCCTTCGATGCCAAAATTGCAGCCGGGGCTGACCCCCGTTCCGCCTCGTGCCAACATCGGCGCTGCTACCACCCAACCCATGGTGTTGCCCAAAAGCTCCGCTTTGAAACCCGCCAGGCCCTCCCTTCTCAGCGGCGGCAAATCGACCCAGCGCATCGTCCTTCCTGGCCACAGTGGCCACTCCGGTCTGCTTCCCCAGGCCAATCTGCCCACCGTC
>DBTH01000126.1 GCA_002306945.1 Methylacidiphilaceae bacterium UBA1321 | reverse complement strand
ATGTTTTGAATAGATACGGCTAAGCGCCGGCCGGAATCACGGAGAATTAGATGCCATGATCCCTCTATCGAATTTGGCTTTTTCTTTCAGCGAAATTTCTACAGTTAGAATCACTGTCCACTCGCGCGCGCTCTCCTCCGACACTATCTTTAAATCGTGATTCACAGAGTACCTCTTCGTTTGGCTGTTCCCCTTCTTCTTTTCTTTTCCGGCGCCACTTTCATTCACGCCGAGAATTTGTTGAAGAATCCCGGTTTTGAAGAAGGCCTCGCCAACTGGGTGGTTACACCTTCCGGCTCTCCGCGAATCGCCTGCTCCGAAGAGGCCGCCTCGATTGGAAAAATGGGTTTGCGTTGTGGCGCGGTGGATAGTGACGCTCGCGCCAGTGTTTCCACTGAGAAGTTTCCGGTGCAAGCCGGTCAAATCTACCGTGCGACTTTTTGGGGGCGCGCCGTTGGACCCTCATCCAATCTGACTGTGCTTCTCGTATTCACTGACGACAAGGGCAAGGCGATTCCTGCCGCGAATACGCCCGGATACTGGCCCGGTTCGACGGTGGGAGGCGACGACGCCT
This sequence comes from Methylacidiphilaceae bacterium UBA1321, assembly GCA_002306945.1. Lineage (GTDB taxonomy): Bacteria > Verrucomicrobiota > Verrucomicrobiia > Methylacidiphilales > UBA1321 > UBA1321. The sequence continues at coordinate 4,131 of DBTH01000126.1, read as the reverse complement.
TTGAGCAAAGCATCCTTCAGGGAGCCGCTCCTGAAGGGGCGGCGTTTGTTTCTGTGACCATGACGTTCCGGGGTAAGGGCAAGGATTGGGTCGATGTGGACGATTTCTCGCTCGAGTTACTTGCCCCGGAAATGGCCGTGAAAAAGCCGTTGCCGCCGCCGATTCCCGTCGAGCCAATCCTGGAGGAGATCAAAACCAATCCGACCCGGGGGAAAACACCGCCCCGGATTGTCCTCAAGCTGGATGATCTCGGTGGCAGTTGGTCGAAGGGGCCGATGAAACAGATCCACCACAACTGGCAGAGAATCGGAAAATTCGCGGAGGAGCGCAAAATCAAAGTCAGCATGGGAGTCGTTGCCAAGGGTTTGGAAGATGCTGGCCCCGATGCTTTCGAGTGGATCAAAAGGCTGAATAATACCGGGCTCGTTGAATTTTGGCTCCACGGCTATGACCATGCCGGATGGACCGCCGCCGACGGCAAGGCAATGCCGGAAGGTCGCGGGCGCTCCGTCGAAGAACAAACCCAGAGGCAAGCGCTTTGCCAAAAAATCGCTGAGGAAAAACTCGGTTTCCACTTTGCCTCCTTCGGACCGACCGGTAGCGGCCCTGCGCCTTCACACGATGCGGCGTTGCTTGAGGGATTGCATAACGATCCGTTCATGACTTCGATCTTGTACCCGGCCCCGATGGACGATATGGCCCGCGCTCTTCAGGCCAGGGGAAAGGTCACCGTGCTCAGTCGCGTCTGGTCGGTAAACCTGGAAGGCTTTGTCGGTCATCCCCGCTTCGACCTCTTCCTGCAAGGTTACGCGCACAACCGGGGCCGCAGCTACTTCATCCTTCAAGGACATCCTGCCGCCTGGGGCTGGGATGATACCGACAAGAACGTGGCTTATGGTGATTTTCTCAAGATCGTCAATTTTCTCACGGCACAGGGCGCAACCTTTGTCACCCCGACAGAGTGTGCCGCATTTGTAAAAAGCACCGGATCGCCTGTTGCCGACACCAAGTCAAATCAAGCTCCATGACTACCAATCTTGCCTCCCCTATTGAAAAAACAGCCGTCCGTGCCCCGGCCTGTACGCAACGGATTGTCTTTGCGTTGACCGAAGAAAGCAAAAGCCATTACCTGCCGCTCTTTGCGGAGGCGGGATTTCCCATCGCCGGTTACGATTGGATCGATATCTCATCTCGCGACAAGACAGCATGGGAGAAATCGCTCGTCGAAATCAACCCCACCCTATTGGTTACGGGCTGGGGCACGCCGGCAATGCCGGAAAGCTACGCCCAGTCCTCATGCCTGGGGTTGCGCTATGTCTGTCACCTGGCCGGATCGGTCAAACCGATGGTGCCGCGCAGTCTGCTGAAGCGCGGTGTGCTCGTTTCCAATTGGGGAACCACGATCAGCCACACCGTCGCGGAACATGCGATGTTGCTTGTTTTGGGCGCCCTGCGAAATCTTCCGGCATGGAAGGATTATCTCGACCACTGGAAGGATCGCGTTACGCCGTTTGCCGTGTACATGCTTCAGACTCGCTCGTTGCGCGGAAGGCGTGTGGGCATACACGGGTTTGGCGCGGTTGCCCGCGAGTTGGTGGAGATGCTCAAGCCCTTTCAGGTTGAGATTGCCTCTTATTCCCACGGCGTGCCACGCGAGCTTTTCAAGCAACACGGCGTCCGCTGCTGCGACAGTCTCGAGGAGCTGTTTTCCCAGAGCGAAATCGTGATCGAATGCGAAGCCCTGACTCCACTCAGTCGCGGATCAATCACCGAAAAAGTGCTGCGCTTGCTTCCCGAGGGTGCTGTTTTCATTAACGTCGCCCGAGGAATGATCGTCGACGAGGCCGCTCTGTCGCGAGTAGCGGGAGAAGGTTATCTTCGGGTCGGGCTCGACGTCTACCGTCAGGAACCGCTGCCGGACAGTTCCAGGCTGCTCGCAATCCAGGAGGCGTTGCTCTCTCCGCACATCGCCGGGCCGACAGTTGATTCCTTTCCGCTCATTGCCCGGTTCGCGGCTCGCAACATCCGCGCTTTTCTCGATGGTACTCCTGTCGATGGAGTAGTCACTCTCGAGGCTTACGATCGCTCGACGTGATCCATGTCCCCGTGTCATCCTTCCTGCTCCGAAAAATAAAAAATGAAAACTTCTTCCGCTGCCACGCTTTTCATCATGGCCCTGATTGGTACGATCCTTTGCCGCGCCGAGGAATGGCATTCGACCCTTTATCCTGCGGACTGGAAGCCCGGCTTTGCCGATGCCCAGGGTCATTTCCTCCACGACTTTTCCTACGCGGGTTATCATCGTGGCGAAAAGACGATTCCCCATCCGGAAGACAATCTGATTGATGTCACCAAAGAACCCTACCTGGCCGATAACACTGGAAGCCGTGACGCTACAGCGGCCATCCAGTCGGCACTCGATGAAGCCAATAAAAAAGGCGGTGGCGTGGTGTTTCTCCCCGCTGGAACGTACAAGGTTGTACCGCCCGATGGCGCTACCGCCGCGCTCAATATCCAGGGCGATCACATTGTCCTGCGTGGTGCCGGGACGGACAAAACATTCCTGTACGCTGACACAACTCAAATGCGCGGCAAAAGGATCATCCTGGTCAAATCCCGCGAGGCAGGGAAATGGCTCGAAGGCGAATCCTCCGGCACGCCTGTGACGGCTCCGGGTGCTCCGGAAAGTATCCTGACCCAGGATCTGATCAAGCCCGCTTTGGAGGTTTCGGTCGCCGACGTATCGCTTTTTGCGGTAGGTGATCTTGTCGTCGTTCGCAATGATTTTACGCAACATTATATCGACCTGCTGGGGATGACCGGGAAATGGACTCCAGCAGTCACTCCGAACCGGACGCTCGCTTATTACCGGCGAATCGTTTCGATTGATGCGGCCAACAAAACCCTCACGTTCGATATTCCCGTGCGTGGATTTCTCTACACAGCGGACAATGCCCGCGTCGTCAAGTTCACCGGACGGCTGATTACCGAGGTGGGGGTCGAGGATCTTTCGATCAGCATGAAGCAACATCCCGGCGGCGGACTCGACGACGACGAGATCAAGCTCACCACCCCGGGCACCACCTCGTATGAAATCGCCTGGTCGACGGCCTTACAGCTCAGCTACGCAGAGAATTGCTGGGTTCGGCGCGTGAATTCCTACTGCCCGCCTGGCAACGATCCGACCGTCCACATCCATTCCAATGGCATCTCCGTATCCCGCTCCCGGTTGTGCACGATTGAAGATTGCGATTGGAAATACCCCCAGTTCAAGGGTGGCGGCGGCAACGGCTATCTCTACACTGTCCAGGGCAGCGATTGTCTGTTCAAAAACTGTCGCGCCGAACAGGGGCGCCACAATTTCTCCTTCGGCACGATGCAGGCCACCGGCAATGTATTGCTCGAATGCGTCAGCAAGGATGGACGTCTCTCCGACGATTTTCACATGTTCCTCTCGCTGGCCAATCTGATCGACAACCTGACAGCGGATGGAAGCGCCTTTGACGCGAACTTCCGCCCTCACGCTAAACCCCTTCACGGAGTCACCACAACCCAATCGGTTTTCTGGAATATCAACGGTCTCAAATATCGTCCGGCCTCCACCGATTACGCGGGCAAGACGTATCAGAACAAACGGGTCATCATCAGTTCTCACCAGTTTGGTGACGGATATGTTATTGGCACCCGTGGCCCTGCCAGCGCGGTCGATACGAGTAACTTTTCCGAAGGCATTGGCAAGAGCGATACGCTTCTTCCCCGTTCGCTCTACCGCGACCAGTTTCAGAAACGCACCGGCAGCGCTGTTCCTTAAATTTAAAGTAGCGTGCAGAATCTGGAGTCTGAGGTCGTGTTCAGAAGTCAAAGCTCAAAAGTCAAAAGTGGCGGCAACTGTAACCTGCTTCCGATAAATTCACTCATAAGCGAGGGCTTTTGACTTATTTCACCCGGTTGTATGCAGGATGTTTAAAATGCTCTGAGCCGTAACTATTCAAAATCTCACGCCCGATCTTGAGTTTTCCCGAGGCAAAAGCTTCGTTGCGCGTCGGTCACTTATTGATGAGCAATAAACTCCCTCCTTGCGCCTCGCCTTAGCCTCGCGCAATTCTCAATCCCCAGCATCATGTTTTGAAT
>DBTH01000017.1:1573-5440 GCA_002306945.1 Methylacidiphilaceae bacterium UBA1321 | reverse complement strand
CTTCGACGCGGGTGATGCGGGTGGTGACTTCGAATTGCGCGGCGGGGTAGAAGACGGCGAGGAAGCGCTTGGCGATGAGTTCGTAGAGGCGCAGTTCCATGTCGTCGAGCTTGGCAGGCGATTCGAGGGTCGGGATCAAGGCAAAGTGGTCGGAGATCTTCGCGTTGTTAAAAATGCGTTTATTGGGGCGCACCCAGCCTTGCGAGAGCACTTTTTGCGAGAAGGTGCCGAGATGGGTGTCGCGGAGGGTGTGGAGGACGTTCTTGACGGTATCAATGTAATCCTCGGGTAGACAACGCGAGTCGGTACGGGGATAGGTGATGACCTTGTGGCGTTCGTAGAGGGCCTGGGCGATTTGCAGTGTGCGCTTGGCGGAGAGGCCGAAGCGGCTGTTGGCTTCGCGCTGGAGCGTGGTGAGGTCGTAGAGAAGGGGGGAAAGCTGCGAGGCGGGTTTCTTTTCCTCGGTGACAATGCCGGTCTTGCCATGGCATTTGGCGGCGATGGCATCGGCCTTGGCTTTGTCCCAGATGCGTTCGGCCTTGAGGTCGGAGGGGATGGTGACGCCGTCTTCCTTGGGTTGTTTTTTGAAGGTCTCGTCGATCCAGCGGCCCGCGTAGGGACCGGCCTTGGCGGTGAAGGTGGCGTGAACTTCCCAATAGTCCTTGGGTTTGAAACTTTTGATGGCGAGGTCGCGTTCGACGACGATGGCGAGGGTCGGGGTTTGCACGCGGCCAACGGTGGTGAGTTGGAATCCGCCGTTCTTGGAATTGAACGCGGTGAGGGCGCGGGTGCCGTTGATGCCGACGAGCCAGTCGCTTTCGGAACGGCAGACGGCGGCTTCGGCGAGGGATTCGAGTTCGGTGCCGGGGCGCAGGTGGGCGAAGCCGTCGCGGATGGAGGCGGGGGTCATCGACTGGAGCCAGAGGCGCTTGATGGGCTTCTTGATGCCGCAGAGTTTGACGATGTAACGGAAGATGAGTTCACCTTCGCGGCCGGCATCACAGGCGTTGATGAGTTCGGTGACGTCGTCGCGCTTCATGAGCTTCTTGAGGAGCTTGAGGCGGGCTTCGGTCTTTTCGATGGGCTTTAAGGAAAATTCGTCGGGGATGACCGGGAGATTTTCGAATTTCCACTTTCCTTTAACCTTATCGAAATCACTGGGCAAGCAGAGCTCAACGAGGTGGCCGACGGCGGAGGAAAGGACGAAATTCTCGCTTTCGTAGAACTCGTCGCTTTTGGAAAAACCGCCCAAAACCTTGGCAATGTCGCTGGCGACACTCGGCTTTTCTGCGATGATAAGTGATTTGGACATAGCTACTTAAATCTCTCTAGCTGGCTTTCTACGCGGTTCTTACGAAGATTTTTCCCGGTAATTGCTTAACGAGTTTCCTCATTTCCAGCCGCAGCAACGTAGAAGAGACTGCGCCGGAAGGCAACCCGGTTTTTTGTGTTATCACGTCTATCGGCGTTTCGTCGCGTTCTATGGCATCAAAAACTTTGGCCTCGATTTCGGTCAAATTCTCCGGTGCGGGCCGGGGAACGGTGATGTCGCGCATGGGCAGGAGGAATTCGGTGGAGGCGAGGATGTCTTCGACTCCTTCGACCAATGTCGCGCCTTCTTTAATCAATTGGTGGCAACCTTTGGCCTGGGGATTGTCGATGCGGCCCGGCACGGCGTAGACCTGGCGGCCCTGTTCGAGGGCCTGGCGCGCGGTGATTAAGGCACCGCTTTCACGGCCCGCTTCAATGACGAGAACGCCGAAGGACAGGCCGCTGACAATGCGGTTGCGCATGGGGAAGGTGCGTTTGTCGGGCGGGGTTCCGAGGGCGAATTCGCTCAGGACGCAACCGTTCTTTTCGCAAATCAGGTCGGCCAGTGGTTGATTTTCCGGCGGATACATTTGATCGAGACCGCAACCGATGACGGCCCAGGTGACGCCTTTGGCGGCGAGGGCTCCCTGGTGGGCGCAGGTGTCGATGCCGCGCGCCAGGCCGGAGATGACCGGAACGCCCGCGTAGGCGATCTGGTAACTGAGCTTCTTGGCCATTTCGATGCCGTAGCTGCTCGTCATGCGTGAACCGACCACGGCCACGCCGCGTGGCCACGGGGAGGGAACTTTGCCCTTGGCGTAGAGAACCAGCGGCGGGTCGTAGATTTCGCGTAACGAGGTGGGATAGTTGTCGTCGGCAAAGGTGATGAGTTGCAGTCCGTGTTCTTCGACGCGGGCTTTCTCGCGGTCGAGATCGAGGGCGCGGATGCCGTCGTAGATTTTGGAAGCGAGTTCGCGGCCGATGCCTTCGGCTTCCTGCAACTTGCTGGTGGGGGCGTTGAGGATCGCTTCAACACTGCCGAGCCGTTCGGCCAACCGCCGCACGCGGATGGGCCCGAGGTGCGGGACGAGATTGACGGCAAAATAGGCTTCGGATTCGGTCATGGATGTAAAAGAACTTTAGACGGAATTAACGGAATTTACGAAATAGGAAAGACAGAAAAGCTTATCAGGAACGCAGGAAGGTTGAGGAGGAATGACTTTTATACGGCGGGCAGATTGCGAAAACGTAGAACTTCTTCTCCCCCGCCTTTCACGGAAAACTGAAAACTTCGAACTGAAAACTTTCTTCTTTCCCTCATTCAGGTTCGTTGCGGATGAGGTCGAGGACTTTCTCGACGGCGCCGGGCGGGACGTTCTTGGTGGTGATGGCTTCGCCGAGGCGCGGGATGAGAACCCAGTTGATATTCCCGGCGCGGACTTTCTTGTCGCGACTCATCACATCGAGGAGTTTTTCGCGCGGGGCGTTCGGGAAATGGAGCGGGAGGTGATTGGCCGCGATGGCGTCCTCAATGCGGCGCACGTCGGCGGCGGGCAGGCCGAGAACGATATTGGAGAGGTGTGCGGCGGCGCGCATACCGATGGCAACGCCTTCGCCGTGGAGATATTGTCCATAACCGGCAACGGTTTCGATCGCGTGGCCAACCGTGTGGCCGAAATTGAGCTGGGCGCGTTTGCCGGAAGTCTCGTGTTCATCGGCGGCAACGACGGCGGCCTTGATCTCGACATTGCGGCGCACGACCTGTTCCCAATCCGAGGGCGTGCCCTGGGCGACGTGATCGAAAAGCGCCGCGTCGGCAATGATGCCGTGTTTGATGACTTCGGCCATGCCAGCGGCAAGTTCGCGGGGTGGGAGCGTCTTCAACGTGTCGAGATCGGCCAGCACGATGCGGGGTTGGTAGAACGCGCCGACGAGGTTTTTGCCCTCGGGGAGATTGACGCCGGTCTTGCCACCGACGGAACTGTCGACCATCGAGAGCAGGGTCGTCGGAATTTGCACGAAATGAACGCCGCGCAGGAACGACGCCGCGACGAATCCGCCGAGGTCGCCGACAACTCCGCCGCCGAGTGAGATGACAGTTGATTGGCGGTCGAAGCGCTTTTGCGCGAGGAAGGAGAGGATTTGCGCAAAGACGCTCAGATCCTTGGTCGTTTCGCCGGGACGCACTTCGTAGAAAGCCGTTTCGTATCCGGCCTGTTGCAGCGACGTCAATAACGCCGGGCTGTGGATCGGGGTGACGTTGGCATCGGCAATGACGGCGACCTTCTTGCCGAGTTGAAGCGGAGCCAGGAGCGTTGCGGCTTCGCGGAGCAGGCCGTGGCCGATGGCGACATGGTAGTGGGCGCTGGGAGTGTTGACCGGAACGAGCGTGGGCATGGTGTATTGGGAAGAGTTTTCAGTTCGAGGTTCTAAGTAATAGATCGTTCAATAAATAACCAGACTACATTTGATGGCTGCCAACTCTCGTCAAGGCGAGAACTGTCAGGTCGGGTTGACACACCCCGTCACTGCGTGACACCCCTCTTCATAGAGGGG
>DBTH01000017.1:0-1312 GCA_002306945.1 Methylacidiphilaceae bacterium UBA1321 | reverse complement strand
TCATAGAGGGGACTCCTGCTGTCGAAACTTTCAGATGCGAAAGTCCCCTCTATGAAGAGGGGTGTCACGCAGTGACGGGGTGTGTCAAGCTTCACGGCAGGTCTCGTTGTCATAGCCTATAGATTGTTTCTGACTCGATGGATTTGAGTCATTTCTCCTCAAATTTCCTGATTGTTTGAGTTTTTGATAAGCCTTTCCTGTCTTTCCGTTTCGATCAAGGCCGGGTCAGGCGCACCGTGCCGATGACTGAATCGACTGTGATGACGGCGTAGTTTTGTTTGAGGCCGGGGCTGCTGGTGCTATCCGGGCCTTTTTGCGGCTGGAGGGTGAGCGTCCAAGCTGAGATGGCAGTGGTGTCGGCACAATCGGGGAAGGTAAGAGAACCGTCCGGTCTGAACTGGAAGCGCACATAGGTATAACTTGTTCCTATCGTAGGCAGAGATCCGGTGGAGGCAGAACCCATATTGCTCGACATGGCGGAAATTAGTGTGGAGTAACTGCTGCTGGAAATGATTTCCAGTCCAACCGGCAGGAAAGAAGCCTTGCCCGTGGCGGTGTAGGTGGAATCGTCGTTGACGTAGAATGTCTGGTAAGCGCGGTAGATCGAGGTGGTTTTATTGTTCGGATCGGCGACTTTGTAGAAGCGCACCTCGACCGGGATATTGCGGGTGCGGGCCATCTGACCGGCGAGCTTGAGCTGATCGGAGAGTTGCTGGGACGCGCCGCCGAGTTGCGCGGCGGAATTGGTGCTCTTGAGCGCGGGCAGGGAAACGACAGCCAAGATAGCCATGATAGCTATGACAACTAAAAGCTCGATCATGCTGAATGCACGGCGGGAGGAAGTGAGGGGGACTTTCATGAGGCAGGGATTTTCGGTCTTTTGCGCGTTTGTGTCAAACTTACTGCAATCGACGATTACAGGACACTAGTCGATTACTTGGGTTGACCTCACTGGAGCATTCGGCTAGAAATACTCGCTCAACCTTTAACGACAGGACTTTTATGATCGTAACTACACTCGAACTTTTCCGTGTCGCCTACGGAAAGTTTGCGATCGGCGCTTATAATATCAATAACGCCGAACAAACCATGGGCCTTTTCAAAGGCTGTATGACCTCCAAGGCTCCCTTCATCATCCAGATCAGCAAGGGCGCGCGCAAGTATTCCGACAAGCGCATGCTCGAAGCCATCATCCGCTCCGCCGAGGAAATCTTCCCCGACGCGATTTTCGCGGTGCATCTCGATCACGGTGACGAGGAAAGCTGCTATGACTGCATCGATTCCGGGTTCTACAGCTCGGTCATGATCGACG
>DBTH01000330.1 GCA_002306945.1 Methylacidiphilaceae bacterium UBA1321 | reverse complement strand
ACAAATATATAGTCGTTCCAGCTTCCGTCCGCATTCTTTTCCGCGAGCGTTACGCCGCCGAAGTAAATGTATACCGTCGCCGAGTTGCCGGAGACCTTGCCAACGCGATTGCCCAAGGGATCGTAGACGTAGGTGACGGACCCGTTATCGACACCCGTCATTTGGCCCTCGGCATCGTAGGTGAAGGTTTTGGTGGGAGGGACACCGTTGTAGTAGGCCACCACGTTTCCAGCGCTATCGTAGCCCGTAGTTCCGGAAGTGTCCCGATTCGTGGTCGCAGATGGTCCGCCCAAATTGGTCATGATTCATGATTGTCTGTGCCCCATTCAAAACGCGGTCTTTGCGTTTTGAGTGGGAAACCATGAACCCTACCCAGCCCGCTCATCGCAAACAGCGCGATGAACGGGGCACAGCTTCTACTCACAGCGCACATCCTCATGGATTATGACCGGGCCACCTGCCTATGGATAGTCAACCTTTCCAATTTCGTATTCGATCGCCAAGCCGTCCAACTCGGTTCTCTTTAGAAAAACGGAAGACACTTCAGGAATGCTTATCCTGACGGTATGTCCATTTAGCGCTTCAATCGAAGGCGCACAAATTGACGCAGCAGGATCGTAGCGGAATAGCAACGTTTTCTTGTGAAGCCAGTACGGAACAAGGCTTTTCCCTGACTTAGAAACGTATACGCTTATCCACTCATTCTTGGCGAGCGTATCTGAGTTTGTATATGTGACCTCGTAGTCGTAGCCTGCAACGTTGTTCAGCCTCGCCACAGTATTTGTGGACGTCGCGAGTGGTGAAGGAACTAATCCCGTTTCCATCAGACCAAACCACACAAAAACAAGTACTGCTAACGCCGCACAAACTAAGATGTTCCGACGGCTGAAGATTCGATTTGACATTTGACCTCTCATTTCTGTCGTTAGTAATGAACGGCCTCAGCGTAGCCCAAGCGTATAAACTCTTCAGTTCGTGCGGGAACCCCATTGGAACCAAGCGGTGCAGAGCCAAAATTGGACTTCACGCCTGCAAAGGTGGACGTGATCTTTAGCGTCTGTTCTAGCGACAATCCAGCAGAGGCTGTGAACAAGCCGACATTGAAGTTGGACACGTCCCTGAACTGTCTCAATTGCTTATATCCCGTCAATGCATTGCCTGACCTTTGATAGTCGAACACGCCGCCATGTCCTAGGTAGTGGTTCAATGCCGTCATCAAATACGCGCCTGCCAGTAGCGGAGACTTGCCCATCAACTTTCTGTACTCGCCTCCCACGGCCTTTCCTGCGTCGGCCACAGGTTGGAGGTCAAGGGTAGGCGACATCAGTACCTCCGTAGACGAGTAATGATCAGGGATCACAGTGCCATTGTGCTCCGTCACAGGGACACCATTATTCTGTTGGGCCAAAACTTGTTCTTAGCGCGCTTCAACAACCTCCCATCCATCTGCCACATGGTGTAGCTCAAAATGCGTTATTGCATTGGGCTTTGGCGGTTCAAATCGGTTCTCTGCGAGCAATGCGATGCTGTCCTCTTTGAACCAATGCTCAAGCGCATATGAAGTATAGAATCCCTCGACATGCGGTGAGCCAGACCAGTCAAGGATGAACCCATGTCCTTCGCGACGCCATATCTGGACAGCAAAACCAACCTGCTCATCATTTACGAGAAGCACAAGAGCGTAGCGCCCAGAGGGAGAGAATTTCGGGAAGCTTCGTAAGCTTGTTTCACCTCCCGTGGCATCGTCAACCAGAAGATATTCCGCGCTCTCATAGTAGAGTTTGGCCAAAACAAATAGGTGGAGCGAATTGACGTGAGCAATCAACACGTACATCTGACATTTCGACTCCTTCTCCGGAAGCTGGCATTCTGGGCTGTCTTCATAGACCCTTGTAGTGCCCGATTTCAGATGCAGAGTCAAACGTCTGCCCTGCCTCTCCGCAAGGGAATCGGCATCGCCCAGCGCCTTAGGCTCAAGACCTCGAATCGAGGCCAGATTGTCATTTGAAGCCGCCTTCTCGGCTCTCGCAAGCAAGGTGCTCTCCCGCGATTGAGTCGAGTTCTGGGACGAGCAAGTAGAACCGAACATCTGGCTTGCAATCACAAGGACGACGAAAATTGTGCGATTCAGATATCTCATTTTCATGGGAAAGTGATTCCTAACATTCGACTGGTTGGCCCCCACGGTGAAACCGTTGACGCCTGGATGTGAACATGAATACCGGTAGAGTTTCCAAGATTGCCTATTTCGCCAAGTGGCGTTCCAGCTTTGATTGAATCACCAACTTTGACCAGATTTGATGCCAAGTGACCATATGTGAAGTACGTACCAGCTGGGGATAGCATCGTAACCGAATGTGGTCCAAAACCACTAGCTCCAACCTGTATCACCTTACCGTCGGTTTGACTAAGAACATCGATTCCGGTTTTCCTCCCGGTAGCCAGATCGATTCCGCCGTGCTGTGTTGTGCCATTATCCCGAGGGGCACCATAGGGGTCACTCACATGCAGACATGAATCACAGGTGCTAAACGCTCCCCCATAGAGTTCGTGGGTATAAACAAGGTTTCCGCTGGCATCACGTGTCAAACGATTAGAAGGCACGCCATCACCACCGATAGCATCCTGCTGTTGGGCCGCATTAAAGGCATCTCCCTGCGCTTGGTAGGCCTCGCCTTCTTTAGTTTTCTTCGCTGTCTCTATTTGTCTATGCAGTTCGCAGTTAGGAAACAGCGGAAAGAAATAATTATTGTATTCAATGACGTTGTGTCCGTCCGGGTCCACCAGGCTGATGGGGTTGTTCCGCGCATAGGCGTAGAGGTTGAGAGTCTGCGGGTCGTCGAGTTTGGCATACGGCACGGGCTCGGCTTGTGCGCTCCAGTCCGCGGACATGAACCTGCCCAGGCCGCTGGCGTAGTATCGTGCGCCGAAGTAATCGAGTCCGGATTCAGCGTCGCGTTCTTTGCCGGAAAACAGATAGTGATTCTGACTCGTCGGTTGCGGTCCCTGGCCGAAGGGGTAGTATTCGCTGGTCGAGATCACGCTGCCCGCTCCGTCCGTCTGCATCCGCGTCGAGCCGATCTGGTCGCCATGGTAGTAGATTGTCGAACTGCCCGGCGTAAGCGCGTTCACGCTGCTTGCCTGTGCCACTCTCATTCCATTTACAAATATATAGTCGTTCCAGCTTC
>DBTH01000041.1:414-3861 GCA_002306945.1 Methylacidiphilaceae bacterium UBA1321 | reverse complement strand
CAGTTCGAAGTTTTCAGTTTTCAGTCGTCCGCGATAGTGACTGAGTGCTGTCATTGCTTGTATCTCAGTTTAGCTGGCCTTAAGAGCTGAGATGGCCCATACTTCGAACTGAAAACCGAAAACTTCGAACTTTTTCCCCACACATGCGCCGCGACATCAACTGGAAAACCAAGCGGGACGACGGCTCCAAATACGAAGTCCGCATCACCTGGTTTTCCGGCAAATTCAAGTTCCAATTCCGCGAAGCTGGTTCAGACTCATGGGATTACGAAAGAGTTCCCGAGCGTCAGGATCTTGAAGATCTCGTCGAGAACATCTCCCGGCGCTACCAGCGCCGCGCAGCCACGTTCAAGGAATTGGAAGAGGCGAAGCGGCTGTTGGAAGAAAAATGAAAATTTCTTTAAACTTTCCTTTGACTTTCTTAAGATTAAGATCACTTTATCTATAATGAATGAGCTTGGTTCTTATCTGTTGGCGGCAATGGTTGGAGCCCTTATCTCTGCGGTCATTTTCGCTTCGCTATGGGTTTGCTGGATGAAGCGCGTTCAAGGCCAATTGAAACGTCTCCAACGGCTTATGTACGACCGCCCCATCGAACCGGTTCGCAGGGCCAATGAAAATGCGGCCGTTTACGCTGCCAACGTCTATAAGAAGCCCGAATTGGTCGCCCAATTCAAGGTCAAGGACGGCGAACAGACCGTTTCCGTGCTCGAATCCGAAGGCAAACGCTTCCTTCGCGTCAACGGAGAACTTACCTGGAAAGAACGCCTCAAGATGCTTCGCTACTTGAAGGCCGAAGGGTTCATGGAATAAGCGCTGACCGCGCTCCAACCCCGACTACGGGACACTTGCAGAAGGCAAGCCCCGTTACTTCATCGCTTTTACAATAGGTTTATTCATGTCTGGCGCGCAGCCAGTCCATGAACGTTTTCAGACTGAAATCCTCTTCGCGCGCAAAGCGGTAATACTTGGCGGTATGGCGGATTTGCTGGCTCTGTTCGGCCATGTCTTTTTCAATCAGTTCCCCGAGGTATTCCAGCCGGGAGCAGCCACGACGCCGTGCATGCAGTTCGATTTTCTGCTGTTCGGCTTCGGTCAGTTCCGAGAATACGCGTTCCAGATGTTTCATAAGGCACCTCTCCAGTATTTATGCTTATAGATTACAAACCAAATCATCGGCGTAGACAGGCGTCGTATTAGGAACATCTGCTCGGAAAATGCAGATTCTTTAACTTTCCCCGTTTTCATGACTTGCCCCGTTGTCCGCTACCGTCAGTTCGGTAAAGGAAACTTCACCGTACCGGTTTTTTACCGTGGTTTTCTGATGCCGTTTTAATGGCCGAACAGTTGCGTAAAGTAATAGTCCCCGTTGTCCGCCCGCCACACCCCCACGCCCGTGAGGGTATTGGAGCGAAGGATGTTGGCGCGGTGGATCGGACTGGCCATCCAGTTTTTCACCGTGTCGGACACCACATCGTCCTGCGGAAAATTCATGGCCACGTTTTCGCCCAGCGCGCTCAACCCCTGGATTCTTTCACGTGCCGCGGAAAACCGGCCGGAGAATCCATCGTGGTTCAGCTTGCCCTTGGCAGCCATTTCCTTGGTATGAGCCAGCGCAAGCGCGGCCAGGTCGTCGTTGTACTTCAGAACGGGCAGTCCCTGTTGCTGGCGAACCGCGTTGACTTTTTGGAATACGATCGTTTCGAGGGAGGCATGGGAAACCTCCTGCGCGGATAACATGCTTCCAAACATCAGGAGCATCATTCCGCTGAGGACATACAACGACCGCATGTTTGTATTACTAAACTTATTTTGTTCCGATTGCAATCTGTCTCTTCAATTTTTATGATTTTTATACGAAACGATCTCAAACATTCATCATCGCAAACCATTTTGTTTCTTCCGCAAATCCGTTACCCGCGCCACAATTCTTGTTTATTCGCGCCGCTGCCTCTATTGTGAAACCCCGTCCATGAGCACACCCGTCGATTCCTCCTCTTCTCCGCGCGAAAGCGTGACAGGGCTGGTCGAGCGAGTGACCTTCCACAACGAGGAGACCGGCTTCGCCGTCATCCGCATCCAGAGCAAGGGTGCGCGGGGATTGACCACTGTGGTCGGTTCGCTCCCGTCGGTCAATCCGGGCGAGTGGCTCGTGGCCGAAGGACATTGGGTGCGCGACCGCGAACACGGGCTCCAGTTGAAGGCCGACCTGATCCGTTGCACCCCGCCGACTTCGCTGGAGGGGATTGAGAAATACCTCGGCAGCGGCCTCATCAAGGGCGTCGGCCCCAAGTATGCCAAGAAACTCGTCGACAAATTCGGCGAACAAATCTTCGACGTCATCGAGAACAGTTCCATCCGTTTGCGCGAAGTCGAGGGCATCGGAGCGGCCCGCCGCAACCAGATCAAGGCCGCCTGGGCCGAACAAAAGATCGTTCGCGAGATCATGGTCTTCCTCCACTCCCAGGGCGTCAGCACCAGCCGGGCCGTGCGCATCTACAAAATTTACGGGGAAAAAGCCATCGAACGAGTTCGCGCCAATCCCTACCGCCTGGCCATCGACTTGCCGGGAGTCGGCTTCCGCACCGCCGACGAGATCGCTCAGCGCGTGGGCATTCCGACCGATTCCCTCCTGCGGGCCGCTGCAGGATTGACTCACACCTTGAGCGAAGCGACCCTGGCCGGGCACAGTTGTCTGCCTCGCCAGATGCTCATCGAGACGGCCACTTCTCTACTCCAAATCGACCAGACTCTTGTCGAACAGGCGTTGTCGCGGATGTTGGAAAAGCAGGAACTTCTCGAAGACAAAATCGAGGGTGAAGCCTCCATCTTCCTGCCTTATCTCAAGAAAGCCGAGATCAACATCGCCGAACGGCTCCTCGCCCTTTCCCGGCAACCGTCCACGTATCCCGCCATCGATCTCGAAAAAGCTATCGCCTGGTGCGAAAAGCGCACCGGAAAAATCCTTGCCGCGCAACAACGCGACGCCCTGCAAAAGGCGATCACCCAGCGCATCCTCGTCATCACCGGCGGGCCCGGCGTTGGCAAGACCACTCTCATCAATTCGATCCTCCTCATCCTCCGCGCCAAGAGCGTCCAATGCGTTCTCTGCGCTCCCACTGGCCGCGCCGCCAAGCGCCTGTCCGACACCACCGGTCTGGCCGCCAGCACCATTCACCGCCTCCTCGAATACGCCCCCAACGGCGGTTGCAAATTCCATCCCGGCAACCCGCTTCAGGGCGACCTCTTCATCGTGGACGAAACCTCCATGGTCGACATCCCCCTCATGTCGCACCTGCTCTCGGCATTGCCCGCCAACGCCTCGCTCGTTCTCGTCGGCGACGTCGACCAGCTTCCTTCCGTCGGCCCCGGACTGGTCTTGAGCGACATCATCCACAGCGGAGTCATTCCCGTCGTGCGGCTGACCGAAATCTTCCGCCAGGCCGC
>DBTH01000041.1:0-172 GCA_002306945.1 Methylacidiphilaceae bacterium UBA1321 | reverse complement strand
TGACCGAAATCTTCCGCCAGGCCGCCGACAGCCGCATCATCACCACCGCCCACGCCATCAACCACGGCGAAGTTCCCGACTTTGAAAACACCTCGGCTGACGGCGATTTCTTCTTCATCGAACGCGAAGATCCCGAGCGCATCACGGCCACACTCATCGAGATGGTCAAGAA
>DBTH01000120.1:13108-13300 GCA_002306945.1 Methylacidiphilaceae bacterium UBA1321 | reverse complement strand
GTAAACAATCCCTTCACCGCAGGCAAGGCGCATCCCCTCTCTCCCGTGAAGCCGACGCAGATCGATCCCAAATCGGTCGAAGTGCTCTACACCAACGCCGAAGGCTGGCAGGTCACCACCCGTTGGAGTCTCGTCGATGGCGCGCCCGCCGTCGCAGTCTCCGCAAGTTTCACTGCGCCGGAGGCGGGCGAA
>DBTH01000120.1:0-12867 GCA_002306945.1 Methylacidiphilaceae bacterium UBA1321 | reverse complement strand
CTGCGCCGGAGGCGGGCGAATACTCGCTCGTATTCAAACTCTACGACGCGTGGAAATCCTCCGACATCACCTTCAACGTCCTCCCTCCACTCTACTACTTCCAACGCAGCCCGGAATCGCCTCGCCTCCTTCCCAACACGATGACGCCCCAGCCGTTGGTGCTCGTGCAAGTCCAGATGGGAGGAATGCCAGTCACGTTCGGACTTGCCGCTGACGCGTCGAAAATCACTCCCGATTGGCCGACTCCCAATAACGCCCAATACGGTTTTTCACTGCTCAACGAAATGGGCGATTCACAACCGGTTCTCTTCGCTCCGATACTCGGACAGCCGGACTCGAAATTCAAAGCGGGCGAAAGCAAAACGGTTTCCTGGAACATCCTTTTCCAACCCGGCGATTGGCGCGAAGCCCTGGCCACAGCCTCGGATCAACTCTTCCGCGTGCGCGACTACCGCCGCTCCTACGGCACGTCCCTCACCGAGGCGGCATTCAACATCATCGACCTGCTCAAAAACGACGACGCTTGTGGCTGGAACGCCCGGTTGAAAGGTTTCTGGCAGATCGAAAGCCCCGAGACCGTTTCCCAGCCCTCACCACTTTCCCTCATTTCCGCCGCCATCCTGACGCGCGACGAGGAGTTCTACCGGACACGCGCCCTGCCTTCGATGGAATTCGTTCTTTCCCGCGCCAAGCCGCATTTCGCTGCCGAATTTCCGAAAGTTGGCGGGCAAATCACTCCCGCCGCGTTGCAACTGGCCGCCGTTTACGCCACGCCCAAGGCGCTGGCCATCACAGTCCCTTCGACATTTTTCGGAACCAGCTATTGGCAGGGAGCCGACGCGCTGCTCGGCGGTAAAAATACGTGGGTACGCGACATGGCGTTCGATGAGACCGGAAAAATTCGCACCGCCTCCACCTACAGCTCCCTCCCGTCATGGTCGGATCTCATGGCAGCCTACCGCCTCGATCCGACATCGGATCGGCTCGAAGCGGTCAAACGCGCCTGCGCCGCATTCCTGAAAAAGGAGGTTTATGGGAAAAAGACCGCCGAGGTGGCCATCGAATCCTTCGCCAACGTCTCCTTCTATCCGTACTGGTGGGATTTGCTTGATCTCTACGAAGTCACCCAGGACAAGACTTATCTGGACGCCGCCGAATATTGCGCCTATTTCACCATCGCCCAAACCTTCGTCACTCCCCAGCCCGGGGACGGAGACATCGAAGTCAACAACCTCAAGGCGTTCTCCGATCCGTTCATGATGTGGTGGAAAAACGACGTCAAGTACCGCCTTGGTTGGCCCCCGACTGCCGAGAATTTTCCTGCACGCAAAGCCCCCGCCTGGGCCGTCTCGCGCGTCGGGTTAAGTCTGGAACAGCCCACCACTTATTTCAACGGCGGCAAGGAAACCGGCTACCGCAACATCCTCATTTCCTCCTGGGCTCCCAATCTCCTGCGACTGGCCGGTTACACCCACAATCCGCTCTTCCAAACCTACGCCCGCAATGCAGCGATCGGGCGATTCGCCAATTACCCCGGTTATTATCTCCACAACTACACCGACCTCACCCAGCAGGCCGATTTCCCCTACAAGGGACCCGACATTACCGACATTTATTATCACCACATCGGCGCGCACCTGGCCTTCGTGATCGACTATCTCGTCACCGAGGCGTGGCAACGTTCGCAGGGTGCCATCACCTTCCCGTGGACCAAGCAGCAAGGTTACGTCTGGTTCAGCAACCGCATCTACGGCGATCTTCCTGGAAAAATCTACGACCAGCCTGAAATGAGCCTCTGGATCGCCCGCGGCCTTGTGCAGGTCGGCTCCGATCAAATCAATTACCTCACCGCGCGCGGCAAGGATTCCTGGTCGATCATCGCCCTCAACGAATCAAACGAACCCGTCACAGCTTCGTTGACGATCAACACCCAGAAAACCGGCGCACACCTCGACCAGGGCTACACCCAGATCGTCGACGGCAAATCGGCCAAGGTCTCCACACCGTTCACTAATTCGATCTCCGTTTCTCCCAAGGGCATTACCGTCCTGACTTTCCCGGCCGAGAAAACCGTCAGCGCACCCTCACAAAATTCCGCCCCGTTGACCGCCAAACCGGAAAAGCGCGAATTGGGCGGCGACTGGGGAACCTTGCACGCTTTCCGCATCCGCTCTCCATTCGGCAAGGACTCGCTCTACATCGTCCTGACCGGACATCCGCAAGCCGGAGCAAAGGCCGAGTTGATGCTCGAAAACAGCGCCGAAAAGCAATCGCTCAACTCCTTCCCCTACGAATTCTCCGTCTATCCGTGGCCGCAGGACAAGGACGCTTCGTTCCGCCTGAAACTCACCTCCACCTCCGGTGCGGAAACACTGACCGATCCCATCGTTTTATCGAAGTAATCCATGAAAACCCGAAAAGATTCACCGCTCTCCACGTCTGAAACCCTGACCTGCGACCTGCTGGTGGCGGGCGGAGGAATGGGCGGAGTAGTCACAGCCCTGGCTGCAGCCCGCCACGGATGCCAGGTCATTCTCATTCACGACCGCACGGTCTTCGGCGGCAACGCCAGTAGCGAGATCAATGTCATGATCGCCGGTGCCAACGCCATGGGCTACAACAAGGACGCGCGCGAAACCGGCATCCTTGAGGAAATCCTCGTCGAGAACAGCGCCCGCACGGCCGATCCTTCCTGCCGCCTGCTCAGTGACGTGTTGTGGGAATGGATCAGCACCGAACCGAACATTCGCTATTACCTCGACACACAAGTCGTCAGTGTCGCGAAATCCGCCAACGACCGGATCGAATCGGTTCGCGCCATCCGGGGGTGTTCGGGCGACGAACTCATCATCAAGGCGCGTTGGTTTGTCGATTGTACCGGAGATGCCGTTGTCGCCCACGAAGCCGGAGCCTCCTGGCGAATGGGACGCGAAGCGAAGAGCGAATTCGGCGAAAGCCTCGCACAGGAAGTAGCCGATCACAAGGTTCTCGGTGCCACCCTCTCGTTCCAGTTCAAGGACACCGGCAAACCGGTGAAATTCGCTCCACCACTCTTCGCGCGCGACTTTTCCGCTCCCGACGCCTTTCCCTACCGCGAGCACAACAACCTCAAATGGTTCCCCTGGTGGGTCGAATGGGGTGGCGAACTTGACATGATTCACCAAGCCCAGGAAATCAAGGACGAGTTGACCCGCATTGTCTACGGCCTTTGGGATCATCTGAAAAATCACGGCAATCACGGGATGGAAAATCACACACTGGTGCGCCTCAGTCCCATTCTCGGCAAGCGCGAATCCCGTCGCGTCGAAGGCGCCTACATGCTCACTCAAAACGACATCATGCAACGCCGCCAATTCCCCGATGCCGTGACCTATGGCGGCTGGCCGATTGACCTGCACCCTCCCGAAGGCATTTACTATCCCGGCGCACCCGCCGAGCAAACCTTCATCGATCCCTACGAAATCCCGTTGCGCTGCCTCTACTCGCGCGAGATCAAAAACCTTTTCCTCGTCGGTCGCGACATCAGCGTCACGCATGTCGCCCTCGGCTCAACCCGCATCATGGCCACCATCGCCACACTTGGACAGGCCGTGGGTACCGCCGTCTCGCTCTGCCGCCGTGACAATCTCGACCCGGAGCAACTCTCCCCCGCCCACATCGGCGAACTCCAGCAGCTTCTTCTCAAGGACGACGCGTTTCTGCTCAATCAAACCAATCAGGATCCGAACGACATCGGCCTCAAATCGAAAGCTTCCGCCACCTCTGACGCGCCTCTTCATGTCCTGTCCGGCAATTCGTGGGAATCCCTCGAAAAGGGTTGCGCGCAACTTTTCCCCATCACCGAAGGCCGTCTCGACGCCTTTACCGCACTGCTCAAAAACGAAACCGGCAAAACGCAAACCCTGCGCGTCAGCCTGCACCGGGCTTCTCATGTGATGGATTTTTCCCAAACCAAAGTCATCACCGAAAGCATCGCTTCCATCGCTCCCAACCAGGAAGCCTGGATTGAGTTCGCACTCAAAATCCCGCTCGAACGCGGCCTCTACTGGATCGAGTTCGAGCGAGTCGCCGGAATTCAGTGGTGTCGTAATCTCGGATACGAACCGGCCGGAACCAAGACCGCCCAATGGAACGCCGTCAAACGTTCCTGGTCTGCCTATCGCGGCTATCACATCGTCGAAACTGCCGAATG
The DNA here is from genome assembly GCA_002306945.1 of Methylacidiphilaceae bacterium UBA1321. Lineage (GTDB taxonomy): Bacteria > Verrucomicrobiota > Verrucomicrobiia > Methylacidiphilales > UBA1321 > UBA1321. The sequence goes on along the minus strand of DBTH01000120.1, from coordinate 8,675 downwards.
GGTCGCCTTCCGTGGCTGTCACGCTTTCCGCCTGACTCCGGAGTCCCACCCCCATTCCGCCGATCAATGCATCAACGGATGGAACCGCGCTGTCGATTGGCCAAACGCCTGGGTCTCCGATCCCGGCGTTTCTCTACCCCAAAGCCTCACACTGAAATTCCCGCATGATATTGAACTCGGCAAGATTCTTCTGACCTTCGATACCGATCTCGACCACCGTCAACCCCCGCGCTTCGCTTCGCAGGCAGTAAGACATTATCGCTTGTGGGCGGCGGAAACGCCCGATGGCAACGAACAATTGATTGCCGAAGTGGCCGACAATTATCATCGCCGCCGCTCTCACGACGGGCGTAATATCCGTGCCGGTAGCGTGCGACTCGAAGTTCTGGCCACCAACGGCGCCCCGTTCGCCAAGGTTTTTGAAATCCGCGTCTATCCGACTGCTTCCGAAATCAAAAAATAATTCCGCCTCCGAAATCCATGAACTCCTCCGCTCCTGCGCCACGCGTGGTGCTCGACACCGATACCTTCAACGAAGTCGACGACCAGTTCGCCCTCGCCCATCTTCTTCTCTCTCCCAAAGAGCTCAAACTCGAAGCCGTCCACGCAGCGCCCTTCCTCAACACCCGCTCCACCTCGCCCGCTGACGGCATGGAAAAAAGTTACAAAGAAATTCACCGCGTCCTCGATCTCGTCCAGCCCGCGCAACGCCCGCAAGTCTGCCGAGGCAGCACCGCGTTTCTCAAGGACGCAACCACGCCCGCACAAAACGATGCGGTCGAAAATCTGATCCGCCTGGCGCTCAATCCGCAAATCGAATCAAAAAAAGAGAAGCTCGTTGTTGTCGGCATCGCCGCCGCAACCAACATCGCCTCGGCCCTTCTGCTCGAACCCCAAATCATCCACCGGATCACCGTCGTTTGGCTCGGCGGTCATGCGAGTTATTGGCCAACCACACGCGAGTTCAATCTCAAGCAGGACATTCACGCCGCGCGGATTTTATTCGAATCCGGCGTTGAGCTGATCCATATGCCGTGCAATCCCGTCGCCTCCCACCTGACGACGACGGTCGCCGAATTGCGCGAACAACTCGCCCCATTTAGCAAACTCGGCACCTACCTCACCGACATCGTCACCGGATACGCAGGGAATCCGCCCGGCTGGTCGAAGGTCATCTGGGACATCGCCGCCACCGCCTGGGCGATTCATCCGCAATGGGTCACCACGCGCGAAATTCCCAGCCCTCGTTTATTGGACGATATGACGTGGAGCGCCGAGCCTGCTCAGGAAAAACGTCATCGCATCCGCGAGACCCTCTCCCTCGACCGCAACGGCATCTTCGCCGATTTTTTCGCCAAGGCAAAAACCGCCGGCAGATAATCGCGCCCTTCCATGAAACTCCAGGATATTCAAATCCGTGATCCGTTCGTTTTGCCTGTGCCAACGGAGCAGGCTTACTATCTCTTCGGTTCGACCGACAAAAACATATGGGATGGGACAGGCACCGGCTTCGATTGCTACCGCAGCACCGATCTCGAAAATTGGGACGGCCCCATCCCGGCGTTTCGTCCTGAAGCCGACTTCTGGGGAACAACGCAATTCTGGGCTCCCGAAGCTCATGTCTGGAACGAACGTTATTATCTCGTTGCCACATTCAACGCCCCCGGCCGCCGCATTCGCGGTTCTCAACTCCTCGTCGCCGACCGCCCTCAAGGTCCCTACCGGCCCAACGGCGAACCGTTCACGCCCGCCAACTGGTCATGCCTCGATGCCACTCTTTGGACCGAACCGGACGCCTCCCCCTGGGCTGTTTTCTCACACGAATGGCTTCAAGTTCACGACGGTGCACTTTGGGCGCGCCCGCTTGATTCCGACCTCCAATCCGCCGGTCGCCCGGTCTTTTTGTTCAACGCTTCGGAAGCGCCCTGGGCTCGACCCATGAACAAAACAATTCCCTGCTTCGATCCGAACCGCCCCTATCCCTGCTTCGTCACCGATGGTCCATTCCTCCATCGCACCGCCGCGGGAACCCTGCTTATGCTCTGGTCGAGCATTGGTGAATTCGGCTATGCCATGGGCATTTCGCGTTCGGAAAGCGGTCGCATCACCGGGCCGTGGATTCATCAGGAGCAACCCATTATCAGCGATGATGGTGGACACGGTATGATCTTCAAAGGATTCGACGGACGCCTTCGCCTGACCTTTCACCAGCCCAACGACACGCCGAACGAACGGGCCGTTTTTCTCCCCATCCGGGAAACAGGCGACTCCATCGTCATCGAACGTTGATTTGAAAAGCGCGTCTCAGTCCGAAACGCTATCAAGCCTCCCTACTCCGTTTCGTAATCGAATAACGGAACCGCTCTCCTTTTTTCTGGAGAGCGGGCCACGCGACATTCAATAATATAAAGAGAGCTCCTCAATTGAGCTTGATATAATCGATAATCAACGTATTGGCCGAACTGTGGGAATTCTTGTTGACGATCATAAACTTGAACCACTTCGTACTTGCGCTTGAGGTGGTCCAACTTCCCAAGGACACTTCCGTAATCGCTGTCGAAGCCGTCGCGTTATACTCATCCGTTGGAGCCGAACCCACAACGACGGCAGAACTCGTGAACGTGCTCCCGGAATTACCCACGTACAAACGGAACTTGCCCAAATCCGGTCCCTTCCTGATCCCGATGGAAACCGTATAAGTTCCCGCCGGTAATATCCCAGGCGTTTCGAATGTAATGTAGTCGTTGTTGGCTGTCGCATTCAGTTGCGTACCCATACCGCCACTCAATACGGAGTCCTCCACATCAGCCCATCCACCTCCCGCCACAGTATAATAATCCGCCACCGTCGTATTCTCCGCCTCCATCGTCGCAGGAGTCACAAGGCAACCTTGGTGAAGGCTGTAGACCAGCGCATTGAGCGAACGCGCGGCATCGACCATGGCCTGATAGGGCGTGTCTGCTATATCGACAAATCCGAAGTTGTAATTCTCGCCGTCCAGCGTGCGCCCCACGAGCGGCTGATCGGCATATTCAAACCAATGCACCCCTACCATCGCCGGTAAGGCCAGTGCGGATTGGACATAGGCCGAATAACGCGCCGCGCGATCCGATTGACTGGCTGCACGCTGGCTGCGATAGGCATAACCAAACATCCCGTTGCCATCAAGCGCGCCAAAACTGAATTCGGTGATCATGCAGGGTTTACCCAGCGTTGTTGTAAAGGCAAAGGTCGAGGAATCAATGCTTGGTGCATAGATATTAAAAGAAATCACGTCCTGTCCCTGCGCCATGCCCTGAAGCACCTCGGGCGAACATCTGTTGATACGCGCTCCGAGATAAAGATGGTTGGGATCGCGGCTCTTGATGATGGAATTGACCTGGTTCGCGTATCTGGCCGCAAAAGCCACAGTAAAACTAGCCATATCGGTAATCAACGCATCGTTCGGTGACGACGGCACCGTATAGGAGTTCAGGAAAGTCGTCCACGAGGCAAAGCGGCTCCCCCATGCCGAATTCAAGGACGCTATGTCGGTGTACTTGCTCTCCATCATTTGCTCAAAGGCCACCTTGGCCGGATGTGTCGAATCCGCCGCCAGCGTTTTGATGGCAACAACATAACGCAAGGCCGTATTCGTCAGATAGTCCGACGACGCCGGATAATTACCCCAGCTCCGCTCATTGTCGCAAATATACCCCAAACACCACGGGTCATTGACGTAAGCCGACAGCATGTACGTCGCCGCCTGGGCATCCGTCCTGGTAACAAACGACGAGTCGTAAGGATCGGGAATTCCGTTGATGAGAGTATCCGCCGCTGTATGAAAATAGACGATATAGGGAATCTGCTGCGTCGGCTGGAACAACCCCACATGCGACCAGCAACCGAGTGTATTAAACCCCCACGACTTCAACCGCCTCAGTGATTGGGTCACCCAAGGTGTCGCACAGTCACCGGAACCGTATGACGATCCGTATTTGCGATCCACGTTTGCCCCATAAAAATCATAGGTGGCGTATGTCCCACTCGCAAACGGACCGTAGGCAGCCGTAATCGTGTAGGCGTGTACATCCGGCGAAATCGACTGAAACATGGATTCGCGATTCTGTGTAATCGTAGCGTTTCCACAGCTCCCATCACTTGAATGTTGATAGCTCAGGCTCCCGACCGAACTCGGAAAAAGGTGATTGATACCCATGGAAAGAAACAAGTTTCCATTCGGTGCAACCAGCCACCACTTGTCATTGACGTATTGCGTGCGGAAGTAACCCGAAGCCGTGCTCGATAGCGCCGACGACGCCCCATAGGTATCGCGACCAGGCAGGCTTGAATGGAGACTCAAGTCCGAGTCTTCCGTCGACTTGCGCGTCACAAAATCAGAAGTCGTGGTGATTTTATTGGTCCAGCTCCCGCGGGAAAATTGTCCGAACGAATCGACTATCCCTGAATAAAGGGCACTGATCGGTGACGGCTGATAAAGCGTGACGCTCTGGATATTAAGAGTGACCGCGCTACCGGTCTGATTATTGATCTGAAGATAAAACGTCGCGATCTGCGCGTAGTTCAACACGGTGCTCACATTCGCACAATCCGCCATCCATGCCGTACTATCCGTCAACACGGGAGGCGGACAGGCCATACCGTAAACCGAGAGACAGTCATTGGTCGTACCGAGAGTCAGGTCAATCAGTACGGTACGGGTTGTCCCTGCTGGAATCGATGTCGCCTGGCTGTTGCTCAGCAAACCCGCCTTCAACTGTTTGCCGGTTCTATCCACCACAAAATAAGTCACTGACGCATCGACTGAACTCTGATTCGCAATCAGCACCGCGATCTGCGAGGAACTGCTCCAATCCCACCCGGTGCTATTGGTCGATGTCCATGCCACTCGGGACGTGGTTGCGGTCGGGAATGTCACATTGATTCCCGTTGTACTGGAGGCCCACGTCGCACCTCCGGAAGTCGCACACGAAGTCAGGGTAAACGGCACCGCCGAAGGAAAATCCGCTCGCGAATCAGAAATTCCCATCTCAAGAACAAACGCCAGCAAACAAAAGAGGAAGGTTCTCATGATTTAATTGCAATTAAAAATACACAAGAAACATGAAGATAATCAAGGAAATAACGTAAACGTTTACGTATATTTATATAAGGCTACAAATATCGTTTAAATCGTAAACGTTATTATATACCCAGCAATTATTCGTTGCGCTTTGTGATTTTAAGATGGGGGTTTGTGCGAGAGCGGCACGACGAGCACGGATATCCCTAGCGAATGACTGAGGAACCCTGCGGAGAATGCGCTTGAGTCTCTTTTTTACCCAGCTCCGATCTCACCATACCATCGTCCGCCATGTCGACATGTTCGGCCTTCAACGTAATGAGCATCGAACGCAAGTCGCGCAAACCGCCCCACAAAAACCAGATGATGGTTCCCACTCCCACGACAGCACTGAGGCTGATTGTGAACAGCCACCAGTCGGCCCAAAGATTGTTCGGAATGCCCCAGCCTATCGCTGCAACCGTCCCGATCAGAAAGGCGCTAAACCAAAACAGCGTCCAACCCATCTTGAAAAAGTAGATGATCTGGTCGCCCCGGGTGAATTCGTCCGTCATGCCGAGCCGTTTTTTCCACGCCGCCAAACCGCCAGCCACCACGTGATGTTCTTCGGGCAAAGCGTACGCTCCACGATGCAACAGCCGATCCATGTCGAAGTCCTTCCGGCAGGTCAAAAGCGACACCGCTACGTAAACCGCAATCGCGCTCAGCGACGCAATGAACGCCATCCACGCCCCGTTGATCGGGAACGTAGCCGCCACACCCGTCGCGCCAGGAATGTACGGCCATAATGCGCGCAACAACGCACCTCCGGCAGCCAATACTCCACCGGCAATCAAGGCTGCCCAGGCTCCCTCCGTTGTCCCACGCCTCCAGTAAAGGCCGCCGATAATGACCGCTCCTGAACCACCGAGATAAATCGCACCCGTGATGAGGAAATACATATAGATGTAGTCACGCAGAGGAAAAATCAGGCTGAAACAAAATGCAAACAGCGCCACGCCGACAATCGAACACCGCAACCAGAAAAGATGCCGCTTGAGGGACAACTCTTTTTGCCGGACCGGAAGCAGCACATCCTGAATGAAAATACTCCCCCACGAATGCAGATAGGTAATGTCATTGCCGATGGCCGACCCCATCATCGCCGCAAGGAACAATCCCGCCACACCCACCGGCAGCAAATGCGCAATCGAAATCGGCACCGTCATCTGACTGCGCAATTGCGGATCGGAAATCGAAGCCAGCGACGTACGAACCGCCCCCGCCTCGTCCTGAAACAACGTCCCGTTGAGCAGAACATACGCGCAAATGGGCAGCAACATAATCATCAGATAACAGACCCCGTTGCGCCACTCCGCCAACACACGCGCCATTTTCGCTTCGTGCGGACTCTTGGCCGCGCAGTTGTATCCCTGACTTCCCTGCCAGCCAAGGCAATTGTAAAACGACTTGAACGCTAAAATCAGGAAGAACCAGAAATTGAAATCACTCACCTCCGACTGATCAAACGGATTGATGCGCGACTGGTGCAGGGGCGCGTTTTGAAGCGTATCGACAACCGTCGGCCAGCTAAATTTCAGAAAAAGCACCACCATCACAGTGAGAAATACGAGATTGATAAACTGCGCCTGAAAGAAATCGATGATCATGATCGTGATCATTCCGCCACTCAACGCCAGCGCCACTGCAATGCCCAGCATCACAAACATCACCACCGGAAATGTCGGCACGGACAACCCGCCGACATCGAAGCGAATCGGCAGTCCGCAATAATAAATCAGGAATCGCGCAATGATCGAAGGAAAGATTCCATAATTGAGAATACCCGACCCCCACGCCAGCATCCCGGCGAAAATCCGGAACCGACGGCTGTACCGCATCTCGAAAAACTGCGCCATTGTCAACGCCCGCGTTTCCCGATAGCGATAGACCACCCAACCGGACAACGCAATGACCAGAGCCACCGGAGCCAGCACATTACCCCACCATCCTGCGGAAAAGCCAGCCTGATAGAACTGCTCGAAATTCGCCACAATGCCGACCAGCCCCATTCCCGAAACCCCCTCCGACATCGTCAGCAGATAACGGCCCGCACACCGGTTTCCAGCCAGAAAATCGGAAACGCTACGGGAATAAAGACGGGTAACCAGAGCGATGCCAAAGAGGAAGGCCAGGAAGGCGGAAACAACAAAACAATCAATCCAGGAAAGATTCATGATCGGCTTCACTGGAAATATAGTAAACGTTTACGAAATTGTCAATACACTCTTCTCACTTAAATTATTATTCGTTTCAAAATCGGCATTGATCTATCTGAATTTTGCTTTTATCTTTCTTATGGAACGTTTCCATAAACGTTAACGTATTTGGGCTATTTAACCAAGTTCACGATCCATGTCTACTGTTCTGGAAAGCGGCAAAAAGGTGGCTAAAGCTCCCGTCGGCATACGCGAGTTGGCGCGACAATTAGGCCTGAGCATCGGTACCGTCTCACGCGCCTTAAACAATCGTTACGGGGTAAACCCCACCACCCGCACGCGCGTTCTGGAGGAAGCCCGCAAGCTGGGCTACGTTCCCAATAACGCCGCCCGCAGTCTCAAGGATCAGTCGATCCTCAATGTCGGTTTGTTGTTCGCCCCGTTTGTAAGCATAAACAACGAGATCAGCCCGGTCGCCCTGCGCTTCATCGATCTGTTCCGCGAACAAACCACTCTGCAGAACATGTCGCTGCGCGTCATTCTCTTCACCAACATGGAAGAATTCCAAAGCCAGGTGACCGCCAATCATCTCGATGTCGTGATTTTCTACGGCGAATTTCCTCCCCAGGCCTTCGACACCATCCACGAGTTGGGATTGCCCGCCGTATTGATGAGTCACTCTTCCCACCACGAGGATCAAGTCTCGGTACTGAAAAACACTCCCGAACCAGGCGAACGGGCCGTGGAATATCTGGCCGCCCTCGGCCATGAAAAAATCGGTTTCGTCATGGGTCCGCGCGGCACCATGCATGTCGATGGATTCTACAAAGGTTTCCGCCAGGGCATCGCTGAATTTGGCCTCATCAGCCATCCCGAATGGATCATTGAGCTCACCCCTTCAAAAGCCAACAAGGACGGGGCCGCCGAAGCTTTAATTCCGATTCTGAGTCAAAAAAACTGCCCCACCGCCCTTATATTCAGCTCGGACTGGATGGCTCTGGGCGCCTACAAGGCGGCTCGCGAACTCAATCTGCGGATACCGGAAGACCTGAGCGTCATCGGCCACGACAACCTACCCGTCACCTCCGAGTTGACTCCTCCGCTGACCACCTTCGACGTCAATACACAGAAATTCGCCAAGCTCGTTGTCGAACTCGCCAAGGACATCGGCAACCGCCAGTGGGATTTCTCCAATCCCGCCAAGCGTCAAATCCTCCTCGGATCGGATTTCATCAAACGCGAGTCCTGCTACTGCCTGCGACACGTAAAGTAACCTTTGCGCCAACGTCAAAAAACAAGAAAGCCATGCCCTCATCGGACATGGCTTTCTTGTTTTTTTCAGGCGTAACGCGCGAGGTCTTGCGCCTGTCATTCCAACCTCATTTTAGAACAATTCAAAGTATCGTGCACAGAGA
>DBTH01000129.1 GCA_002306945.1 Methylacidiphilaceae bacterium UBA1321 | reverse complement strand
GGACGAAGGACTCAACTGCACCTGTTGCGGCGTCGTATGCAGACTGCGCGCGATATTCGGAAAACTCGCCAGGTACATGTCCGTGGCAAACGGCGCAAACGCCGTCAGGATGCTCAAAATAAACACCAGCCGGGTATGATGCACTTTCACGGTCGAGGTTTGACGCTGCTTGAATCGAACGGCTAACATTTTCACCCAATCTTCACTTCAAAAAGAGACTTCTTGTATTCAACTTTAAAATAAGTAAGTATTTACTTATCCATAAAAGATGGCACGACTACAACTCTACAGCAACGAGAAAATTCTAAAGGCCGCCGCGCGGGAATTCCTCCGACACGGGCCCAAAGCCGGAACGATCCCCATCGCCCGTCGTGCCGGGGTCTCCGAAGCCACGCTTTTTAAAAGGTTTAAAACAAAAGAGGCGCTCTTCCGCGCCGCCATGCATCTGGAAGCCGAAAACCTGGCATGGCCGCAGGAATTATTGGCCGCCATCGGAAAACGCACACCCGCGCGCAATCTCCAACACGCCCTCTCCTCACTGGCCGATCACCTTGAGATCGTCCTGCCAAAGATGATGCTCCTGCGCGTATCGGGCTACCGGAAACGTCTCGGCAAATCCCGCCAGCAAACGGAACCACCCCTGCGCGACGCCCGGATACTGGCCGATTATCTCCGAGCTGAACAAAAGCTCGGACGACTTCCCCGCCGCGGCAATCCACTCGTCCACGCCCACCAAATCGTCGGTGCGCTGGCACACTATTTCAACATCAAGACAATGACCGGATTTGCGCCCTGCCCGAGACCGGATTACATCCGTGCCCTGGTTCGCCTGCACACCTGAACCTCAAGGGCAGTCGTTCAGGATACAGCCTTTTTGATCTTCCGTGCCACGCCCAGACTTTCGCGCTCATCGAGACCGGGAACGAGCTTCATCGACTGTGTGCGGTAATCCTCTTTGCTTTTGAGGCGTTTCTCTATCAGAGCTACACAATTTTCTCCAAAGTCCTTGTAATTCCATTTCAGGCTCGAAACCGAGGGAATGAAGTAGGGTGCCAACGGATCGTCCTGCATGCATACCACGCTGCAATCCTCAGGCGTCTTCCAACCATGCTCGTGCAAGGCGCGGATCGCCGTGTAACAACCCGGCGCGCTGCACGTGACCAATGCCGTGAACGGTAATCGCCCCGCCTGCTTTTCGAGGTAAGCGTTCATCGCTTTATAGGCAATCGGGCCGCTCTCCTGCCCAGACTGGGTACCGCAATCAATCACGGGACAATCCTTCAAGTCGAGCAGACCGGTAAGATTTTTGAAGGCGAGGATTTTTTGATCCACTTCATAACAATGCGGCTCGGTGTTGAGATAGGCGATCCGCTCATGATTGAGCAAAAGTAATTTCTTCAGAATCAGACTCAACGCTGCCGTGTCATCACCCGTGACCGAATCGATCTTGAGCAGTTCCGTGTCGCATCCCAACACCGCCATCGGCATCCCTGAATCGACCAGCGATTGAAAAACGGCGTAACCGAAATTGGCAATCTCCGGCATGATGACCGCCCCATCGGCATGGATTTCACTCTCCAGCATCACATCCGTATGCTCTGGATGAAATTGATACGTATGCATCGTCCAGCCCCGCTTGGTGCAGGCCTCCAGAACTCCAAGTTCCTTCATCTGCGCGTTGAGCGAAGGGAATGTCGTACGACAAAATGCAATGTGCCGGGTGCCTTTGCGGTCGTTGATGTAGATGCCGCTGCCCTGCCGCGTGTTGATGAGCCCCTCCTTCTTCAACTCCCGTAGCGCGGAATTCACCGTGGAAACACTCAAATCATAGCGACTCATCAGGGAGCGAACCGAAGGCAATCGCGTTCCCGTAGGCAAAGATAAAATCCGGGTGCGCAAAGTTTCGGCCAAAGTCTCGTGTTTCTTCATAGACAATGTATGCATACACTTTGTTCTGAAAATTACAAATATATTTTGCCAATTCTGTTTTTAGAACAGATAATATTCGCGATGAAAACGAATGCCAATCTCCTTCTGGCCGTTTGCCTCGGTTTATGCGTCCTATCGGGCACCGGAACAACTCCACTACACGCTCAGACCATCCTGAACCTGACTCAAACATCTAGTGTAAGATCCTCTTCTACTTACACTTATTACGCCCGCGGAAACGCTTCCGGAACCACTATTACGCCCTTTACCACAGCCTTTTATCCGGGAGCTTCCCTTCATTCCTCGTCTGGTGGTCAAGATAACGGCCTGGTCGATACCGGTTCCAACGCTACCTCAATCTCCCTCGGCAACGGCTATTTGACCGATGGTAAAACCAACACCAGCGTTTCCGGTTGGATCGACATTGAGCAAGTCACCAGCGGTTCGGCTGCATCCACTCACTACGGTTCGTTTGATCTCTTGTTCGATCTCGGTTCGAATTATGTCATCACCAGTGTCGTCCTCACTTATACCGACTCCTCAGGAAAGCGCTGGAACTCCGCCAGCGACGCCCAGGCCGCCTACACCTCCCTGACATTCCCCAGCGCCGACAGCAGCCTGACTTCGTTCGCGACCTCCACCGCAGTCAGCAGCGCTACAAACGGTTCGATGACCTTTGACGGCACCGACATCACCGCGCGCTACATCGATCTGCGCCTCAATATGCAGCTTGGCGCCAACGCCAACAGCGGTTCGGTCGGAGGCACCATCAGCGAAGTGGCCATTTACGGTTACGCTATTCCTGAACCATCCGCCTGGGCATTGCTCGGATCGGCCCTTGTTTTCCTCGTTTTTTTCCGGAGCAAAAAACGGTCGTTCGCCAACTGATAAAACCGATATAAATTGATAAAGACCTTTGCCCTATGAGATCCCCCATCCGTCTCGTGAACCTGTCCCGGCTCGCACCGCTTTTATTGGCTGGTTTTCTCTTCGGTGCCGGAGCGAGCGAAGGTTCCGCTCAGACGCCCTCCTTCACAAACGCGACGCCGCCGGATCGGCCTGCCGCGGAGATTTGGGCCGGTGCCGACGAGGCGCAAATGAACGTCCCGACTGAAAAACGCTCAAACTCCTACTCTGGGCGGCTTGCCTGCCTGCAAACGGTCAATCCCCCTCCCGCAGAAGGCTATTTCATCTCCTTCCCCTTCAACGCAGCCAAGGAAGGTGTCTATATACTCTGGATCGCGTGCAGCAAGATCGGTGCTGCCTTCGCCTCTCCATGCCAGTACTTTTTGGACGGAACGGAAATACTCCCCGAAAAACCCGCAATAAACGGCACCAAAGCCTGGGGCACGGCCAACGCTGTCTCGTGGAACCGCTTTGGCGAAGTATCGCTAAAATCCGGCGAACATGAATTCAAGATCGTCGTTCAAGAACCGAGAAAGCTCGACACCAAGTATTCCATCGTCGTCGACGCCATCGCGTTTGTTGACAAAAACGGATCGAAATAATCCCCACGTCCGATTCACCACTCCAGCC
>DBTH01000003.1 GCA_002306945.1 Methylacidiphilaceae bacterium UBA1321 | reverse complement strand
GACTCTCTCTTCGCGTCATCCTGAGCAGAGCGTAGCGACGTCGAAGGATCGGCTAACTTTTCTCCAAAAGAGAAACTCTTGTCCAATAGACTGCTTCTTCTTGGAAGCAATAAAAGACTCTGTCGATTGTCAGTCTATTTTGCAGAGGTCAATAGATGCCGCGATGATAGTCGAGGCATCTAATCCTTCCAAAGACGTTGAGCGATGAAGGCGGTGATGCTTTGCATGGCGATAATGATGGCTACGCAACCAGCCCAACCGGCGTGATGCCAGAAAAAGCCCGGCAAAGCGGAACCGACAAAACCACCGAAATAATAGAAAGCCACATAAAGACCCGTGGCGGCAGAACGCGCCTTCGATGCCGACTTACCGACATTACTCGAAGCGGCGGACTGGCAGGCAAACGCACCCGAAGCCGCCAGCGTCAGCCCGAGTATCACCGCCGGAAGCCATTGAATCAGCGTCAGCAACATTCCCAATGCGGCGAGTCCCGCTGCCAAAACCACACCCCGGCGGCAACCGATCCTGTCGAGCGCCTTGCCCGAATACGGCGTGATGACCGAGCCGACCAGATAAACGAGAAAGATGGAGGCGAGTCCCACCGGCCCGAGTAAGAACGGCTTGTCGGCCAGATAGAAATTCACGTAAGTGAACGCGCCGACCACGGCAAAAAGCACATTGAACCCGACCGCGTAAGTGGCCAGCAACTGCCTGTTCGACAAGTGCCGGACGAGATTGCGGAACGATTCGCCCGCGTTGTTCTGGCGGACGAACTTGGTCGAGCGCGGCAGCAGCGCCAACGTCAGGGCCGCCGAGACAACCGTCAGTAGACCGATGATGACGAACGCCGTGCGCCAACCCCAAACCGGCGTGAGCAGGCCGCTCAGAAAACGACCGCAGAAACCGCCCGCCACCGAGCCCGAGACGTAGGTGGCCATGGTCGAACCGGTCAGATGCTTCGGCGATTCCTCGCTGATGTAAGCCATGCCCACGGCGATAATTCCGGGAATGAAAAGTCCCTGCAACATCCGCCAGATAATAAGCTGCGTCAGGTTGGCGGAGGTGGCCACCAACAGGGTGGGAACTGCGACTCCGAACATCGCCGTACAGATGATCCGCTTGCGACCGATGGAATCGGCCAGTGAACCGATAATCGGAGCCATGATCGCAATGGCCAGCACTGGCGCGCTGACGGTGAGACTGACCATGAGTTCCGACGCTCCGAACAGATGGCGGAAGGTAGGCAGCACCGGCTGCGTCGCGTACAAATTCACGAACGTACCGAATCCCATCAAAAAGAGCGCAGTCAGAATTCCCGTGCGATTTGCGTCTTGCGCCGATGCCGAGGAGGTGGTGGAAGTGGGGGAATGCCGGCGAACAGCAGGTGATTTGGCGAGGCGAACGGCTTGATGCAGGGAGCGGTCGGTTACAATGCAATTACTCATACAGTCTGACACTTGTCTTTCTAATCCTTATTCGGATGCAGCCACAGTAAAGTAAAGCGAGTAGGACGTCCAATATATGAATATTGCTTTATTAAGACTTTAAAAGTATCATTCGTCCAACCTATGGAACTGCGTCATTTGCGCTATTTTGTTGCCGTCGCCGAAGAGTTGCATTTCGGCCGTGCCGCCGAACGCCTCGGCATCGCCCAGCCGCCGCTCAGTCAGCAAATCAAGTTTCTGGAGGGCGAAATTGGCGCGCCGCTGTTTCTCCGCACCAAACGTCACACAGAGTTGACCGCCGCCGGGGAATCACTTCTGACCGACGCGCGCAAGATCCTCTCCAATGCCGATTCTGCCGTACTCGCCGCGCGGCGCGCCGCCCGTGGGGAAAGCGGACAGTTGGTGGTCGGTTTTGTGAATTCCGCCGTCTACGGGGAACTTACGAATATCTTCCGGCTCATGCGGCAGCGTTACCCCGACATGACTCTTGTCCTGCAAGATCTCACCAGCGAGGAACAGGTCGCCGCGATCAAGAACCACCAACTCGATGTCGGGCTGGTGCGACCGCCAATAGCCGATGCGGCACCCTTGATTCTGAAAACGGTCTACCGGGAACCGCTTGTGGTCGCCCTTCCTCGCGGACACCGGTTAGCGCGGGAAAAACAACTTTTGATGCGCTGGCTCTCCAACGAACTTTTCCTCCACGTTCCCCGCAGCCTGGGGCCGGGTTTCTTCGACCAATTCATACGCCTGTGCGCCCAAGCCGGATTTGCTCCGAAGGTTGTGCAGGAAGCCCACTCGACCCAGACGATCATCAGTCTGGTTGCCGCCGGAATGGGGATCGCCATTGTGCCCGAGGCCATGCGCCACTTCCAGCGTACCGGCGTCGTCTACCGACCGCTCAAGCCGCCCGTCCCGACGACGGAACTCGCCGCAGTCTGGCGGCCTGACGATTCCTCGCCCGGATTGAAATCGTTCCTGGAAGTCGTCTGGGAAGTGGCGAAGGTTCAGGCTCCGGCCAAAAGATAGCGCCTGTAAAAAAAGGGATGGTCGATTTTCCGTTTCATGGTGAAATGTCCGGGTTAGTGCAATATCCTGTTCGACCAGAGCACCGGACACAACACCTTGAATCCCATCGCATCCATCCACGTTTTTTTCCAACGCCGTACCTTCGCACCGATCAGTGAAGAGGTCTGGCGGCGATTGTCATTGCGAAAGAAATGCGTCTACTACCTGTCCGCCCTGATTCCGTCCAAGTGGCGTTTCCAATTGTTTGGAATACCTTCGGGTCGAGTTGAAGAATCCCGGCTGGATTCATCCAGGCAGGAGAATGCGGCAGTTTTACCGGACGGACTGGCCATCTACCACGCGACTTGTCTCGACGCGCAAAATCGCCTCGCCGTTAATTTGCGGGACTGCCACGATTCCGGCTATGCGGAGCGATTGATTCTCAAGCAGCGCTTTTTTCCCAAGGTTTCCCGGACATCGGAATCGATCCTGAATCTGGCCAGTTATGGAGATCAGAATTATTTCCACTGGATACTCGAAACGCTGCCACGCCTGCGTTACGCGGAAAAACTGACCGAACCCTGGAGCTCGATCTATGTCTGCCAGTGCTATCCCTATCAGCGGCAATCGCTGCCTTTTTTCGGCATCGCTCCCGGGCAAGTCATCGATTCGTCGAAAACTCGTTTTTTGCGTGCCCGACGACTAATTCTCCCAAGGTACTGTTTGTACCAGGAACATTGGATTTACTCCTGGCTGCGAGAAAAGGTACTGCCTCAAATCCCCGCCTCCCAGACTCCGCGCCGCATCTACATCTCTCGCCGACGCTCCCCGGGCCGCGGCATCGCCAACGAAGCGGAAGTGGAGGTTTTGCTGAAGGAATTGGGATTTGCCTGCGTTGTGCTCGAAGACCTTGCCTGGCCCGAACAGATTGCCCTGTTTCGCAGTGCCGAGATGGTGGTCGCACCGCATGGGGCGGGATTGACCAATTCGCTTTTTTGCCCGAAGGACGCGCAAATCATCGAGTGCCGCTTAAACACGTTGAATCTGTTTTGCTACGAACATATCACTACGCCGGTCGGCATCAGACATTCCACGCTTCCGTGCGAAGCGGCCGATTCGCGAAAAGGGAGCGAAGCTCAGATTCGGGTCGATCTGCAGCAACTCCGACGACTTGTTCGCGAGCGGTTGTAGAAACGCCTGTCAGCCGCCGCTCCTGGAACGGCTCACGATTTCGCGCACGCTCCAGTTATAAGCGCGCAACAGATGGTCGGCTTCCTGTTCGTTCACACCGCAAAGGATCATCACCAGACGGCGTGCGCGCAACTTGAGCTTCGCGTTGGTGGCCTGCACGTCGATCATCAGGTTGTCGTAGACGCGCCCCAGCCGGATCATGGAAATAGTGCTGAGCATGTTGAGGACGAGTTTGGTAGCGGTTCCCGCTTTCAGACGAGTCGAGCCGGTCACGATTTCCGGCCCCGTCGGCAAATCGATGATTGCGTCGATGTGGCTGTACTTCGGCCGGTTCGGATTGCAAGTGATGAGGACGGTTCGAATGCCGAGTTTCTTCGCCTCACGCAACGCACCGTGGACAAACGGCGTTTGACCGCTGGCGGCGATTCCGCAGACGATGTCGCCTTCGCGGCCGCCACGCTCAATGACGGCGCGTGCTCCCGCCGCCGAATCGTCTTCCGCGCCCTCCTGACTCTTGAAAACAGCGGACTGTCCTCCGGCCATGATCGCCTGAATTTGTTCGGGCGGCGCGTTGAACGTCGGGGGCATTTCGCTCGCGTCAACAACTCCAAGCCGACCGCTGGTTCCCGCGCCGACGTAGAAGAGCCGTCCGCCCTTGAGCAGGGCATTGGAAATCAGGGTGGCCGCCCGGGTAATCGGTTTGCGCTGGTTTTCGAGCGCTTTCTGAACAAATTTTTCTTCCGCGATAAAGAGATCGACCAGCCCGGATACCGAGCGTTTTTGGAGTCCGCGCGAACGGGGGTTGCGCTGTTCGGTGCTGGCGCGAGCCACCGATTCCGGTGTCGGGCCGGCAGGAGATTTCTCCACGCGCACGACCGTTGCCACGCCCTCGTCCTTTCCGTGAGCGCCGACCAGGGCTGTCGCGGCAACCGCTCCTTCGGCGCGAACGACGAGGACGGCGCTGCCGGGAAGTTCCTTGCGGATGAGGCGTTTGACAAGCGCCGCGTATTCGGTCGATTTGGTGAAGAGTCCTCCAAAAAGACCGATGGGGGGATTGTTCCACTTCAATCGTCGTGCCAGATAAAGAACCCGCCGGGCGAGACTTTCCGCTCCCTGTCGCAAAACCGCCACGGCCAGTTTATCGCCTTTGCGGGCCGTATCAAAAACACAGGGGGCCAGCGCCGCAACTTCAGTTTTTCCGGTGTGCGCCATCATCCAGCCAACCAATTCCTCCAGCGAGTTTTGCGCCGTCACGCGAAGAAAAATCTGCCCGAGCGCCGCAACCTCTCCTGTTCGGTCGTAATGTTCGTAGACGGCTTCGAGTCCGCTGCGGGCAATGTCGTAAGCGCTACCGTGATCGGAAAAAAGATGACCCCAACCTCCGGCTTTTTGAATACGTCCGTTTTTGCGGGCAATGACATTGCTTCCGGTTCCGGCGATAATGCAGATGCCTTCGCCGTTTCCATGAGCCGCAGCCAGCGCGGAGCGGGTATCCTCGACCACTTCTATCTGTTTGGCGTCTGGCCAGAATTTTTCCAAAACGCGACGTACCCTCGCCTTTTCCGGACCGCGTTGCACACCCGCAAAAGTGGAGCCAATGGCTTTGACCGGAAGCGTTGCGATCTTGTCGTGAATGCTGCGGATCAATTCGCTCAACGCCCGATCCGAAAGCAGCAGGATGTTGCCGGGGCCGACTTCGCCTTTCCTGACGACGACTTCGCGGTGACTTTCGTCGATGAGCACCCATGTCGTCCGCGTGCCGCCGCCTTCAATACCGAGAACATACGGGGCGGAAACTTCGGGACGCTGGAGGGAAAGACTTTTTTTCACAAGGACACATTCTCAAGTTCCCGGCCCGCTACGCAATATTTATATCGCAACGGGCCGAGTGCCATACTCAGCAATCCGGAGCACGTTAGAGCATTTCAAAGTATCCTGCACAC
>DBTH01000165.1 GCA_002306945.1 Methylacidiphilaceae bacterium UBA1321 | reverse complement strand
ATCTCTCAATGGATGACACCCATGTGGCTTCCAATGTCATTAAAAGGACCGAGTTGTTACGGAGAAGGGCTGTCCAGGCAAGCGCCAAGCCGCGATACTTTTGAGTTTTGACTTCGACCCTCTTTAATAATCCAATTACCATTCCACTGAAAATACCGAGGAAGCACAAAACTTGGGAGAACGTGCCCATTAAGTGGCCCGAAGTATTTTAAGATCGCTTCCAGTGAGGGAGCGGTTTACTTTGCAACATCGTCCGGCGTCGCGAGGGCGGTAAGTGTCCCGCGAGCGTCGGTTTTCGCGCGAACGGCCGAGACAGTCTGAGTATACGATAACATTTATGGGTTCCGGTAAATTCTTTCCAGGCGGCAGCAAGAAAGACAAGACTCCGAAAGGGCCTGAAATTCCCGCCCCCATTCGCGCCGAAGAGCCGAAGAAGAGGGGACTTTTCCCCGGAAGCCGCTCCCGTTTCTCCCGTCCGTTGCATCCGGATCAACGCCCCGGCGCGGCGATCATCGGCATGATCTTCTGCGTTATCTTCATCTCGATCGGCTGGTACTACGGCGGCGTGCGCCCCGCACGGCTTCAGGCCAAGTACCTCGCCGAACAGCTTGAGTTGATGAAGAAGCAACATCTTGAAGAGCAAAAGAAGATCGAGGAATTGCGAAAGGTCGATGCGCAGGAACGGGTCAAATCGGCCCGCGCCATGGTCAAGCTCGATACCCGGCCCGCCCACGGCAAGATTGTGCTCGGCGATGTGACCAAGATCGCTCCGGCTATTTTCGAAGGAATCGTTCCCGGCAAGGTAACGTTGACGATCTCGGTGGACGGTTACCGCACCGTCACCAAGGAGGTGATCCTTGAAGGCGATCAAACCGCCGACCTCGGCCTGATCGAACTGGTCGCGCGTTCCGGTGGGATCAAAATGACCAGTCCCCAGTCCGGCGTGGCATTCACTCTCAGCGGTCCCAACAACTTCTACCGTAGCGGCACATTGCCCGCCTCGTTCGACCGACTGCCCGAAGGCGACTATACCGTCAATGTCACCCACAAGGGTTGGCAAGTGGCACCGGCCACTCTCACCGTTGTCGACGGCAAGGAAGCAGTCCGCGAGTTCAAGTTCGGCTACGGATCGATTACTCTCCAGAGCGATCCCCCCGGAGCCACCGTTTACCGCGATCGCACCGTCATCGGCCAGACGCCGCTCGTCCTGAGCGAATTGCGTCCCGGTCTGTACCGCTACACGATTGAAAAGGAAGGATACCGGATTATCCGCGTCCAGCAGGAGGTCAAGGAGTTCGCCGCGATCAGTCTCAATCCCGTTCTGGAAAAAACCCGTGATTTCACCAATGCCACCGGCTTGGCGATGGTCTGGATTCCGTCCGGATATTGGGTCGGCAAGTACGAGGTCACCCAGTCGCAGTTTGAAAAAATCCTTGGCCATGCGGCCAATCCGAGCACATTTCACGGGGCCAACCGCCCGGTCGAAAGCATCACCTGGCAGCAGGCGCTCGATTTCTGCCAGAAGCTGACTCAGGCCGAACAGGCCGCCGGCAAATTGCCCACCGACTACAAATACAGCCTGCCCACGGAAGTGCAGTTCAACGAGTATCTCGCCGACGCTGACCCGAATACGGCCGTCATGGCCTACAGCGGTTCCCCCGCTGCGACGGCCGATGTCGGTTCTTCCGATCCGAATTCGTTTGGGCTTTACGACGTGCTCGGCAACGTCTGGGAATGGTGCCTCGATAATTTCGATCCCGAAGGACGCGCCCACGTCATGCGCGGTGGCGGCTGGCTCAGTACGCGGGAATCTTTCCCCAACAAAGGGACACGAAACGGTGGCATGGGAGCGTTTCGCGACAAGTTTACCGGATTTCGCGTCGTTCTGGTGAAAAGTCCCTGACTTTCAAATCCTTCTGAAAGGGAACGAGTTAATGATCCCCTGGGCACCCGAATGAAGGTTAGCGTCGATATTCGTGTTGCTCTTCTATGCAAATCAGAGTTAGTTCACTGCACTCACCCATGAAAAACAGGTATTTTGGATTCACTCTTTGTAGCGCGATTGCGGTCGCGTTGATATTCACCGGCCATCCTTCCACAAGCCTCGCGGCGGCGGTGGAAACTCCCATGGAAGCTCACGATGTGGATGGCAACGCGCGGATTCTTCCGCCCAAGGGACGGTTGACCATTGTCATGTACACCAATGCCGATCTCGAACAGGAATCGAAGGCGTTGAGCAAATTGCTCGATCCGTACCGCGGCGCAAAGGATTTCCTTTTTGTCCAGATTGTTGATTTGCGCGGTGAAATCCCCGCCATTGCGCGACGCATGGCCGAGAAACAAATCCGCGATGAACTTGACATCGAAGCCACCCGTGTGAAGCCGTTTTATGTCAAGAACGGCAGCAGCGCCAATCCGCGCACGAATCTTTCCACCATCGTCGATTATGGTGGTAGCGCTTTGAGCCGTTTTGATTGGAATGAGCGCGTCGAAAAAGTGCGTTTCGCCATCTATAGCGCGGACGGACGCTTGCTCCAACGCATCGACGATACCCAGAACCTTCCCGCCGTTTCGGAGAAATTCCGTTCGCTCCTGGGTAAATGACCCGCAAGCCAGATCAAGGCTTTTGACGAAATTAACGGAATTTACGAAAAGAAGGTTTCTCGGAAACTGCGGTGTGTCTACAAACCCACCGCAGTTTTCACTGAAATAGAGTCAGGGTATTACTTGTCTTTTTTCTGTTGATTGAGGGCGGCCTGGAGCATTTGATCGTGGCCCGCGTCCTCGACTCCGGCATCGAAGAGTTGTTCGTTTTCACTTCGTCCTTCGTCATCCCTCTCTTCGCTGGAGGATTCCCGGGCTTGATGTCCGGTTGAACCGGGCAGGGGATTCCAACGTTCGGATTCGGGTGCGGATTCGAGAACGGCTTCTTTCGGATCTTCATCGGCTTTCGGTTCGCCGGTTAATTCCCGTTTGGCCTGATTCCATTCGGCTTGTCCGACGTCATGCGCGGGACGGCCATTGATGACGGTCAATTCTCGGGCGCGGGCTTGCACCATATCGAGCGTGACGGTTCCGATCCCGAGAAAGTTCTCGGTAAGAATACCTTTATTGACATGGGTGTCACCGATTGAGGGAA
>DBTH01000181.1 GCA_002306945.1 Methylacidiphilaceae bacterium UBA1321 | reverse complement strand
TTCCTCGCCTCGCTCCTCGGCTTTTAATGCGTTTGCCCTGCATCCCATCCGCTGGGACATTGACTGGCCACAAGTGGCAATTGACTCAGAGAGTGTGCCGCCAGACGCAGGGAATGTCGCGAGAGATCAAAGGCCCCGAAAGCGTATTGCGCAAACAGCGCTTCGTTCCGCGCGTCTCCCACCCAGAACGTCTGCTCATAGGTGGGGCAGTCCGTAAAGGAGTCTTCCATGCACAGTAGCAGAGTCCGCTGGCTCACGGCGTAATTGCGGTTGAGTTGGTCGTCCGAGCAAGTGAAGGAAGCCGTCTGTTGCGGCGAATAAGTGGATTCGATGACTTCCAACCGCAGAATCTGCGCGGAGTGATGCCGAACGGTCAGTTGGGCATAGCGGAACCCTCTCCGCTTCCGGGACAGGAATGTCTGTCGTCCGCCACGCGCAATGTAGCGGAAGCAATTGCGATAGCTGATCCCATCGTGCTGGTTCATGTACTGGATCGTTTGCCCCTGCCGGTGCTCGAATAAATACCCGTCAATCACCGTGCCTGCAGGAGCTTCCACTTCCATCACGATGTACCCAATCGTCATTTCCCCCAGATCGAAGAGTTGGCGCACATCGCTGCCGGACAATGGAGACTCCTCTCCGATGGCTTGAACAAGACGATCCGTGCGCAGATGCAAATACATGTCCGCCTGTGAAAAATCTTCTGTCCGTAAGCCAGAGAATCGTTTCAAGTCCGGGGATTGAGCCAATTCACTCACTTGCCGATAGAGCGATTCCTTTTGTCTGGAGAAATCGCCGCCGAAGGGAGGAAGAAATTCCCGGGACTTGCCGACCGATGGCCCTCTTTTGTCGAGAAAGCAATTTGTATCCGATGCGCTCGACCAAAGCGGTCCTGTGCTGGCCCATTCCGTTGCGCCGCAAAGTATAGGACTTCGCCAGTCTACCGGGTCGGTGCTTTCATAACCGATGGCTAGTTCTGTGCTGTGGTCGTATTCGGTGCAAATCCCAATACTGAGAAGATGTGGGCCGGCCGTGATATCAAATTCGGCTTGTCGTAAATCCTGTTCCATTTGGAGCTCAATCCGCTCTCCGTCCAGATAGACGTAGGCCACCGACCCCAGCAAACAGAGCCGAATCTGCGTCTTATGCGCGCAATTCAACTGGCTCGCCAAGACTCCCGCCATGCCATGCAAATTACCGCTTCGGGGAAAAGGGGGCAGATGCTTCCGCAATGGAATTGACCATCCCTTGTGAATGCCATGGATAACCTCCGTCTGGATCGCGGGGCCAAGATCTTGTGCGTGGCACGAGAGCGTACCGGTTTCTCTCCGCCGCAAGGAGCGCTCTGCTTGTTCGCGGACGCAAGCATCCCGCCACCCATCTTTCGCAATGCGGGCATCGAAGTGCTCTTCGAATTCCTGCTGACAGGAAATGCGCGGAACGCGCTGCATCCACTCAACGGCTCGTCGCACCTTCCACTTTTCGTCCGTGACGAGCCGCATTGCCTGGGATTCCAGATTATAGAAAGCGGCCTGCACTCCGGGCTCCCCGCGCTGATATTGGAAGGTGTCCACGCCAAAATGAACGACGATTAGCGTGATGTGGTTTTCGCCGAAACGCAGGTGATCGGTGATTTCCTTTTCGTCGTAGAACCCATAATCCGGATAGCCTCGCGCGGGGCCATCCATGATCCATTTGTCGTTGATCAAAAGCCGGTAACGCGAGTCGGCCGTGATCGCCACGCCAACCCGCTCGTCGCCCAGCCAGTGCAAGCGTCCTTCGAACTCAAATGTAACATTGGTTTCCTCCGCACTCTCCTCGGGAGCCCAGATCCACCGGGCAGCCGAAAGCGGAGTTATCACATGATTGTTCATGCGGAAAAACCTGGAGGAAGCTCTCCCGAGGACGAGGCACAGGTTTGCACAGCTCTATTGTGGCCCCGCAGGCAATAGGAGAACACGTCGCGGCCTGCTGCGTTGCGTCCTATCCAGACAGAGCAGGAACCCGCGCTGTCGCGCAGTTCGATGAGTTCCCCTCCGCTCCACGTTGCCGAAAAGTCTTCCGGCTTTGCTGTGGTCGACTGAATGCCTATCGCCACGAGGAACTGAAAATCCGGGCCGACGGGTGATTTCAATGATAAATGGAATCCTCGTTGCTGCGGTCGCGTACGCGCCGGATCGTACAGTTCGGTCTCGACAATGGTGGGCGCAATTTCGTGAGACGCTATCGAATTGAGGTTTTCCACGATCAGACGGCCCGGCCCGTTTTCCATGACAAAACGGTTGACGTTTACAGTGCGTGCAGCCTGGTCGCTGTGCAAACGCCACTCGTATTCATGGGGAAGCGCCGACCGGATGACATCGCGGATGACGAGAAAACGGCCGTCGACCAAAATCAAATGCCGTCGCATTTCCCGCAGTTGCAGGGCATCGTCATAGGCGGCTTCAAAAACAGCAGTGGCTGCCGCAACCTGCGGGGTATGCCAAACATTCTCCAAGTGAATTTTATCATATTCCGCGTAGGGCTTAGCAGCAAAGGTGCTCCAGGGCGTACCGCCCTTGTGCTGACCAATGCCGTCGACGAGTATGGAATTGTGATCGGCCGTTTCCTTCTTGCCGGTATAGCCAGTGTCGTTGGCAAGAAAGGCCCCCTGGGAAAAAAGAAGGAAGGAGCCAGCATCCGGATGGGCATGGCCAAGCTCGAGGTGCCACTCCGGGTGTTGAGACAATAAGGAACCCAGGTAGTGCCCGGCGGGAGGACCGCTTTTGAACGCAAGGGCTGTCGCGGCGGGATCGTTCCAACTCGAACGCCAATGCAGCACTTCCATGTCCGGGAAATAATGCGACGTGGGCAAGGTGGCTGCCGTCGCCGCGTCCCGATTCGTGGGAGATTCCGGCGCAAGTAGCTGAAAGGTGCCGTCGATCGGGTTAGCGACGGAGGACTTTGGAAGCCGCTGCAGGAAGTCACTCCAGAACGGTTCCTTCTGCTCATGCGCCAGCAGTAGCAGCAGAGAGCGGAGAAGATACGTGGGTAGCGTGTGCCAGGGCAGATCATAGCCGAACTGGAAGCCGATCCCATCGTGATGCAAGCGCGGGCCCCAGTCGGCAAAATCGAAAACAAACCTGGAGTCGGGCAAAACGTTGTGGGCCAAATACTGCCCGGCATAGTTGAAAATCGGCTTGGTAAAAAGCCTCTCTCCCGTCGTCCGCTTCAAGGCGGTGGCATAGCAAATGGGAAATTGCATGGTGAAACACCAATAGCCGACTCCTTCAAAAAACCATCCGTCCTTGGCCAGAACGTCAAAACTTTTCTCGAGAAATTCCCGGGCGAATGCCGCCCACGCACCCGAAGCTTTCTCGTCGTCGCCAAGATCCATCGCGGCCAATCCCAACCCGCAGATCGGGATGATCATGTGATTTTGTTCGTAGGAATAACTCGGGAACGCCTCCGGATTGGTCAAGTCCGCATGCGCCTGCCGCGCTTGGGACACCAGTGCCTGTCGCAGGGCTTGCTCAAATTCCGCATCGAACACGTCGCGCAGAAGGTCGTCCATCAGTGCCAGCGACAGCAGTAGATGACCCACCATCAGATCGCGATTCCCAAAGGCAAACTTCGGAATCTTCATCGGTGGATGAGATTTCAGAACGGCAAGCCACGGTCGCAGCAACTCCCGATAAGATTCCTTACGGGTCACACGCCAGGCCGCCGCGATCCAGAGCAGGGACACGGTGGTGTCGATGACGACTTGATCCGCACCGGATGGTCCGGTTCGCAGGATTTCCTCGAAGGGGCGTGGATTGGCTGCGAGCTGCAACGCCCGCTCGGAAGGGAGTTGACTGTCGGTAATGGATTTCCCGAGGATTTCCGATTCACTGGCGAGGAGGCGGGGATGAGAATTCATTTAGTGGCGTTGGGGGGTAAAAGATGCAACCAGGGGAAGCGTGCCGGCAATTTTCCAGAGCCGATACCTTCGGCCGGGCCCATCCAGCATTTGCGACCGCTGCCGTCGTTATCATTGGCAATAAAGTTCGCCGCGAGAATGGAGTGTGCCGCTGGGATCGGGCCGTTGCCGTAAAAGTAGGCCCAGGGAATGAAGATTTCGTACACCGTATCATTATCTTTGCGGACGACCTGGGCCTGGACGTCGGGGGCGTCTTCCTTTTGCGGATAGGTCTGTACAATCCGAACCTTCCCGGTTTTGTCGAGGGCCAGTCCGATCTCCCGGTGACCCGGCTGATAGCCGCTATCGCCGCCCTTGGTCTGCGGATCGTAGGCCAGTTGCAAGCTGTCGTAGTTCCAGAAGTCGTGCCCGTCCACGCCGACATGTTTGTTGTCCCGCACTATGTAGAGCGCGTACAATCCCGTCTCGTTCCAGGCATACCCGTAGCGCACGCTGAGATCCTCTGCTCCTTCCCACGGGATCGACGGATCGGGCGGCGAGATGTCACTGCGTTTATCGAGGGTGTTGATGGCGATTTTCAACTTGACCGCAGTGAGGGCACCGTCGATCAGGACGCTGCCGGTCGACAAATAGGGCACAGGCACGACCGGCTTGTTGAGCATTCCCTGCACAGCGATGTCCACTCCGGAAATTTGCACGGCGATGGTCAGTGGATTGCTCTCGAAGAGTTTCTCCGTACCCGTCAACGTCACCTTGTTTACGCCCGGGTGCAGGACGGTGTGTGTGCCGGCATCGCCCGCTTTGATGTCCACCGCGGTGTCATCCAGGAGGAAGCTTTCCACAGTCAACTTCAGGTTGTTGACCTGGCTGGATCCGATATTGGTGATGATGAACGGCTGCTTGGGCCGCCACCTGGCCTTGGACAGGTAACTCTTCAACGCAGCCGATTGCGCGAGGCTGGTCACAAAGAAGGTGGGGCCGCGGTTCAATCGTAGTTCGGAGTCGGTGCGGAGGTCGCGTCCGTAGAGGTCGATGATGGTCGTGCCTTCCGGTAGGCGATCCTTCGGAGACACGTCATAGCGCGTCGTCCAGATTGTCGCCACGGCCTGCTTGGTGAGCGGGTTTTCAAACAAGTAGCCATTCAATGCCGGTCCAAGGTTCAACTTTTCTCCGGTTTTCGCACCTTCCAGAAGGGAGGCTACCGTAGCGAAGGCGTTGACGCCCGGGGTCGGACGCATTCCCTTGTAGGATTGAAGAAAGAGGCTGTAGTCGTAACTGCGCTCGTTGAGGCCGAGCTTGTATTGGAAGCCGCGGAACCAGGCCAGTTTTCCCACACCTGGAACAACCTTGAATAGCACTAGGGTCTGGGCGCAGATGGCCGCATAGTCCTTCGTTGAGGTTGACAGGTAGAGGTCGTTCATGGGGTAGGCCCAGCCGAGTTCCGTCGACCAAAGCGCCTTGCCTTGGGTGTACTCGGTGGCGACCTTCACGCTTTTCTCCAGCATCTCGACGAGATATTGGTCGGGCCACATCACCGAACCGTCCGGAGTGATGTAGCGGGTGCCGGAGTAGGGATGGGCCGAGTAGTAATCGACCTTGCCCTGTGCATCGCGCAGCATTTTCTGAGTGAACCCCAATATCCGTGTTCCCTCCCCGGATCCGCCACCGCCGAGTACCGGAATGGAGGGATCAACCGCCTTGGTGGCCTCGTATCCTTTCTTGAGCAACGCGGCGGCGGCGGCGGCGGCCTCGTCCTGAGTGACCAGACTGGTGCGGCCAATGGTGATGTCGGGCTCGTTATTGATTTCGACGGCGCGCTCCCCGACGGGCAAGGCCTTGAGAGCAGCCCTCACCCATTCGCCGAACCGTTGCAACGGTTCCGGTTGATTCAGCAGTACCATTTCCTTCACACCGAGCCAACTGGGTATATTGGGCTCGAAAGTCCAAATCACTCCCAGCCCGGCGTCCTTGCAGTCCTGACCATCCTTGATGTACTTATCGAAGTCGTAAACGCCTGCGGATTTCTCAGTCCACTGCCAGTAAAAAAACACCCGGAAAAAGCGTGCTCCAATCCGCTTGGCCGTCTGCGGATGCGCCATGGTGCATAAGCCGTAAAGCGCGTCCTTGAACGGAATCGAACTCAATTGGGGTGGCCGCACCACCGAGACGGTCGTGCGAAATGTCTCCGACTCTTTCCCGAGCGAGAACAGGCAGTCCGCAAATGCAGGCTCCGGCAGATCCAGTTTCACCGGCACCCTGACCGTAGCCAATGCGGGGATCTCCACCTTGTGCGACCAGGACCATTCCCCACCGTCATCCTTTGTCACGCGTACGGCAAGTTCGGAGACGCGGGCCTGCGTGGTGCGGTTGCGGATTACCACTTCGAGCGTCTTGTCCTCGCTGGGGAAAAAAACATTGTCAAAGTGGCTCGCCGCCACGGAGAGCAGGCAGGGAAATTCCTCCGCCGGTTTGGAGGAAGTATAGGCAAAATGGCTCGCCAGCAATTTCCCCTTGGAGGCAGCGTCGGGCGTGACAAAGACACCTATGTTGCGCAGGGGAAAACGCAAGATTCCATCGCCTTTGCCCAACGCGCGGCCAAACGTCTTGCGATCCAGCGGCAAGGACAGGCGTTTCTCCGTGGAGTCCTCCAGCTTGAAGCTCGCGCCAAAGCGTTTTTCATCCGAGCCTTCGATCATGACAAAGCCCGTCGCACCCGGATCGCCTTGCAGACTGACCACCAGCGTGGCGGCAGAATCCTGCAACGGAGCAGAACGTACCGCTCCAGCCCAACCACTGCCCGCTGGCAAATCATAGTCCAAGGCAAGACCGCCGTTTTTTTCATCATCAGTCAAACGCAGGACATCCTGGGAGCGGCCGCGACTGTTGAGGTCGGATGTCCAAAAAATGCTGGTTTCCTCGGGGAAAAGGACGAATTCCTTTGCAGCGTTGCCCCCTGTGGCATTGGTGTCCTGCGCCAGTAATCGACTGCTGAAATCGGACAGAATCAAGAGTCCAAGTCCAGCAAGGGCCGTAATCAAGAGACAAAACGGGCACAAAGCGCGATTTTTCATCGAGTGGAAATGTCTTTCTTAAAATTAATGACTCGCGGCGACCTCAAGTGTGATGTTATCGACGTCCAGAGGCCCTTCTCCCCATCGACGGATTAGCAAGGTTTTGAAGCTTGAGAACGGGATCGATCCCGAGGAGGCAATGGAGATGCCATCCACGATCAGATCCGCGGAATTCTCCGCTTCATAGAGATAGACCTTTCCGGTAGCCGGTTCTGTCTTGTCCTTGCGTAGTACCGCGTTCCGGATTTCCAGGGTGTACCATGTGCCGGGCCGGAGTTCTTTGACGGAGAGTTTCTGCACCTCTCCACGGAATACACTTTCTCCGCCTCCCTGGGACAAGGCCATCTCTCCAGTTCGGGTATTGATGGTTATATAGAATCCCGTCGAGGTTCTACCGTTGTGCAAGGTGATGTCGAACGGCATTTTCCCGCCAAATCGAAAGTTCAGCTTGAAGATGAAGGCGCCGTCCGTATCGCTCCAAAGCGGACCGCCGGTCTCGTAGAGGGCGCCAGTACCGGTCTTGTACAGTCGAAGCCCTTTCCCCGAAAGCTGTCCCGCTTCGTCGCTGATGGAGGCGCTACCTTCCGGCGCAGAACCTTCCTGCCGCCAGTTGGGGACACTATTTGAGCTGAGCGCCGTGTTGGCGGGAACGTTGTCGAAATTTTCATGAATCCCTTCAGCGGAAAGCGGTAGGGCTGTGGCGAGTAACAGGATCAGGTAGTTTACAGTTTTCATTCTAGTAATATCCATGCCCGTTGAGGGCAGACTGTACCCATCGCTTATCGCCGTATTGAACCCGCTCAATATGGCCATCCACCATTAACACATTGGCCCAATCCGAATGCCGCGTCTTCCAGCGAGACTTTATATCTGCGGTTTCGATGGGATTGTCCAAGGAGAAGAGTCGCGCAGCCTCTCCGTCCATGAGTAGCGGCCAAACGGACTTGGCCGTCAGGTTTAAAAAAAAGAATTTAGGTAACTGATCGGTTCGCGTGGAGGCGGGCTGCCAAAGGATCAGATCGGTCATTGAGTACGATATGGTTCCAAGCTCAGGTGCCGACGCAGACACAAGACCATAATTCCCCGAAGGGCAGTTGAGCACTTTGCCCGAGCCAAGGTAATTCACCCCTTTGACTCGCCCCTTGCCCAACAGGATGAGATACCACGGATAGTAGCCACCCGAGGCATCGTCTGCCGAGGGAGGATAGCTTCCGTCATTGTCAGCGGCATACTGCGTGATGGCGATCCCCATCTGGCGCAAGTTCGACTGGCAGGCAGACGAAAGCGCTGCGCTGCGTGTATTGTTCACGGCTGGTACCAGTAGCATCGCCAGCACGGAGACAATTCCTATTGTCACCAGCAGTTCGATAAGAGAGAAACCTCGACAATTCATGCGTAGTGAAGGGAAAGGCCATGCCATCCAAGGTTGAAAACAAATTTATAATCCGTTTTCTTTTTAAGCAATGGCTGATTCGGTCATGTTGTCAAACTGCGACGGCAGTGGAGAGCCTAGGCCCGCAACTGCCTTCTTTTCGAAAAACGCAAAACCAGCGCGCCTAGAATAAAGAATGCAAAAACCAGATGCGCCGATTCCGGCTCCGGAACCACGGTCAGAACCAGGCTGTTCCCGACCCGGCTAATGTTCCAGATCTCATTTCCGTCTATAGACACGTCCGTACCCAAAGTGTAGGACGAGCCGTTGAAAGTGATGCTCGTGAAGCTACCTGTCCAGCTCGTGGCCGAGATCAAGGTAAAGGTGTCGGTGCCCGAACCGGAATAGTGATACGACCCGGAATTAATGGACAAGGTGGGAACGAGATTTGAGCCTGCCCGCATAGCTGCTATTGCCAATTCTCCAAATCCTGAAGTGCCGCCATTGAACACCAAGGCGCCCGCCGTGCTACTGCCAGTGGTGATGGAGGAAAGGGTCAAGCGCGCCCCTTCATTCAGAACCACCTGCTGGGTGCCACTGCTGCCAAACTGCACCGAGCTGAATGTGACGGAGGCGTTGGTGATGGAAAACTTGCCGCTGTTGCTGAGAATACCGCTGGCTGTGATTGTCGCACCACTGGTAATGGAAACAACGCTGCTGGCCCCGGTCTGCATACTGTTAGTGCCACTACTGCCGAGCTTTCCCAAGGTGAGCTTGGCTCCAGTCCCCGTCACGTACAAAGTGCCGCCACTGCCAAACCCAATGTAACCCGTGGCATAGCTTTCCCCCGCACTGACCGTGACAGTCGAGCCGCTGAGAATGGAGACTTTTGAATTGGCAACGTCGTTTGGCACCGACCCATCACCGGGCGTGGACCAGGCTGCCGCAACCGACCAGTCGCCAGTCTTCAGCGTACCGCTAGTCGTATAGGTATATTGCACTTGTGCCGAAGCCACCGATCTCATTAGGCAAAAGCAGACTACAGCGCTTAGGACACGCAGTGTTTGGTTGGGAAACAATCGCATGGTCCGCCGGACGGTGAGGATCTGTATTTTCATAGGATGGGGTTCTCTTTGTAATATTCGCTACGTTTGTAGATTATTCCTGATCACGGGGGCCAAGCGAGAACATATATGCTCTCACATTAGAGTAGCGTGATTAGTGAAATCAGCGGTGACATTCCCGTAGCGTCGTTCCCCTTACCCAGTCTCCTTCCACCAAAATTCGCTGAGCTTTGTCCGGTATGCCGCGCTCTCCGCGCTGGATCATCGACACGATCAGGTCGGTGGCCACCGCCCCAATTCGCTCACAATCTTCCTGGAAACCGGAGAGACCATTCAGATTGGGGGGAAATCCGGCGCAAGCCAGGCCAATGTCCCTGGGCGACCGGATGCCGAGCTTTTTCAGGGCATCCAGCACCCGCCAGTCCTGGCTGACAATGGCGTCGGGACGATGCTGGGTAATCCATTTTCGTAACACCTCGGGATTTTCCCGGTAATTGTCCAGGCACGGAGCGATGGGTGGAAACTGCGCGTGGAGGTAGGAGCTGACCAGGTAACTGGCCATCACATTGTGATCATACCGCTGGTCATCGGTAAAATTCACCACCAGTCCTATCCGTTGGTATCCGAACTGACGGACTTCATGGATCATTTGCAGCATATCCCGGTAGAAGGCGGCCACGACGGTGTGCAGCTTGGGTTTTTCCAGCGTGTAGCCGAAAGTGACGGCGGAAAAGTCCTTCCATGGGAAATCAATCTGCGTATGCGCCTTGGGTTGGGGACACAACAAGAGTCCCGAGATGTTCCGGGCTCGGAGAATGCCCGCCACCCGCTTGACGCTTTGACCGGGAGCATTGATGTCAAACTCCTCGACACCGTAGCCGTGCCGCCGGGCCCGCTGCTGGACGGCTTTGAAATAGATCGAGAAGTGCGGAGACGATTTCCAGTCAAAGCCGTCGTTGGAATTGGTTAGCCAGGCCAGGGTACCTTGGAAAGCTACGGGTCGTTGGCTGGTTCGGTAGGCCGCCAGAGCGGAAAGCATGGGGTCCTGAGCGTAACCGAGTTTCTTGGCGATCTTGCGGATCAGGTTGCTCGTGGCCACCGGGATGGACGGGTGATTGCGGAACACCATGGAAACAGTCGTGTGATGAACTCCGGCGGCAGCAGCGACATCCTTTTGCGTAACACGACGCTTCATTTCACTCTAATGTGCGAGTAACGCGGCGTTTGTCAAAGCCATTCCGCCAGCGCTAACTAGTCTCGTATCCATACCAATATCTTTTTATGACAACACTCAAGCGAATCGGCATTCTCGGATGCGGCGGGATCATGCAGACCATCTACTCGCCCATTATCCTCTCCCTAAGCGACCAAGTGCAGGTCGCCGCCTTTTGTGACTTGAATCCGCTCAATCTGCAACGCGCCAGCCATTTATTCCCGAATGCGACGGTTTATCAGGACGCTGAACAGATGCTGACCACGGCCGAACTGGATGCGGTAATGGTGCTGACTAGTGAGCGGGTCAACGCCAAAATGGCCGAACTCTCTCTGCGCGCGGGCATAACCACTTACCTGGAGAAACCTCCGGCTGTATCATTGACCGAGTTCGACGCCCTGCTCGAAACCGAAGCTCTATCTACGGCACGACTCTTTTCCGCCTTTAACCGCCGGCATACTCCTCTCTTGCGTCACTTTAAGCTGCCCGCCTCTCCCTTGAAACATGTCCAGGGAGGCATGCAACGCCTGGGCCGCCATGTCCCTTCGTTTCCCTCTACTGCCATTCACGTGATCGACTCGGTGCACTATT
>DBTH01000118.1:1235-2923 GCA_002306945.1 Methylacidiphilaceae bacterium UBA1321 | reverse complement strand
CATTCTCTGTGCACGATACTTTGAAATGCTCTAGGCAGCGCAACGGCTACGCGAAGCGGGAGAGAACGTTTTCGCTCTGGCGACTGCGTTATTGGTTGCAGCATCGTGCTGCACGCGCTGACTATTCGAGCAGGAATCCGGAGACGAAATTTTTGCGCAACTGGAGTTTGACCAGAATGTCGTCGGAGCCGTCTTTGAAGGTAATTTTGTAGAGGTAGGTGACGGTGCCGATCTGGCGCAGAATGCCGAGGTATTCGATGGTGTAGCCACCCTTGAGTTTGGGGGCGAGCTGGGAATTGACTTTGATGAGGATGTCCCGGTTGACGCGCGCCTTGAACTCGGGATCGCCTTTTTCGGCGAACTTATCGACGTTGAGCGTCTCAATTCCGCTCAACATGTTTTTGACGATGTCGTCGGGGACTGTTTGCGGTTCCGCGCGCAGGCAGGTCAGTGTGGAGGCGAGGAAAAGAACAATGGCGGACAGGGCCACCAGGGTGGAACGTTTCATGGGACAGGCAACCGGTTGGGTTAATAGGTGATGGCGGCGAAAACCGGGAAGGAGGTGAGTTTCTCGCGTCCCTTGAGAGCGGCGAGTTCGATGAGGAAGGCGACTTCGACGATTTCTCCGCCGCATTTCTGGACGAGTTCGATAGCCGCGGCGGCGGTGCCGCCAGTGGCCAAGAGGTCGTCAATGATGACTACGCGTTCGCCCTTGCGGAGGGAGTCCTTGTGCATCTCGACCGTGGCCGAGCCGTATTCGAGATCGTAATCGGCGCTGATGGTTGAGAAGGGGAGTTTGCCTTTTTTGCGAACCAGAACCAGTCCGACTCCGAGGAAGTGGGCGAGGGCGGCGCCGAAGATGAATCCGCGGGCGTCAATGGCGACGATCTTGTCGATGCTCTTGCGCTGGTAGCGTTCGGCAAAAATGGTGACGGCAAGACGGAAGAGCTGGCCGTTGCCAAGGATCGGGGTGATGTCGCGAAAGAGGATGCCGGGTTTTGGAAAATCGGGAACGTCACGGATATTGGCTTTGATCCGCTCGATGGCGCTTTTGAACTGGAATTGGGAATTCATGTCGGTTTGATCTTGTCCTGTTTGTCGAGAGCGCGTTTCAATTTGCGGAGGGCGATGTTTTGCAATTGGCGAATACGCTCGCGGGTGACTTTAAACTTCGCGCCGACTTCTTCAAGAGTCATTTCACGTTTTCCGTCCAGACCAAAACGCAGGGTGATGATCTTCAACTCCCTTTCGTCGAGGATGGGGAGGAGTTTCTTGATTGAAGAACGGAGGTTTTTGTCGCTGAGAAACTGGTGCGGGTCGGCGGCGGATTCGTCGCCGATGATGTCGCCGAGGGAGGTACTGTCCTCGTCGGTGCCGATGGTGGCGTCGAGGGAGGCGGGGCGGATGGCTGCAGTGCGCAACTGGGCGACCTTGGCGGCCGAGATGCTGA
This sequence comes from Methylacidiphilaceae bacterium UBA1321, assembly GCA_002306945.1. Classification (GTDB taxonomy): domain Bacteria; phylum Verrucomicrobiota; class Verrucomicrobiia; order Methylacidiphilales; family UBA1321; genus UBA1321. The sequence continues at coordinate 1,473 of DBTH01000118.1, read as the reverse complement.
GTTCCTCGCCGAGTTCCTCATCGGTCGGTTCGCGGCCGAATTCCTCCGCGAGTTGCGTGGAGATACGGCGCATGCGGGCGATTTTGTCGACGAGGTGGACGGGCAGGCGTATGGTCTTGCTCTGGTTGGCCAGGGCACGCTTGATGGATTGTTTGATCCACCAGGCGGCGTAGGTGCTGAGTTTGCCGCCCTTGGCGGGATCGAAGCGTTCGACGGCTTTCATCAGGCCGATGTTGCC
>DBTH01000118.1:0-982 GCA_002306945.1 Methylacidiphilaceae bacterium UBA1321 | reverse complement strand
TCATCAGGCCGATGTTGCCTTCGGAAATGAGGTCGAGCAGCGGGAGGCCGAGATTGGTGTAGTCGTGGGCGATTTTGACGACCAGGCGGAGGTTCGCTTTGATCATCTGCTGGCGGGCAGCCTGATCGCCCTTTTTGATACGACGGGCGAGCTTGACTTCCTCTTCCTTCGTGAGGAGGGGAGTCATTCCGATTTCCCTAAGGTAAATCTTTATCCCTGAATCAGTTTCGTCTACGAACATAAAGGATTTCTAGTTAGAATGATGGCGACAGCCAAGGTCTTTGCAACTAAAAAAGATAAATTTAGCCTCATTCTTTAAATTTCATTGGTAGGCATTGGAAATCAGGTTAAGCGATAGTTCGACAGGAGGTTCTCTTTGGAGTTTTTTGAGGCAGGAGTCTTTATTTTGTAATAACGGCTGGAATTGGAGGTCTTGAACAGAGAGTTTATCGATTTGCGTTAGCGGCCTGTCAGGAAAGGTTGAATCGGCAAATTTTGCCGGGTCGGCAGATTGCTAGGCGTGTTGTTGGCTCTGCGCGCGTTTGAGGGCGAGGTTCTTGATGGTCAATAGGCGCTGGTGGAACTCATCGCGTTGGGACGGAGTCATTCCGGTGAAAAGTTGCTCGATTTGATTGATGTAGAGGGGGCGGATCTTTTTCCAGAGCGCCAATCCTTTAGGGGTGATTTGGAGGTGGTAAACCCGGCGGTCGTGTGGGGCTTCCTTTCGGCGGATGAGTTGTTTTTTCTCCATGCGATCGACCAACCCGGTGACGGCGGATTTGTCGGTGAGGAGCTGGTCGGAGAGTTCTCGCTGGCTGATGGGGGTGGTGACCTGGGCGAGGAGATTCAGGACGTTGAAGTGGGCTTCGGTGATGCCGAAGGGAGTGAAGAAGGGACGGCTGGCAGCCCAGAGGGCGTTGCTGGCGGTGAGGAGGTCGACGAGAAGGGTTTCGGGATCGATTTTCATAGCCACGGTTGAAAT
>DBTH01000196.1:2115-6035 GCA_002306945.1 Methylacidiphilaceae bacterium UBA1321 | reverse complement strand
GGCAGCGGCAAGACCACCCTGCTCGAAAGCTGGCTCGCGAAGAGTTCAGTAGCTCCTGAAAAATCGGCGCTCGTCATCAATGATTTCGGCCCGGTCAATATCGACGCGTTGCTGCTCGACCGGCCGAATCTCAAGCTCCTGAGCATCACAGGCGGTTGTGTCTGCTGCACCAGCTACGGGGAATTGATCGACAGTCTGGTGAAGCTCGCGGAGTCGCCCGAGCTGGAACTGGTCTGGATGGAAACTTCCGGTCTGGCCGAGCCGGATGAGATTCTCGATCATCTGACCTCGCCGCGGTTGCAGGGAAAAATCCGGATTCAACGCCTAGTGCAGGTGATCGACGGGGCGCATTACCCGGGGCCGTGGCGGCTGCGTTCGCTGGAGGCCGAACAACTTCAGTATGCCGACTGGATCGTCATCAATAAATCCGACCTGGTGCCGCCCGAAAAGATGGGATCGTTGATAAAAAAGATTCGCGACGTGAACACTCGGGCGGTCATCCGTCATGCTTCGCGCGGTCAGAGTGATCTGGACGGATTTTGGGACGTGAGCGAGAACCGGGTTTGGCCGCAGTGTGGGCACGAGGACGGGCATGAACACGGACAGGACGATCACGAGCATGAGGAATCGCATGAACATCACGACGGCCATCATCATGAACACGGCATTGCGGCGTCGACGTTGTATTTTCCGTTGGTGAAAGCCGTGCCACGCGAGGCGTTTGAAAAGTTCCTGCACGAACTTCCCGGCAACGTCTATCGTGCGAAAGGTTTTGTGCGTTTCGCGGAAGATCCGCAGCAACTGCACACGTTCCAGCGGGTGTGCGAACAGCAGGAGACGTTGCTGCTGCCGGTGCGGGGCGAGGCTCCTCCGGCAACGGGACTGGTTTTCATTGGGCCGCAACTGGATGCAGGTTGGTTCCGGCAGAAACTAGGTGAGTGGACAGTAAAAACCTCATCGGGAACGCGACTTGAAATCAAGGCATGAGCGAAAGCGCGCCCTCTGTAGGGGAAGGAAAATTACAGAGTAAATCAGGAAATTAGCTGCTGAGAGCTACCGGGTAGTAGGGGAGTTAATGAAGCAATCTACAGTAAGTTTCTATATACAGAAGAGTCATAGTTTAATCGTGTGAATCTTGTAGGATGTTCTATGAAAAGTAGAGGCATTGGCACTATTTTTTCTTGACCAAAGAGGGAAAAGTATCAGTATCTGGCTTCGTTCATTCAATCTGAATATTTTTTTGTGGTTACCGCCGCTTTCTCTTTTTCACAATTCTTGAAGGTCAATCAAGGGGTTTATTTTTTAATTGGATAGTTCTACAAATCTATACAAACGTTCAGGGGGTGAGTTCAGTTGGCTCAAGGAGTGATCAAGTGGTTTGATAACAAAAAGGGTTTTGGTTTTATCGCGCAGGAAGGCGGTGGCCAGGATGTCTTCGTTCACTTCTCCTCAATCAAGGGAGAAGGTTTCAAAACCTTGGAGGAAGGCGACCGAGTGGAGTTTGAAGTGTTGCAATCCGATAAGGGATTGAAAGCGGCGAACGTCGTCAAGGCGTAAACAAAATTCCAAAGGCCACCCGGTTGAATTCCGGGTGGAAAACCAGAAAAAAGTCAGCCTCGTGGTTCGATCCCGGGGGCAGACTGAGTGCGTTGCCAGAGCAGTGCAAACGCGGGGGCAAATTCCCCAGGGTTTGCGGCGAGCTGGCGGGCAACTTCTGCAATCTCGAAAAAAGCCACATGGCTGATTTCGGAGGGCAAGGGGGTGAAGGGGCCGTTGTAACGGGCCTTGTAGACCCAGACAAATTCCCGTCCTGTTTCGGGGTGGGCGTTGATCTTGAACAGCGGGGTCAGAAATTCCGCGCCGATGTCTCGTATTCCCAATTCCTCTCCAAGTTCGCGGAGGGCCGATTCGAGGTAGTCCTCCCCGGCGTTGACGTGTCCGCTCGACGAGGAATCCCAGCGATTGGGGAAGGTGTCCTTGTTGGCGCTGCGGCGCTGGAGCAGGACTTGTCCGGCGTCATTGAAAATCAGAATGTGCACGGCACGGTGCATGAGCCGTTGCGCGTGGATAATCCCCCGTTTTTCCTGCCGGATGACGCGGTCGTTGTCGTCGACGACGTCGAGCATTTCATCTTCGACCCGGTGAATGGCGGTGCTCATTGGACGACGCAGATTTCGACCGGAACGATGCCGATTTTGCGCATTTCGAGGAGGTTGGCGGCGCCAACGGAGAGATCGATGATGCGGCCGCGGGCGTAGGGACCGCGGTTGTTGATGCGGACGATGACTTCCTTGTTGTTGAGGAGGTTGCGGACGCGGACGTGGCAGTTGAAGGGGAGGGTCTTGTGGGCGGCGGTGAGAGTCATCTGGTTGTAGATTTCGCCGTTGGCGGTTTTACAGCCGTTCCAGCGTCCGCCGTAGAAGGAGGCTTTGCCGGTCTGGGTGAAGCCGATGGGCATCTTCTGGGCCGTGACGGGATTTTGGTTCTTGTCGGACAATTCGTTGTTGTTTTTATCGTCGTCTTCGTCCCGCGCGGCGGAGTGGGTATCGAACTTGGGAGCGGTGAATCCCTTGGAATTGGTTCCGGCAGCGTGTGTGGAAAGAGTGCCCGTGGCCAGAGCCAGCATGAAAGCGAAAGTGACGGCAAAGCGTTTCGTATCCATAAGTGAGTCAGTATCGCCTGAAACGCTTGATGAGGCAAGACCGGAGAGCGGGCAGCGTGACGCTGCACCCGGCTTCGCGGAGTGGCAGCAAAGTCGGATCAGCTCTTCTCGCAAGACCGGAGACCGGTCTCCGCATGGCCGTCCGGCCATGCTTAACGTGGGTGCAGGGGCGATTGCCCCAGCTACATGGCGACCATGACGAAGGCTTCGATGACGGCGGCTTCCTTCTTGAGCTGATCGAGAGCGGCCTGGATGTCGTCGGTTTTAAGGCCGAGCTTTTCGGTGACCCATGCGGCTTTTTCGGCATGAGTGGAGCCGCCCTGGTTGGAGTCGGCGTGCGAGCAGAAATCGGCGAGGAAGGCGAGCGGAGCCATGCCATCGGGGTTGAGCTCGGGCTGGCAGTAATAGCGGATGGAGTTGACGACTTCGTTGGGGAGTTTCCAACTTTCGAGCAGGGCACCGCCGATGGCGGCGTGGTCGGTGGCGAGGACCTGGCGTTCGGCTTCGAGCAAGGGCAGTTGCATTTCCTGAACGAGGCGGGGGATCTGGGCAATCTCGGACAGGGGGGCGATATTGAGGACGGCCTGGCCGATGTTGTGGAGCAGGCCGATGGTGAAGCAGGTTTCGCGGTCGGCGTTGAGTCCGTTGCATCGGGGGCCGAGGTAACGGGCCAGAATGGCGGCGGCGACCGATTTGCGCCAGAGGTCGAAGGGGCAGAGGCCGTAGTAGCCGCGGGAGGGTTTGCCCTTGTTCATGCGGCCGAGGGAGATGGCGAGGACTTGCTCGTAGACGACGATCTGGCCAAGGCGCAGGAGGGCCTGGCTGATGGACATGATCGGTTCGGCGGGGCGGTAGGCGGCGGAATTGCAGATTTTGAGGAGTTGGGCGGTGAGTTCGGAATCGTAGCGGATGACTTCGACGAGGTCGTTGTTGTCGTAGTCGGTGCGACGCATGAGGGAGAGGAGCTTGAAGGCGATGGGGGGCGCGGTGGGGAGATCCTCGGTGCTTTCGATGAGGAGACGGGCGTTTTCCCATCGGGTGAGTTCGTCTTGGCGCATCCCGGCGGTGACGGTTTCAGGCGCGGTGTTTGTAAGGGGCATGGCGGTGGAGCGGTTGGGGTTTACAACACCCTTAAACTATCGGCCCGGCGGGGGAATTTATTAGGGCGGGACAGTCTGTATGCGCGGTGCCTTTGCGGCACGAACCTGCCGTGAGAGGGCGAAAAAAAAGGGTGCGGGCGAAGGGAATCGAACCCTCG
>DBTH01000196.1:0-1868 GCA_002306945.1 Methylacidiphilaceae bacterium UBA1321 | reverse complement strand
GAAGGGAATCGAACCCTCGTCTCAGGCTTGGGAAGCCCACATTCTACCATTGAACCACGCCCGCTTTGAGGTGGTGTGGTTCAAGTTGTAGCAAAGGATTGCCGCGTGGCAAATCACTTATTATTGAGGCAAAGCTTGTCGATGATGTCGACGATCTCGCTGCCGTGGGGCTTGCTGAGCTGGGCGTCGGCACCGACCGATTTGCACTTGCGGGACATTTCCTCGTTGATGAGGGAGGAGTAAACGACGACGGCGGGGATGTGCTGGTTTTGGGTCTCGGTCTTGACCTTCTTGCAAAGGGTCAGGCCGTCGAGCTTGGGCATTTCGATGTCGGTGACGATGAGGTCGATGAATTCCTTGAGGCTCTTGTTTTCCTTGTTGGCCTGCTCGACGATCTTGGTGATGTACTCAAGGGCGTCCTGGCCGTTCTCGAAGATTTTGAGTTTGGTATAGCCGGAGGCCATCATGATGTCGGAGGTGATCTTGCGGATCATCTTGGAATCTTCGGCGTAGACGATGTTAACTTGGCTGCGTTGTTCCTTGAGCTGGGGAGGGGTGACGACCGGCTTTTCGTCCTCAAGGCGGTGTGAGGAAAAGTCGAGCATGAGCCGTTCGACATCGAGGATGAGGATGATGCGGTCTTCGTATTGAATCGTGCCGGTGGTGTAGCCGCCGCCCTGGACGGCGGAGGTCATCGGCTGGAATTGATCCCAGGAGGTGCGGTGAATTTTGTGGATGCCGTCGATGAGGAAGCCGACTGTCTCGCGGTTGAAACGGGCAATGACGATCAGCGGACGGGTGGTGTCGGTGTTCTTGGATTCGAGTTTGAGGGCGCGTTTGAGGTCGATGAGTTTGAGTGGCTTGCCCTGATCGTAGATGACGCCGAGAATGGAGGGGTCGACTTCCGGTACGGTATTGAGCGGGGTTTCGCTCATGCTGACGACGCGGATGACCTTGGAGACGTTGATGCCGTAGCTGACGCCAGCCAGGTAGAACTCCATGAATTCGACTTCGTTGGTGCCGGAGCTGAGAAGGATTTTTCCATTATCGGTGCGCATATTGTCCCTTTTTGATGATTGCTTAATGACTCTTCGTATTTTCTTAACGAAGGTTTAGTACAAAGCAGTGCCAGTGATGCCGGGGCGTAAAATTGGTTAATAATTCGCAGTCGTGCCCGGAAATTTTTGCCCGGAACGCTGGAAGGCGAGTCGCCGCATTTTGGCTGGGTTTATGCGCGCGGGTGGCTAACTTTTATAAATATGGCCTGGAGTAATGCGTGGAAGGACTGGGGGACGACCTTGCTCGGTCTCGTTTTTCCCGAAATGCCACTTGAGGGCGAATTACCTCCGGTGATCGATCTGCCTTTTTGCGAAGTGTGCGGACGACCGGTTGAGGGGCAGGTGACGATGGCCTTTGTCTGCGCCGACTGCCAGCAACAGCGCAACCACTTTGCCTGGGCGCGGGCGATGTACGTCTTCGACGGTTGCGTGCGCGAAACGATCCACAGCTTCAAGTACCAGCAGGCTTTCTACCGCCGCAAATATTTGGTCAAATGGATCACCGCCGCTTACGACCGCCACATTCTCCCGGCGGGTATCCAGTGGGACGGATTGGTTCCAGTGCCGCTCTACTCCTTGCGCCAACGCGACCGCGGTTTCAACCAGGCCTATGAAATCGCCCGCGGCCTGGGCAAACAGCGCGGCATTCCCGTTCTCAACGCTTTGCGTCGCACGCACGATACCGGCACGCAGACACGGCTCCCACGCGAGGAGCGCTGGCGTAATCTGCACAACGCGTTTGAGTTACGTGGTAAATTTGACGTGCAGGGTAAAAATTTGATATTAATAGACGATGTCTTTACCACCGGA
>DBTH01000301.1 GCA_002306945.1 Methylacidiphilaceae bacterium UBA1321 | reverse complement strand
ATCTCTATTTACGGATAAGCTCTTAAAAAAGACCTGTTAAATCCCACTACGGACTCGACGTCGAAGTCGAATTCGCCTTGCTCACTTCCGAATTAATGGTGCTGTAGAGAGCGTGCAGTTTGGTGCCCGTCATTTCCAGAATCAGCACTACCGCGATCGCTACAAGAGCTATGATAAAGGCATATTCCACCAGGGATTGAGCTCGTTTGCTACGCCACCGAAAGCTCCTGCTTCGGGCAACACCCGACACGGGTTGCATAATACTCATTCACCTCCCTCCCTCAAACCCCGCCAACCGTCCCGGTGTCCAATCGGTAAAAGAGGGATCACCTGAAACGTCGTTTCAGGTGATGGACAATTTTCACGCCCGCCCCGGTCACGCCGGAGGAGCGCTTGCGTGGTCGCAACCACTGAGGCTTGTTCCGTGGCGGTTGTCATGGGTTTTGATCTAAAAAATATCGGAAAAAATTCGGTTTTCGAAATGAGAGGCTAACGCAAGTGGCAATAGGATAATTCAAGTCCTGTTAAATATTCAAGGTATTCCTACTAATGGACGTGCAGGACGATAAAAAGAAAGGCATCCCGGTAATAAAAACGGGCAAAGAGATTAGGACTCTTTGCCCGTCGAATGGCGATAGGTAATCAGGAAGCGGAATTCGCCTTATCGATTTGTGAGCTGATTGTCGAGAAGACCTGGGTCACCTTGGTGCCGAGAGCCTGAAGAACGACAATCGCCACGACAGAAATAAAGGCCAGGATCAGAGCGTATTCGACGAGCGTCTGACCGGACTTATTCTGCTTCAAACGCCAGATGGCGTTCTTTGCGCGGACGATGAGTTTGGTTAACATTGTATTTTTCACCTCCTTTCTTTAGAAAGTATCAAAAAAAAGCCGAAAAGTGTCCGCAGAGCAAATGGATAGGCCCGTGTCGGAATCGATATATCCTGGTGACGTGCGTGTCATAATCCCTTGTTTTCAAGAGCTCGGGTAAGTCAGTCACAATCATGCATATCCCGTGCCATTCCAAGCAATGTCTCACAATCTTCTCCACCATATGGTGAGTTGCAATACAAAAAAAAACGGACAAGGAGAGTAACTCTCCCTGTCCGTTGAAACTTCGCTTGTTCAAGAAGCGGAATTCGCCTTATCGATTTGTGAGCTGATCGTCGAGAAGACTTGGGTCACCTTGGTGCCGAGGGCCTGGAGAACGACAATCGCCACGACTGCGATGAAAGCCAGGATCAGGGCGTATTCAACGAGCGTCTGACCGGACTTATTCTGCTTGGAACGCCAGAAAGCGTTCTTTGCGCGGACGATGAGTTTGGTTAGCATTGTACTTTTCACCTCCTTCCTTCAAAAGTGTTCTTTATGAAATTGTAGGCGTGTCCGAACTGAGACCGAGTCATCTGAAAATGTGTCGGGAATTTGACCACAGCACCCCACCCAACACAAGTCAAATGAATCTCTTTTCGTTTAATGCAATAAATTGGATTAAAGGGTTTAATAAATATTTTTGCGATAAAAACGTGATTCTTCGCCTGCACGCTAAACTTGCGCTCGAGTGATTTGCCCCTACTGTGAAACCATTGCGTTAAAGGCAATACCACTCACTATGAAATCCCGGATCAAAGGATGCTTCGCCGTTTTGCTCTCGCTGCTGCTGGTTGGAAGCCTCCTGCTCAATCTCGTCCTGCTCGGTCTGCGCTCCGGTAAAAGCGGCTCGGGACATCATTCAGCCATGCGTCAGGAACCGGCCTTCGAAGAAGAACTCATCGAGAGCGGTTCCTCCTCCCGTGAGAAAATCGCCGTCATCGATTTGAACGGACTCATCAGCTCCTCGGTCGAGGGCCAGGTCGGCGACACGATGGTCGACGATCTCACCCAAAAACTCCGCCAGGCCCGCGAAGACGAAACCGTCAAAGCCGTCATCCTGCGCATCGATTCCCCCGGAGGCGAAGTCAACGCCAGCGACATCATCTACCACGAAGTCGCCAAGACCCGCGCCGTCAAGCCGGTGATCGTCTACATGGGATCGGTCGCCGCCTCGGGCGGTTACTATTCGGCCATTGGCGGAAGTTACATTATGGCCAGTGATCTGACCATCACGGCCAGCATTGGCGTCATATTACAGACACTCAACTATAAAGATTTGATACAGAAGATTGGAGTCAAAGCGGTCACTTTCAAGTCAGGCAAGAACAAAGACCTCCTCAACGGCGCCCGCGACATCACCCCCGAGGAAGAGAAACTCGTCCAGGGCCTCATCGACGAAACCTATTCCAAATTCGTCGGCCTCGTCGCCAAGGAACGCAAGCTCGACGTCACCGAACTGCGCAACGGCATCGCCGACGGACGCATCCTCTCCGGCCAGCAAGCCCTCGACGCCAAACTCGTCGACAGTCTCGGCTACTTCGAAGACGCCGTCACCAAGGCCAAGGAACTCGGCAAAACCAAAAATCCCGAGGTCGTACGCCTGCGCGCCTCCTACGATCTCTTCAAACTCCTGCACCTTTTCGTCAAAAGCGACGTGAGCCACATTCAGGTCCAGCTCGGCCCCGAAACACTTCGCCTCGAAACAGGCAAGCTCTACTTCATCTCGACCCACCTCTTTTCCGGTCTATAAGCCTCAAAATCAGGGGCTTTCACGATTCCAACCGCGCGGCCTTGATTTAGGGTTGCTTTACGCAACGCAGGGAATTAAACCTATCGGCTGTTGCGCGACAAACACGTTACAATACGGCGTCTATTTCGCGACGCACCGAGGACACAACCATGATTTCGCTACAGAAAATATTAGGCAAAGACGAAAAATTCTTTGAACTTCTGGAAGGCAGCGCCGAAGCCGCCCGCACCAGCGCCCAGGCCCTCGTCGAACTCGTCCAGCAGATCGAACAAGGCAAGGTCGCCGAAGCCATCGACATGTGCGTCCTCCACCGCCGCAAGGACAAGCGTATCACCGAGGAAATCACCGAACTGCTCTGTAAGACTTTCGTCACCCCCCTCGAACGCGAAGACATCGAGGAACTCTCCCACGCCCTTTCCCGCATCCCCAAGACCGTTAACAAGGTCGCCGACCGCCTCCTCATCGCCCCCGAACTCATCGTCGGCTCCGAATGGCCCAAAAGCCAGGTTGCCATCCTCGAACAATCCACCGCCGTTATCGTCGAGATGGTCAAGGAACTGCGCCGCAACACCAATCTCGAAAAAATCCGCGACCTCAATACCCGCCTCCAGCAACTCGAAGGCAAGGCCGACAAGCTCCTCCTCGACTTCCTCCGTGAAGCCTACCGCAACCAGCACGGCCAAAAGGAAGCCGTCCTGATGATGAGCATCTGCGACCTCATGGAAAAAGCCGTCGACCGCTGCCGCGACGCCGGCAACGTCGTCTTCCAGATCGTTCTCAAAAACTCCTAAGCATTAGAGTTCACACTGAAAATTCATCCGTAAAAGTTGGAACTCCCTAGGACTCTATGCTCATCCTGATGCTGGTACTGCTGGCCGCCCTGGCCTTCGAGTACATCAACGGCTTCCACGACGCCGCCAACGCCATTGCCACCGTCGTCTCCACCAAGGTGCTCACCCCACGCCAGGCCGTCACCCTCGCCGCCGCTTGCAACCTCATCGGCGCCTTCACCGGCACCGCCGTCGCCACCACCATTGGCAAGGGACTCGTCGACACCGAAGTCGTGACCATGAACATCGTTCTGGCCGCCCTCCTGGCCGCCATCATCTGGAACCTCATCACCTGGTGGTACGGACTACCCTCCAGCTCCAGCCACGCCCTGGTCGGCGGCTTGTGCGGCGCGGCCCTCGCCTCGGCCCATGGCAACTGGAAAGTCCTGCGCTGGCACGAACTCAGCGCCTCCGGCCATCACGAAGGACTCTGGCCCAAGGTCATCCTGCCCATGATCACCTCGCCCGTTGCCGGATTCATCTTCGGCGCGACCCTCATGTTCCTCATCATCGTCGCCTTCTGGTGGATCACCCCCAAGACCTCAAAATCCCTCTTCGGAAAACTTCAACTCGCCAGCGCCGGACTCATGGGCTTCAGCCACGGTTCCAACGACGCCCAGAAAACCATGG
>DBTH01000324.1:2115-3023 GCA_002306945.1 Methylacidiphilaceae bacterium UBA1321 | reverse complement strand
ATTTAAATAGTCGCAAATCCACGAGGGATTTCGTGCGGGAACAAGGCGCGAGTGCGGGAAAATATCCGCAGCGATCTTTGACCAAACGAGCAACGCCGTACCCGCACGAAATAACCGAGGCCCAGAGGGTTGCTGTCCAAATCAGAGCTGGACGAGATCGTCCACATTCACTGGCAAGCCGGTCGCAAACGAGCGATTCGCAGCGATGCCGGTCAAAATCGACTTCGCCCCGTCGACATGCCCGGCTGCGCGATGCAACGGATCGTTGTTCTTGGCCGCGCCGAACAAATCCTCCAGCAACAAACGGTCGCCACCGCCGTGACCGCCAACAGCCTCGTCGGGCTGGACATTGTACGGCTTCGACCAGTGCGGGAACACCGTCAGGCGCTGGCTCTGGCTCAGACCGTCAGTGATATGACTGCTTCCGGCGCTGATATAGGAATTCTCCAGATCGTCGAGTTCAATGCGCCCCTTCGTGCCGTTGAAAGCGACGCGATAGCCTTCCCACGGCGAATAAGCCGTCAGCGAGTAGGACATCTGCACACCGCTCTTGTAACGAACCACGAGATTCATCGTATCCTCAATGCTGATCCCGTCGCTGAAAACATTCTGGTCGCGCAGATAGGCGTCTTCCTTTTCCGCGTCGAGATAGAGGCCCTGCAAATTGCCATCGTCCTTGAGCGAGATTGCAAACGGATCGATTTTCTCGAACCCGCTATCGGTGCTGCGGGTGTAGGGATAATACGCGCCGCGCTTTTCAGCATTGGCCTTGCCGTAGAAAGCGAGATTGCCGAGACCGAAAACGACCGACGGGGAACTGTCGATCCACCAGTTGACCAGGTCGAAATGGTGCGTCGACTTGTGCACCATCAAGCCGCCCGAATTGCGCTTGTCGCGGTGCCAGCGGC
>DBTH01000324.1:0-1869 GCA_002306945.1 Methylacidiphilaceae bacterium UBA1321 | reverse complement strand
TTGCGCTTGTCGCGGTGCCAGCGGCGGAAGTAGTCCGCGCCGTGGCGGGTATCAAGCAACCACTCGAAATGAACCGACTTGATTTCGCCGATGACGCCCGACTGAATGAGTTCCTTGACCTTGCTGCGAGCGGGTGAATAGCGATAATTGAACGTCACGCGGAGCTTGCGCCCGGTGCGCTTGACCGCGTCGAGAATCACCTGACATTTCTCCGCGTCGACGGTCATCGGCTTTTCCGTGATCACATCGCAACCAAGTTCCATCGCACGAATGATGTACTCGTGGTGGGTGCGATCCATCGTCGTAACAATGACCGTATCCGGCTTTTCCTTTTCGATCATCTTGTCAAAGTCCTTGGCCAGATAAGCGGGAATCGGCGATGTGCCAAAACGCTTCTGGAGAATTCGGTTGTTATACTCAATGCGGCGTGGATTCGAATCGGCCAGAGCGACGAGTTTTGAAGTTTCCTTGTAGGTCGTCAAGAGTGATTCTGTGTACATGAACGAACGCGCACCGGTGCCGATGAGCGCGTAGCGCTTGGGAGAAGAGGATGTGGAACTCATGGTCTTAACCTAAACCGGAGCGCACAGAGTTCCCATAACTCTTTCGCTCAATTACTTGACATTATCGCTCACAACCCGACAATATCCGCATGCTTCGCTACGTCAATTTCGGTGCCCGTCAATACGCCGAACATCCCGTCCGCATCTACGGTCGCAAGCTCTGGGAATTCCAGGCCGTTCTGCGCGGCAGCATCTGCGTGCATCTTCCGGAGGGACCGGAATTGCTGCGTTCGCGACGGCTCTGGTTGTTCCCACCCAGCCATCAACACGGCTGGCTCGGGGAAAAAGGCAAGACCGCCGAGATAGCCGTTTTTCATTTTCAATCGATTCCCGAACCCTTGCGGCAACTCAGCGACGGCGCGCGTTACCTGGACATCCCGATCACTGAAGCCACCTGCCGCCGCCTTCGCGCACTCGCCCACAAGGCCGCCCGTTACTGGGAGCATCCCTCCCCCGGTATGATGCTTTACTTCGAGCAAATCCTCCTCGAATTGAGTCTGCTCTTCTGCGAACACGAGGCGATGCCCGTGCCGCAGAAAGGCAACCGCCTGCCCAACCAACGCGTCAGCGAAGCACTCGAATGGTACGGCGAGCACATGGCGGAAAATCCCGGTCTGGGGCAAATTGCCTTCATCGCCGGAACATCCGCCTCGCACATGCGGCGGCTCTTCCACGAAGTCCTCCACTCCTCGCCCAAACAGGTGCTCGATCAGATGCGCTTCCAGCGGGCAATTCATCTCATGGCCGATCCCAATGCGAAATTGAGCACCATCAGTGACGTGTGCGGCTTCGGCAGCCCAAGCTCCTTCTCACGCGCCTTCAAGGCCAAGTACGGTTGCAGCCCGGAAAACTGGCGCACGTGATTTCACAAAAAAACGAAAGACATTTAGACGGGCATTAAAAGACAACGGATTTTATCAGGAACTCAAGAAATCAGGTTCTATTGAAAAACAGTGGAATCACCAGAATGAGAAGTGAGCTGAACTCCAAGTCAAAGGTCAAAAGTCAAAACGACAACTCAAAGCTCAAAACTTGTGGCTTCCAGTGTCTTTAAAAAGATCAAATAGCCACGGAGAAGAGCCCTCCAACCAGGTTCCAAACGGCAATACTTTTGATCTTTGAGTTTTGACTTCGCCCCTCTTTGACAATCCAATTTCTATTGCAGAAAATACTATTGATCTCTGCAAAATAGACTGCCAATTCTTTTCAAATAACTTGTCGCGGAAATGGCTGCGGAGAACAGAGAGACAGGCCGGAAAAAATTGACACACCCCGTCACTACGTGACACCCCTTGTCTTTTGAATT
>DBTH01000141.1:6005-6772 GCA_002306945.1 Methylacidiphilaceae bacterium UBA1321 | reverse complement strand
AGATGCTGCGAATGTTTGTCGACGGCGTGATGGTGCAAGGCCTCGTGATGGCGCTTTCGCTGGGGGTTTACATCGCCTACATGTTCCGCATTTCCCCGACACTGACTTTCGCCTGCCTGCTGACCACGCCGCTGATGGCCTGGCTCATCATCAACTTCTCGCGCCAGATCCGGCCCGATTACCAACGCAACCGCCAGTTGAACGACCGGATGATCGGCCTGCTCGCCGAGACGGTGCAGGGCATGCAGGTCATCAAGGGTTTCGCCCAGGAAAGGCAAAGCGAAGATCGCTTCCGCCAATGCAACCGCGAAGTCATGGATCAGCAGCAGCGCATCTTCTGGCGGACAAGTTGCTTCAGTCCCACGATGAGCTTTCTGGCGCGTTTCAATCTCGTCATCGTCCTCGGTTACGGCGGCTGGCTCGTCATTCAGAACCAGCTCACCCTCGGGGCGGGGTTGATCGTTTTTGGCGGGTTGATGCAGCAATTCTTCACCCAGGTCACCACCCTGGCCGACATTTCCAATAGCGTGCAGCAAAGCCTCATTGGCGCGCGCCGCGTGTTCGAAATCCTCGACGCCCCGGTCGACATCGACGACAAGCCCGGTTCAAAACCGCTCCCCACCGTGCGCGGCGAACTCCGTTTCGAGGATGTCTCCTTCGCCTATCGCGAGAATTCCCCCGCGCTCGCGCACATCGATTTCACCGCATCCGCCGGTCAATGCGTCGCTCTTCTCGGGCCACTCGGTTCGGGCAAGAGCACGCTGATG
>DBTH01000141.1:4853-5749 GCA_002306945.1 Methylacidiphilaceae bacterium UBA1321 | reverse complement strand
GCAAGAGCACGCTGATGAGCCTGATTCCGCGCTTCTACGATCCCACACAAGGCCGGATTCTCCTCGACGGGATCGACCTGCGCGAACTGCCCTTGCAGGAGTTGCGGCGGCACATCGGCGTCGTTTTTCAGGAGAACTTTCTCTTCTCCTCCACCGTCGCGCAGAACATCGCGTTCGGCCATCCCAACGCCACACGGGAACAAATCGAACGCGCCGCATCAATCGCCTCCGCGGACGATTTCATCCGGCAGCTTCCGAAGGGTTACGATACGATCCTGGGCGAATACGGCGTCAATCTCTCCGGTGGCCAACGCCAGCGCATCGCCATCGCGCGGGCCATCCTCCTCGACCCGGCGATTCTCCTGCTCGACGATCCCACCGCCTCGGTCGATGCCGAGACCGAACACGAAATCATCGACGCCCTCCTGCGCGCCATCAAGGGCCGCACCGCCTTCATCTCGACGCACAAACTCAGCACCATCGTCCACGCCGACACGATTCTCGTTCTCAAGGACGGACGGATCATCCAGAAAGGCACCCACGCCGATCTGCGCAGCCGACCCGGCTACTACAAATTCGTCGCCGATCTTCAACTCGTCGACGACACCGCCGGGGAGGCGGTTTAACGCCATGCCACCTCCCGGATTTGGCGGCACGATGCCGCCCCCGCCCGGAATGGCACGGAGCGGACAGGAAAATAATCCCGTTCCCGAACACCTCGGCCTGCCACTGCTGCGGCGGCTCTTTTCGCATACCAATCCCTATGCAGCCAAACGCAACACGCTCTTCGTCCTCACCGGATTGCGCTCGTTGCAATTGCCCCTGCTGGGCTGGCTCATCGGAGCGATCATCGGCGGGCCCGTTGCCGAGCACGACACGCACCGGCTCGGGTGGTA
>DBTH01000141.1:1523-4608 GCA_002306945.1 Methylacidiphilaceae bacterium UBA1321 | reverse complement strand
CCACCGGCTCGGGTGGTATCTGGCCGGATTCTTCGCCCTGGCCGCATTGACGGAACTCACCTACCACTTCCGCCAACGGCTCGCCCTCGAACTCGGAGAGGCCGTCGTCCACGATCTGCGCAACGCGGTGTTCCACCAACTCCACCGCATGCCGATGACTTTCTTCGTCCGCACCAAACTCGGCAGCGTCATCAGCCGGATGACTTCCGACATCGAGGCGGTTCGTCGCGGCGTGCAGGAAGTCTTCTTCGTCAGCATCGTCAACGGCGGTCAGATGCTCTTCTCCGGGGCGCTCATGTGGTATTGCGATCCGGGGCTTTTCGCCGTCATCCTCTTCATGGTACCGTTCCTTTGGGCCGTCTACCGCTTCTTCCGCACCCGCCTGAGCAAGGCCGCCCGAGAGGTGCAGGAAAGCTTCAGCCGCGTCACCGCGTCCGTCGCCGAATCGGTCAACGGCATCCGCGTCACGCAGGGTTTCTCCCGCGAGGAGGTCAATTCGCAACTCTTCCACCAACTCGTCCAGGATCATTCTCGCTACAACATGAACATCACCGCGTCGTCCACCCTTTACGGCCAGGTGCTCGACTTCAATACGCAACTCTTCACCGCGATCCTCCTCATCGTCGGCGGCTACCGCGTTCTCTCGACCGGAGTTCATCTGCCGATCGGGGAGATGATCCAGTTCCTTTTCCTCTCCAACCTCTTCTTCGCGCCGCTCCAGACCGTCGCCAACCAGTACAACAACGCCCTCATGTCGATGGCCGGAGCCGAACGTGTTTTCAAACTCCTCGACCGCGAGCCCGACTGGCAGGACGCCCCCGAAGCGCGAGACTTCACCATCGAAAAAGGCCGCGTAGAATTTCGCCACGTCAATTTCGCCTACGACACGGGCCGCCCCATTCTTCACGACATTAATTTCGTCGCCGACACCGGCACCTCCACCGCACTGGTCGGCTCCACCGGCAGCGGCAAGAGCACCATTCTCAATCTCCTCGCCAAGTTCTACGTCACCCATGACGGTTCCATCACCATTGACGGCATCGACATCTCCCAAATCCGCGCCGAATCGATCCACCGTCAGCTTGGCCTCGTCCAACAACAGAACTTCCTCTTCACCGGCACCGTGCTCGACAATATCCGCTTCGGCAAACCCGGTGCCACACGCGAGGAAGTCGTCGCGTCACTCCAACGCCTCGACTGCCTCGACATGATCGAAGCTCTTCCCGAGAGTCTCGACACGCGCGTCTACGAACGCGGCAACGGCCTCTCGGTCGGTCAACGGCAGATCATCTGCTTCGCGCGCGCCCTCCTCGTCGATCCCCGCATCCTCATGCTCGACGAGGCGACCAGTTCCATCGACGCCCTGACCGAAGTCCGCCTCCAACACGCCCTCTCGGTTCTCCTCAAGGGCCGTACCAGCTTCATCGTCGCCCACCGCCTCAGCACCATCCGGCAAGCCGATCAATTGCTCGTCATCGGACATGGCCGCATCGAGGAACGCGGCAATCATCGGGAATTGCTTGCCCGCAACGGCGCTTATGCGACATTGTACAGGCAATTCATCCAACTGCGGCAATCCACATGACCCCGGCACGCTCCCTCATCCGTTCACTCCCCGCAGCCGTGCTATTTCTTCTCACCGCCGCTGCCACCGCGTCAGCCACTCCCTCCGCCCCCCTGGAACAGGTCAAGGACGAGTCCGGACAGTTCATCGTCTCCTCGACCGATCTCGCCGTCGCTTCGTCGATCGCCGATCTCTCCGCCGACGCCCGCAAGAAACTTGTCCCCATTCTCGGATTGCCCACTCCCTGGAAAAACCGGATATTCATCCTGATCCTGCCCAGCGAACCGGACAAGACCTGGCCCCTGCCCGTCACCACCGCCGCACTCCAGGGCGGTCTGCTCAACTTCACCATCACCCTGCG
Source organism: Methylacidiphilaceae bacterium UBA1321 (assembly GCA_002306945.1). Classification (GTDB taxonomy): domain Bacteria; phylum Verrucomicrobiota; class Verrucomicrobiia; order Methylacidiphilales; family UBA1321; genus UBA1321. Next base: position 2,683 of record DBTH01000141.1, on the reverse strand, counting down.
AGTTCCCGGCCCCAACGCCACCGAGGAATTCCTCCGCTCCCTGAGTCAGGTTTTCCTCTACGAAAAAATCGTCCTGAACAAAACGCAGTTCAAGACCGGCACTACCCTGCCCGCACTTCCGTTCTGGCTCCAGGAAGGCACACTCCAACTGCTCGTCACCCTCCAGAACCGCGATTGGGATCAGCAGATCAACCGCCGGGGCAACATCCCCACATGGCTTTCCTCAGGCAGCAACAAGTTCGCCCTCACCCTCGAAAGCCGCGATTGGGATCTCGTCGTCAGCCGCGCCAAGCAAACCGGCAAAGCCCCCACCCTCGAAAAAATCCTCTCCTGGCAGGAACTCCCCAACGACCCCATCGAACGCCTCTGGCAACAAGCCTTCACCTACTACCTCGTCTCCTCCCTGACCCGTTCCAATGACACCCGCGACTCCTTTCAATCCTGGCTCGCAAGCGCCGACACCCAGAAGCCGCCCTTCGCTTCCATCACCACCCTCCTGCCCGACGAATTCGCCTGGCGCGCCCAACTCGAACGCGCCACCGACCGCAGTTACTACGTCGTTTACACCTGGCACCAGACCGAAACCCAGGTTCACAAAGCCATGTACATCACCCTGCTCGGTTCCGACAAGGACAAGGACATCGACACCACCATCGACCAGATCAAACCCTACCGCAATCACCCGAACTTCCGCGAAGCCGTCAGCAACAAGATCAATGAATTGACCGATATCGAACTCCGCGCCAATTTCCTCTGGCGGCCCGTCGTCAATTACTACCGCAACGCCCTCCTCCTCCTGGCCAACATCAAGGTTCCGCCCCAAAACAAGGACGCCCAACCGGCCCGCGCCACCAAATCGTTCGACGCCCCCGCGATTCCCGCCAAGGCCGATTACGACGATTGCATCGCCGCCGCGAAAAATTACGAACAGCAACTCGTCAAACGCTACGAGGAAATCAACGACTACCTCAACTGGGTCGTCGTCACACGCTCCGTCGATGAGCAAATCTCCGCCCTGGCGCCTTATTACCAGGTCGAAAAAAACCTCAAGGATTTCCAGCCCCGCCAGAAAGACCGCGTCATCCGCGACGTCCTCATCCAGCCGTGAACTCAGAAAAGAAAAAAGGCTTTTTAGACGGAAGTCAGAAACCTCCGGCAAA
>DBTH01000141.1:0-1183 GCA_002306945.1 Methylacidiphilaceae bacterium UBA1321 | reverse complement strand
CTTTCACACCGATCCTTCGACAAGGGATGCAAAAGACTTGAAACAAGAGCTACTTAGGTGAGTAGCGGGTCTCTGCATGCCAGAATGCATGACAGTGTCGAAGGAGTGGACAACCGCCCATCATGTATATGGCAACGGTTATCACAAATGGTAAACAAACGGTCAAACTCTATCAGTCGGTCAATCGCGGTAAGGCGATGTATCAACTGGCATACTATGCTGGTGGAGAGCGGGTACGAAAGAACTTTGCCGACAAAGCGCAGGCGAAGCGAGTGGCCAATCAGGTGCTCGGCGGACTGGTCGCCGATTCGAGGTTAGTGGACGCGGCGGCGACTCCCGAAATTGAAAGTCTGGTTGCCGCCAAGCAAGTGCTCGCTCCCGGCTACGCGTTGCATGTGGCGGTGGAAGAACACGCACAAGCGGTGGCAAGGCTCGGCAAAGCCAGTTTGAGTGAAGCGGTAGAATTCTATGTGAAACATCATCGCACGGATGTGCCCCGGTTACCGTTGAGCGAGGTTTCGGAATTGTTTGCCAAGTCACGGGAGCAGTCGGGTCTTTCTCCGCACTATGTATATCTCTGCCGCAAGTACACGCGCAAGCTGGCGGAAGGGTTTCCCGGTTTGTGCCTGAGTGATCTGACGACAGGTGAACTAGATAAATGGCTGGGCGGTTTGAAATTGGGGCCGACTACTAAGAATGATATGCGCCGGGTGTTGGGCACTTGCGGCACGTGGGCGGAACGACAGGGCTATCTGCTCAAGGGCATGAATCCTTTTACGGGAATGATCCGGTACAAGGAAATCAAGACGGACGTGTCCATTTTCACGCCCGAACAGATTGGCAGCATGCTCAAGGATGCCGATGAGAGCCTGCGGCCTTTTATCGCGTTGGGTGCGTTTGCAGGTTTAAGAACGGCGGAATTGCAGCGGTTGGATTGGAGCGAGATTAATCTGGATCGTGGCTTTATTACCGTGGCGGCCAGCAAAGCCAAGACGCGCCGCCGCCGTCTGGTGCCGATCTCCGAAAATCTCAAGTCGTGGTTGACTCCGCTCAAGCAGACTGCCGGGCCGGTTTGCCTGCATGTGAGCCCCCAACAAGCAGCGGAAGCCAAGTGCAAGGGTTTCAAATGGGCCCGTAACGGTCTGCGCCACGCAGCGCTTGCTCTCGGTCATTGACGGATCCG
>DBTH01000019.1:7486-10560 GCA_002306945.1 Methylacidiphilaceae bacterium UBA1321 | reverse complement strand
TCGATGGTCTTGATGATCTTGGAAATGTCGTCGCTGGATTTCTTGATGGCCTCCATGGCCAGATTCATCTTTTCCATTTCACCAGTGCCATTGTCGGCGGCCTGGCGCGCTTCGCCCGCGAGGGATTTGGCCTTGTCGGCGTTTTCGGAATTGTGCGCGGTCATGCTGGCCATCTCTTCAAGCGAGGAACTGGTTTCCTCCAACGAGGCAGCCTGTTCGCTGGCGCCTTCGGCAAGGGATTGGCTCGCGGCGGAAACCTGGCTGGAGGCGGCGGAAGTCTGTTCGGCGCCCGCGCTGAGCCGCCCGATGAGGTCGTGAATGGGCAAGGTGATGCTGCGGGTGATGAACACCGCGCAGACCACGCCTAGTCCCACCGCGGCGAGCAGTCCGAGGAACATCGCAAACTGTGCAATCGAAAGCGCCAGAGCGGACGATTCGGCCGTTTTCACCGTCTGCGAAACACAGGCGTCGAAAAGTTTCTCCGTCGATTCGCGGAGTTTGGAGGCGATGGCGGAACGTTCCTTGAGGATTTCGGTGCGCTTCTTCATCAACTCGGCCATCCGGGAAATCGACTCGTGGTATCGGGTCGTCGCTTCCTTGACGTTTCGTAGCTGCTCGATATTGACTGGTTGGTGAATCAACGGCGCGATGTCGGAGAGCTGTTTGTCAATTGTGTCGAAACGTTGCTCGGCTTTCTGCATGGTTTCGTTGTCGTTGTCGGCCAGCGATTTCATCGACAGAATGCGAATCTGGTTGCCCTCGTTGCGAATGGCATTGGACAGTTCCACCTTGAGAACCCGCTCGCGAAGGGCTTCGGCGGTAGTTTTGGAAGCCGTTTCCTCGTTGAGCTTTTGCACCTGGCTGTCCACCAAAGCGGATATCTGGGTGAGGAAAAGCGGCCCCGCCTGATTGAGCGTCTCGCGGTTGGCCTTCATTTTTTCCTGAATCAGGGCTGTTTGTTCGGCGCTGGTAATATATTGGTCGAGCTGCTGGCCGTAAGGTTCGATTTCCGTCTTGAGCCGAGGTAGGTGATCGGCTTTTTCCGCAAGTTTTTTGCCGTCTTCGACCTTTTGCCGGACGGTTTGGAGAGCCTTGCCGAAAACGTCCTTTTCCCTCTCGTCGCCGGTGAAGGTAAACGTGCGCAGGGAGATTTGGGCGACGGTGAAGTTCTTCTGGATTTCGCCGACGATTTGCAGTTCCGCCGCATATTCCTTCGAAAGGATTTGGGCGGAGTTGGAGGAGGCGTGCATCACAATCAGGGCCATCCCCCCGAGAATCAGTGAGATGAGAATCAAGGCACCGAAGCCGTACGCAATTTTTCTACCGAGTGTCAGTTTTTTCATAGTCAATTCCGTTGGGGTTTAACCGCCAAACAACAGATGCCTGGTGCCTGTTTAATGTATCACACTCGGCCTCTTTTGGGATAATCGGAAGCGACAATAAATAACTTAAATGATCTATTATAAATAAATCTCATCTTACTTTGGATAATGAATAAGTTTGGCTCCGAATTGTTTGAGGGAGAGAGGCTTATCCTCCAGTCAGGCGCAAAAAAAGGGCGGCAAACACATGGTTTGCCGCCCTTCGGGGGTGGGGTGGGTCTTGGGGTTCGCTATGAAACAACTTGGAGTTTACAACAAAGAATCTATGCGCTGCTTAGGAGGAAATGGCGACAACCTCCGCCAGCAGACCGCCCTTGTCGGCGAGGTCGCAGGAGACGCTCACCGGCTGGCCGATGCGCAGGACATTGGCAGCAGCGGATTTACCTTTGCGGACAAAACGGGTCTTCGGGGTCCAGGTGAGGCGGACGTTGCGGTTATTGGAATTATCGCGCACGGTAAAATGTTCTAGAATGCGGATCATGCTGGTGACGACGCCCTCGACTTTGAGCAGGGAATCATGCTCGTCCTGCTCGGCGGGCGTGACGGCGCGCGGGCGAACGGCACGGGCGGGGGCGAAGGTGGCAGGAACGGTGGAGCGGGCTGTGGAACTCGTGGTTTTGCGTGAAGAGCGTGTGGGCTTGGTTAAAGTGGGCACGATAGGTTTCCTCTGGTTTCGGAACAGAACGGCATGTCCTGTTCACGAGCTTACTCTCCCACAGGCAGCTTACGGCGAGCTTACCGGGACATTACATTTTTGTAATGCAAGGGGGAACGTTTCTACCGGACGGAGGTGATCGACGGTTTGCCGAAATAGCTCTTTTCGTAGCGGCGGACGATGCCGAGGCGGTTGTCCTGGGTGAGGATTTCGGCGTAGCGGCCCCATTGAAGAATGGTGCGCATGAGCGGCTTGGGCTTCTCGTTGGGGAAGAGCGTGGCGAGGCGTTCCTGGAGGGTGTTGATCGAGAGGGTGCCGGATTGGCCGTCCTCGCCGATGTCGATCCATTCGATAATTTGCTGGAACAGCGGCAGGGTGAGTATCTGTTGTTTGAGGATGATCTTCTGGGCCTGGACGTTGTCCTGGCGCAATTCGCGGCCCTTGGCGGTCAGTTCGACGAAGTCGCCGGGAGTGCGCACCAGGTCGAGCATTTCGGCGGCGTGGATGACGCTGAGCATGGCGCCGAATTCGCGGCCGATGCGCTTGGTCAGCTCGAAGGAATCCTCGCGTTCGTCGTGGAGGAAGCGGATCAGGCCGATGAGTTCGGTGATGCCGATGGGCGGCAACGGCGTCAGGAGTCGGCGGTGCGATTCCTGTTCGGCGGTGGCGGCGGCTTCGGTGACCTGGTCGGGCATCATCGCCTTGGTGAGGATCGAGTGAATCTGCTCGACCATGCGGCGGAACGGTTCGCTCTCGGGGTTGCGCGGATAGGGCAGGTCGTTGTGGACGATGCCCTGGACGCGGCCCGGATGGGCGGCGAGCACGACGATGCGGCGGGTGAGAAAAACGGCTTCGGCGATGTTGTGGGTGACAATGGCCATGCCGTGCAATCCGGTCGAAGGGTCAGCGTAGAGGCGACCGATTTCATTGCGCAACGTCTCGCCGGTGAGGACGTCGAGCGCGCTAAAGGGTTCGTCCATACAAAGGATTTCCGGCCCGGTGATCATCGCCCGCGCAATGCCGACGCGCTGCTTCAT
>DBTH01000019.1:0-7228 GCA_002306945.1 Methylacidiphilaceae bacterium UBA1321 | reverse complement strand
GCTGCTTCATGCCGCCGGAGAGTTCCTTGGGCAGGAGGTTTTCGTAACCGTTGAGGCCGACCAGTTCGAGCACATGACCGAGGCGCTGCTGTTTTTCCTCGATTGAAACGCCGGTGTTTTCCAACCCGAGCAGAATGTTCTGGCCGACCGATAACCACGGGAAGAGGGCGAAATTCTGGAACACCATCGCCACGGCGGGATTGATGCCGCGGAGTTGTTCGCCCTTGTAGAAAACCTCGCCGCGCGTGGGCTGGATCAGGCCCGAGAGGATGCGCAGGAGGGTCGACTTGCCGCAGCCCGACGGCCCGAGCAGGGCGATGGAATCGTCCTTCTGGATGGTCAGGTTGATGTCGCTCAACACTTCCATACACTCCTTGCCGCGGCCGTAGGTCTGGTAGACGCCGCGCGCTTCGGTCAGTGGAACGGGGGAATTGGTCATAACTTCATCCGGGTTGAATGGGATTCTGTGAGTCGGGTTCTATAAAGGGAAAGTTTTCGATGGCGGCGATGGCGGGTTGGCAAAGGGACTCAGCCGGTCTTGAAGCGGTCGTCGGCAATCGCATAGAGTTTTTTCCACAAGCTGCGATTGAGGGCCACCACCACCACGGCCATGACGCACACCGCACCGGCCAGCGCCGGGAAGTTCTCCTTGTCGGTCGCCTGGAAAATCAGCGAGCCCAGCCCCGTCGCCACCAACGGTTGATTCTTGTACATCACGTATTCGGAAACGATGCTCGCATTCCACGCTCCGCCCGAAGCCGTGATCCAGCCCGTCACCAGCGCCGGAAGCACCGCCGGAACCAGCAGGCTGCGCCACGTCTGCCAGCGGCTCATGCGCATCAGCTTCGCGCACGCTAGCAAATCCTGCGGGATGGCGCTGGCCCCGGCAGCGACGTTGAAAAGGATGTACCATTGCGTGCCCAGCATCATCAGCAGCACCGAACCCCATTCGAGCGAGCCGTGCATCCACAACACCACTCCCACCACTACCGGATAAATCATCGGCGCGGGGAATGACGCGGCCACTTGAATGACCGGTTGCAAAATACGGTTCCACTTCGGATTGAGTCCGATCCAGATGCCGACCGGCACCGTCCACAATGTGCTCAACACCACCGCCGCGCTCACACGCGCGAAAGTCAGCAGCGCATCGCGCATGATCCGCGCCCACTCCGCCACTGACACCTTCGACATGAGCAGGGCTAGTTGCGCCGACAGGTACACCGCGCCCACCAATCCCGCGGTCAAAAACAAACGGTAACTCCACACCCCGACCCATGGCGGCAATTTCGCAACGTTCGCCTTGGGCAGCTTCGGATGGAAATGACGCCGGTGCCAAAGCCGGTCAAGCACCGCCTGGACGACATGCGATTGCCCCATCCACTCCAGCAGGCGCGAATACTCCGGCTCGCCCATTTGCGTGTCCTCAAACTTGAATTTCTGCGACCACACCACCAGCGGCCGCCATACCAACTGATCCAGCGCCACAATCATCAGGATCATGGCGACGATCCCCGCAATCTGCGCCACGACGTTGCCCTCCGACATCGCCAGCGCCATGTAGGAACCCAGCCCCGGCAACCGGAAACTGTCCTCGCCCAAAACGAATGATTCATTGACCGTGATGAAGAACCAGCCCGCCGCCACCGACAACATACTATTGTAGACGAGCCCCTTCGCGCCTGCGGGCAATTCGAGGAAGAAAAAACGCTGCCAGCGGTTGAACCCGTAGACCTCCGTCAACGAACGCAAGTCGGGTGGAATGTTGCGCAGGGAATCGTAAAAGCTGAACGCGAGGTTCCACGCCTGCGCCGTAAAGATCATCAGCACACAAGCCAGTTCCAACCCGACGTTGCTGTGCGGGAACAGCCCCACCAACGCCAGCACCAGCCCCGGCAGAAAACCGAGCACCGGGATGCTTTGCAAAATGTCGAGCAGCGGTAAAAGAAACTTCGCTGCCGCTTTGTCGTAATAGGCCCAGTAGGCGTAAAAAATACCGAACGTCAGCGAAAACAGAAACGCGATCAGCCCGCGCGACAACGTGAAAAGCGTGTACTGCGGCAACGCCCAAAGCGAGAGATGAATCTCGGCCACATGATGCGAATCAACCTTCCATTCCTGCGCCACCGCGATGATCCCGTAAAAAAGACCGGCCAGAAAAACAAAAACGACCAGATCCATCCAGCGCCAACGGCGCAACGGTTCTTCCGCGTTGTTTTCAACCTCAGCCATGCGAGGCGTCAGTCTGAAAAGAATCTGCCGGAGGGCGAGTGAAATTTCACATTTTAATAACTATTTTATCTCCTCACCCAAATGCTATTTACGTCAAGAAACGGCCACTCTTCCGTTACGCAACTGTAACATCTCCAAGCTTGTGTAATAGTTGTTCACGAGTTATTCACATCCGTGTGAAGCGTATCCTGATCTTTACGGCCGGCTTTGGCGAAGGTCACAACACCGCGGCTCGCAATATCCGCGACGGGATCGAATTCCTCAGCGAGGAAGATACCCAGGTCGAAATCATCGATCTCTTCGATTCCTGCTACGGACGGTTCAACGATCTGATGCGCAAAGCCTACATCACCGCCATCAACCGCACCCCAAAGCTCTGGCAGGGTTTCTATAATCTCGTCAATAACACACACATCGTCGAAGCCAATCTCACCTCCCTGGCCCGAATGCAAAAGGCTATGGAGGAATTGCTTGTAGAAGGCCAGCCCGACACCGTCGTCTGCACCTACCCGATCTATAACTTCCTGATCGAGGAAATCTACAAGAACCGCCCCCGCCATTTCTCCCACGTCACCGTCGTCTTCGATTCGATCTCGGTCAATTCGCTCTGGTACCGCACCAACAGCGACTTCTTCATCGTCCCCAATGACGAAACCGCGCAGGTTCTGCGGCAAGCCGGTGTCGCCGACGACAAGCTCAAGGTACTCGGCTTCCCCGTCCAGCTCGACTTCGCCAATCCGGTCGAAAGTTATTCACCTCCCGACCTCGCCACCGGTGGTCACCCGCGCATTCTCTATCTGATCAATTCCGGCAAGAAAAAAGCCCCCAGCGTCATCGAAAAGTTGCTTGAACACGAAGACTGGGAATTGACCATCGCCGTTGGCCGCGACGAAAAACTCCGCCAGACCGCCATCCAGATTACCGCCGACGCCGAAGACCGCGCCCGAGTCATCGGTTGGACCAACCAGATGCCGAAGTTGATGATGACTCATCACCTGCTCATCACCAAGGCGGGAGGCGCCACCATTCAGGAAGCCATCGCCGGTAAAATCCCCATCATCGTCAACCAGGTCGTTCCCGGCCAGGAAGAGGGCAACTACGAACTCATCCGCCGCAACAACGCCGGAGCCCTTTCCGAAAAACCCAAGGAAATCGTCTCCTGGGCCGAACGCGCTTTCGACAATAATTTCCAACTCTGGAATCTCTGGCGGAAAAACATCACCTCCATCAGCAGACCTGACAGTTCGCTCCAGATCGCCCGCTTCCTGCTCGACCAGTCCGTCCCCACCAACGTTCCCGCCGAACCCGGCGAAATCCTGCGCGCCCAACAACCCCACGCCGCGCCCTCCGCGTTCCAACCGCACGCCGAATCCAGCCGCAGCCAGCACAAACTCCTCATCTGCGATCTCCACACGCACACCACTTTTTCCGACGGAAAATTGACCATTGGCGAGATGGTCGATTTCTACGGCCAGCGCGGTTTCGACGCCCTCTGCATCACCGACCACCTCTGCGATCCCAAGCGGCTTCTCGGCAAATTGGTCAATCTCACCGGGCTGGTGATCCCCCCGAGCGAAGTGAACGATTATTTCGCCGCGATTGAAAAAGAGAAAAACCGCGCGTGGAAAAAATACGATCTCATCCTGATGACCGGCATCGAGTTCAACAAGGACGGGCTCACTTCCAAAACTTCCACCCACCTGCTCGGAGTTGATTTGAAGGAACCGATCAATCCTTCGCTCGATCTCAAAACCACCATCGGCGAAATCCACGCCCAGGGCGGTCTCGCCATCGCTTCCCACCCCCACAAGATGCGCAGTGTCTGGGGCAAGGACACGCTCTATCTCTGGGAAAATCAGGACGAATACGCCCCGCTCCTCGATGCGTGGGAAATCGCCAATCGCGATGACATCTTCAACCCCGTCGGTCTCAAACGGCTACCCTTCGTCGCCAATAGCGATTTCCACAAGCCCAAACATATCCACTCGTGGAAAACCGTTCTCTGGAGCGAAAAAGATCCCGAAGCCATCAAGGAATGCATCCGCATCAACCGCGATGTTTCGATCACGCTCTATCGCGATCACCGTTTCGGACTCGAACTCGCGGATGATCCCGCTACCGATAATCCCACCGTGGCCTCGCTGCTCGATTTCCCCTCCAGCAACAGCGACGACGATCCCGGTCTCCTCCCCGGCGTTGCCTGATGATGCTTGGGGGCGTTGCCCCCACACCCCCGCTAAAGGGTATGATTTCCTTTAGACAGGAGAAGCACTTGTGGCGAAGCGTAACTGGGTGCAGCGTCACGCTGCTTAAGCAGGAGGTTTGGAGGACGGAGTCCTCCAAGTTTCATGACAAGGCTTCGAGAACTTCGGCGACGTGGATGGCGGGTTTGACCTTGCGGAAGATTTTACGAATCACGCCATCGGGGCCGATGATGAAAGTCGTGCGTTCGATGCCCATGAACTTGCGGCCGTAAAGACTTTTTTCCACCCAGACGCCGTAAGCTTCGACGATTTTCTTGTCCCCGTCGGAGAGCAACGGAAATGGAATGGAATTCTTCAGCGCGAACTTCTCATGCGCCTTGACCGGATCGACACTGACGCCGAGCACGACCGCGCCTTTTTTCAAAATCGTCGCATTCGAATCGCGGAAGGAACACGCCTCCACAGTGCAACCGGGCGTGCTGTCTTTCGGGTAGAAATAGAGCACGACGGTTTTTCCGGCGTAATCGGAGAGCTTCACGATGGAGCCGTCCTGGGTTGGTGCACGCAACGCGGGGGCTTTCGATCCTTCGGCGAGTGGTTTTTTCATCGGGTGGGGGGTTGATTTTGGCGGGTGATCTTATCGAGCATAAGCCGCAATCCCTTCAGGCGCAAATCGCGCGCGTGCGTGTCGCTCATCGAATCGCTCGCTGCAGCGCGGGTCGGATGCGCGCCCTTGAGGCGGCGTTGCAAGTGCCAGAGCCAGCCGAAACGGTAACCCATCATCCCCAACGCAACCGCGCCGAAGAACAGCGGACAGAGCCATACCGAAACAAACGCCGACAAACGATTGCCCCGGCCCATCGCTGTGAAAAATTGCATGACGAAGAGATATCCGAGCAGGATGAAAATCGCATTGAACACCCCGCTGGCCGGGCCGCCGCGTCCCGGCTTGGTGCCGAGGGCCAGGGCGAACCCGAGCAGCACCAGCACGCTCATCGGGTAGGCAAAGAGGTAATGGTACTGCGTGCGGTACGGAGCGAGCCGCGTCGGACTCTGGCCGACCGAATCCTCCAGATAGCGGCCCAATTCGCTGAGAGTCAACTCGGACGGTTTCGACTGGGTGAAGATCAGGTCGGAGGGCGACATCGTGTAATCGTTGAGATCGACGGTCTCCATGTTTTCCTGCCGCGTGATGTCGCCCTGAAGACTGTAATAATTCTTGTGCACATTGCGCAGCCGCCAGTAGCCACCGGTGTACTCGGCGTAACGGGCGAAATACTTTTCCACGTCGTGACCCTGCTCGTCGCGCTGGAGCAGTTCGACATCCTCAGCCTGGCCGCTGGCGAGGTTCAACTGGCGCAAATACCAGACGCGGTTTTTTTTCTGATCGACGTAGACCAGTCCGCGGACAAAACGGCTGTCCTGGCGCTGGTTCTTGAGCTGCTTCATGATCGCGGCGCGGCGCGCCTCCGCCTTGGTCGCTGGCCAACTCACGTCGTAGAACAAGATCGCGCTCACCACGAACGCCATGAAAATGAACGGAGAGAACAGTTGCAGGCTGCTCAGGCCCCCGGCTTGCAACGCGGTCAATTCGTTGCGCTTGGTCAACACCAGCAACGCATACAATGAAGCGAAGAGCATCGCCACCGGCAACACATCCACCATCAGGCGCGGGAATTGCGCCGCGTAGTAGGTCAGGATCATGCCGATCGGCGCCTTGTTCTCGTAGAAATCGTCCAGGCTGCCGAACAGATCCGCCACGATCCAGAGCGTACTGCACGCGATGATGCAAAACAGGAACGGCTGGAGCAGTTCCATCAGCAGATAACGGAAAAAAATCTTCATGACACAGTGCGGACGCTTGCCTAGTCTACGTTTTAATTCTTTATTTGAAACAATTTATAGTCACACTCTAATAGAAACTTATGAACTTCACGTCAATGGTAGAGGCCCAATATAGCGAATTACTCCAAACCGTGGAAGCTTCCCGCGCCGGGATCGCTGTCGTCGAACAGATGGCCCAGGCTGTCGTCAAAGCCCTGCGCAACGGCAACAAAATCCTCACCGCCGGTAACGGTGGCAGCGCCGCCGACGCCCTTCACATGGCCGAGGAACTCGTCGGTCGTTACCGTACCAACCGTCCCTCCCTGCCCGGCATCAGCCTCGCCGCCGACGTCACCGCCGTCACCTGCATCAGCAACGATTTCGGCTACGACCAGGTTTTCGTCCGCCAGATAGAAGGCCTCGGCAAACCCGGCGACATCCTCGTCACCTTCAGCACCAGCGGCAATTCCAGCAACATCTTCCTCGCCATCGAAGCCGCCAAGCGCGCCAAACTCTTCACGATCAACCTCGCCGGAAAAGACGGCGGCAAGTGTAAAGGCCTCGCCGACATCGAATGGATCGTCCCCGCCAAAAACGGCGCCCGCGTTCAGGAAATTCACACCTGGGTCATGCACACCATCCTCGAAGCGGTAGAAATCGAATTCAGCAAATAAACCCGTGTCGCTTCGCCCGCACACTTTAACTCCGTTGCACGCACCGCCGCCGTCCGCCTGCCACCCGCTGCGGACGGTGCCGGATCTTGTCACTACTGATTGAGGAGCCATGAAATTACTGCTCGTTGCCATTGTCGCACTCGTCCTCTTTTTCCTCATCCTCAACTTCGGCCCCAACGGCGTTTTCCGGCAGGAAGAATCCCTGACCGCCGCCATTAAACACGCCCAGGAAAACGTCATCGGCAGTCCCGTCTCCTCCGACTCCGAAAACACCGCCACACCCGCCGCTTCCCC
>DBTH01000076.1 GCA_002306945.1 Methylacidiphilaceae bacterium UBA1321 | reverse complement strand
TCACGAAGTGACGGGGTGTGTCAAGCTTCACGGGAGTCCTCGGTCTTTGCGGACTTAACGTCGCTCCAGAGGGTCTCCTTGTCTCCTTCGACTGCCGACTCATTCAATGGAGCCCGCTGTTGTCAGTCTATTATGAAAAGATCAATAGTAGGCCAACCGCTGTCAGGCAAAAAATGCCCACAATTAATGAAGTCCTTTTCATTTACAGATTACTCCATATGAACCGATTTCATATTCGATTAGTCATTAACCATGTAAGCCATTGCCCGAACGACAAACTCGCCCATGATAAAATTCTTTTCGTGCCCCAAAAAGCCCCGATCTTTTTTCTCATCCTATCGCTTGCATGGGTGATTCCCCTTGCGCCTGCCTGGGGCGACGATACCTACTGGAACGTATCGATTGGATACTGGGATGATGACAGCAACTGGACTAATCTCGCGCCCAATTCCTATACTCGTATTTTGGACGGAACGACGGTTGTAACAACCTATATAGATAATGGGGGCACGGTGCTAAATTCACCAATATCAGAAACGCTATCATTCTATACGATTGATATTGGCTACAACAATTCAGGCACCGTCTCCCTTTCTAATAGTATCACTGCTCAGGGAATTACAACCTATATAGGCACTAACACCGCTTCGACTGGCTTGTTAATTCTTGACGCCTCGTATTGGTATGCCTACGGCGAAGCCACCATTGGTTATAGCGGCACAGGCACATTGGATATTCAGAATGGCGGCTATTTCTCTGCTACGAATCTGACCGTTAACATCGCCACTCTCACTGGTAGCATAGGTATCCTGAACATCGGAGCTTATGATTTAAGCAATCCCACAACCGGCGGCACATTCGACGCCGCCTCCGTGGTATTTGGTGCTGGCACCGGAGTCATCAATTTCAATCAAACTGATACCCGCACCTTCACGGCGACCATTTCCGGTAATGGAAGCATCGCCCAGCGTGGTAGCGGCACCACCATCCTCACTGGAGACAATACTTATACCGGGACAACAACCATCAGCGACGGCACTCTTCAAGTCGGCGATGGCGGCACATCGGGCTCTCTCGGCTCAAGCAATGTCGTCGACAACGCCGCTCTCGTCTTCGACCGTTCCGACACAATCACCGTCAGCAACGTCATCTCCGGCACAGGCACCCTCACCCAGACTGGCAGCGGCACCACCATTCTCACTGGAAACAATACCTATACCGGAACAACCACCATCAGTGACGGTACTCTCCAGGTTGGAGATGGCGGCACATCGGGCTCTCTCGGCTCAGGCAATGTCGTTGACAACACCGCTCTCGTCTTCGACCGTTCCGACACAATCACCGTCAGCAACGTCATCTCCGGCACAGGCACCCTCACCCAGACTGGCAGCGGTACCACCGTTCTCACCGCAAACAATACCTATACCGGCAATACGACGATCGAAGCGGGAACGATGTTAATCAACGGGTCGCTGGAGAGTTCCACAGTCACCGTTAACACGGCAATACTCGGTGGCGACGGTACGATAAACGGAGCCGTCATCGTCAACAACGGGGGAACACTTTCTCCAGGCAGCAGCCTGAGTAGCAACAGCACCGCTATCCTCACCGTCAGTTCGCTAACCCTCAACATCGGTTCCACGACAGTCATGGCACGACCGCCGGAACCGACTACGACCAGATCAAGGTTACCGGCACCGCCACGCTCGGCGGCACGTTGAGTCTGCGCTTTTACAGCAACTACACGCCGCGCGCGGGCGATTCCTACACCCTGGTCAGCGCCACCACCATCAGCGGCAACTTCGCCACCGTGGTCAATCCCCTCGCCAACGCACTCTCCTTCACGACGACAATCAGTTCGGATTACATCATCACCTGCACCGCCGTCCAAGGCTCCTTCACCAACTTTGCCACAACGCCGAATCAGACATCGATTGCCAACTCTCTCAACCAGGTCAGCGGCCAATCCGGCATGCAACCTCTCATCGATTACCTCAATGCCCTGCCCGGCACCTCACTGGCAGCCGCCTATAACAGGATTTCGCCCGAATCGTTCACCAACATGTCTAACTTCAGCGCCGCCAATACGCAAAATCTCTTCAGCCAACTCGGAAATCGATTTGCCGAAATCCAGAACGGCCAACGGTTTTCTTCAAGTGGTCTAACCATCTGGGACCCGAGCATGGAATTCAAACGCAACAGCCTGCTCGCCTCGAACAATCTCATCCCGATGGGCACGCAGATGGCCCGACCGACGATCTGGAATGATCCAGACTTCGGACTATTCATCTCCGGCAAAGGTACTTTTGGCAGCGTCGACGGAGACAGTCAGAACGGAGACCCCGGGTTCAATTTCAGTGCGGGAGGGATGATTCTCGGCGCCGATTACCATATCACGCGCGAAGACGTCGTCGGCGTATATGCCGGCTATCAAGGTACCCGCGCTAACATCGGCAACGGCGGAACCGTCCTGGATGACAGCGCCAGATTCGGCATCTATGGGAGCCATGTCTTGCAGAACGGCAATTACCTCAACGGATCCATCGGAGGAGCCACCCACAGTTACACCAATCGGCGCGCAGCCATCGCGGGTTTTGCCGACAGCACGACCGGCGGCATGGAGTTCGCCTCGCAAATCGAATTCGGACATAACTTCAAAGCCGGGGAATGGACGTTCGGCCCCACTCTCGAACTCGCCTACAATCATCTCTGGATCGACGGCTTTACAGAATCCGGTTCACTCTCTCCGCTGGCCATTCAGGCCCAACAAAACGACTCCCTGCGCAGCACACTCGGCGCTCAAGCCCGCCGCGACATCCCGGTTAGCGGTACCACCGTCCACCTTTCCCCCTACGTCAATGCAGGCTGGCAGCATGAATACATGGACAATCGCACAGCCATCTCCGCTTCCTTTGCCAATGGCACAGGCAACGTCTTTGGAGTCGATGGAACCGCCATCAACCGGGATTCACTGGTAACGGGAATCGGCGTACAGGCATTCTTCAACGAACGCGTTTCCGGTAATCTCGGTTATACCGTCCAAGCCAACTCCGACTTCATCATTCAGGACATCACCGGATCAATGAACTATCGCTTCTGATTACCCCCACAACTGACGATCCAGCGTGCGATACTGGATGGCTTCGCTGATGTCCTCGGAATTGATCTTCTCGCGTCCCGCCAGATCGGCAATAGTCCGGCTCGCCTTGAGAATACGGTCGTAGGCGCGGGCGGAAAGTTGAAGTTCCGACAGGGCGTAGCGCAACATCGTTTCACTCTCGGAATCAAGCGCCGCGTAGGCCTTCAAGTCCTTCGATCCCATCTGCGCGTTGCAACGAACCTTGCGATTGCCTTCGAAACGTCCCGTCTGGATGCCTGCCCGCATAGCGGTTGCCGCCATAACCGTCATGGCGTTATCTTCCCTCTCCATCCTCCTTAATATTACTTAACGGAGTAGTACTATACTAACCCAAGACACGGACGCCTCTATAGAACGCATTGAAGTGATTCCTCTCTATCAACTGAACCTCACTGTTCCATCTCTATGAACTCGTACAGATTCCATTCGGATCTGCACGAATTTTTAGATTCCTCGGTAATAATTGACGTTTGATTGCCTGTCACAGCAAGGCTTGGCAAACGTTCAAGTCATCTACGGATATAATTTCCTTTGGGAGTAAGCTTGGGGGCAGGAGTCCTCCAAGCTTACTATTGTTTGAAATAATCCCGGGCGCGACCAAGCGCCTGGAGCGGGAAATAGTGACGGTAGAGATTATAATTGATCATGAATCCCCGCGCCAATTCACGCCCCTGGGCCAATCTCGCGGTTTCCTTCTTGAGATTAATTCGTTCGCCAATGCCGTAGCCGGGGAATCCGCAACCGACATAATACGGTTCGTCCCAGGTGCCATCGTGCTGATGTTCCAGCAGCCAGCGGATACCACGCCGAATCGACGAATCGTAAGTACTGTCATTGATCGCCAGTAGGCCAATGAGCGCCCAAGCCGTTTGCGAAGCGGTGTCAGGGCCTTTCGCGCGCATCGAATCGTCCATGTACGACTCGCACGATTCGCCCCAGCCGCCATCGGGGCTTTGTTTGGAAGCGAGCCACTTCGCGGTCTTGAGAATGCGCGGATCGCTCATATTGAAGCCGACCGAACGTAGTCCGGGCAACACCAGGGCCGTGCCGTAAAGATGATTCACGCCCCAGCGACCGAACCAACTTCCTTCCGGTTCCTGCTCGCTCATGACGTAATCGACGGCCCGTTTGACCGCAGGGTCTTCCATCGTATAGCCCATCAAGCCGAGCGCTTCGAGCTTGTGGCCAGTCAGATCTGCACTCGGCGGATCAAGCACTTCTCCAAAATCGCAGAACGGAATCCGGGTGAGAATCCACTTATTGTTATCCTTGTCGAAAGCGCCCCAGCCGCCGTTGCTCGACTGCATGGCGCGAACCCAGACCTCGGCCCGGCGGATCGCGTTATCGATGCGGGCGTGGTAACGCTCCGGCGCGATGCGGCGGATACGCACCAAAACAATCAGAGCCACAGCGGTGTCGTCGAGATCGGGATAAAACGTATTGGCCCGCTCGAATGCCCAGCCACCGCATTCGACGCCCTTGACCGTCACCGCCCAGTCGCCCTTGACGAGAATTTGTTTATCCAGAATCCAGTCGAGGGCCGGAGCCATCTTCGGGAAACTTTCAAACGTCTGTCCGCAATCGAGCAGCGCCTGCAACACCAGCAGCGTGTCCCAGATGGGCGATTCGCTCGCCTGAATGTAAGTCGCCCCGTTGCGTTCGTAAGTCCAGTGATGATTCCACGCGTCGAGACCGCTGGCCACGACCGGATGGGTCAACAGATAGCCTTCGGTGTGAAGCGCCATCAGGCTGTAAATCCACGGCGGTTGAATTCCACCCCAGGCACCGTCGGCGTCCTGGTGCCTGACGATCCATTCGAGGCAAAGCTTGATGCAATCCTCGCGGCCCGGCTTCCACGGACTTTTCATGTAGGCGTGAAGAAGCTTTTCGCCCAGGCGAAAACAGGACGGCAGAAAACCCTTCAGGTTTTTTGGCATCGAATAATCAAACTTTTCGCGGCCTTCGGGAAAAAGTTCGTCGAGCCGCGAACCCTCCGGCAACGGCCGCACCGGAGTCCGCGCCGAGACAATCGCCAGCGGAACAATCGTTGCGCGCGCCCAGCTTGCAAACCAGTAGATATTGAACGGCGCCCAGGTGGGAATGCGGATCATCTCCGGCGGCACCGCAGGCGTGTGCTCCCAAGGCCATTCGCCGATCAACGCCAGCCAGATGCGGGTAAAATTGCGGATCTTGCGCAGGCCGCCGTGAGAGAGAATCCACTCGCGCGCCTTGCGAACCGGTTCGTCGTTGGGCAAAAATCCGCTGCAACGCAACGCCGCGTAGCATTCGACCGTCGTATTGATGTCGCCCATCGGCGCTTTGTGAAAAACTTCCCACGATCCGTCAGGCCGCTGCTCCTTGAGAATGGCGCGAATGATGCCCGGCTGCTTCGGATCGTTTTTGATCCCGAGGAAGTGCATGCCGAGAATCCATTGCGCCTCCATGCAGCAATT
>DBTH01000331.1 GCA_002306945.1 Methylacidiphilaceae bacterium UBA1321 | reverse complement strand
CTTGAAAGCAAGTTAGAATTAGAACCTGGTGTAGTGTCGGATACCGCCGTTCTTCCGTCGTTCCGCTCAATTCCGGAACAGCACCTTGTACTGGTAGGTCAATTCCTTCGTTTCCCCCGCTGGCAAGGCGAACGTCCACACCGACTCGGACACCGGATTGACCGAATTGATCTTGCTGGCAATTTTTGTCGCCACACCGTTTTCGCTTGCCGCAATCACCTCGCCTACCAGTGACTTTTTCACTTCGAGATTCACGCCGGACGACTTGGAATTAGTAACTTTCAATTTCCCGTCGACCGTCACGACGATATAATTATTTCCGTAAAGCTTGACCGACTGCCGGTCGGTTTCCACCTGCGACGCCTCGCCGTGAACGTCGCTGGCCACGGTCAGCCGGACGGTATTTTTCGCTCCGGGCGGCGTGAATTTGAGGATGTCCTGCGCGACGGGCAATGTTCCGTTGACGACAAAGGCTGGCGCGGTTGTCCAGGGTTGTTTGGTCGAATTCCGTAAACGAACCGTATGCCAGACCTGCTCGTCGCTTTCCTTACCCGAGTTGCCATCCCGGCGATGCCCCCACTCGTCGATATTCATGTTATCGGAAATATTCCATTCGTAGATATGCTCATACGGCACCGGCGCTGTAAAAATCCCGTAACTGGCCCGTTCACCCTTCTTCAATGTCACGCCGGTCTTGCGGTAAAAGTACAAATCCTGACTCGCCTCGCCCGGAAGTGGTTGGCGGGAGGAATAAGCCATGCTCGCGTCCGAACGCGGTTCATAGCGGATCGATTGCGACATGACGTTGGCAAAGGGACTGTTCGCATCGGTTCCCCGGCCCGAGAGCAACGACTGGATGAACTCGGAAACCATCTGGCGCGACGACAACGGCGAAAGGAAATCCGAGTAGAGGAAATTCGGATAGCCGACCACGAACGAAACCTCTGTGTCGTCCAGATCCTCCGCGTCGTTGGCCAGCACGGCGTCGAGTGAAATCTCCGCCGTCTTCTCGTTGGCGATGTCGATGCGGTAACTCGGGCTCCAGGTGATCCCCTTCTCCAGATAAGTCATTGTCACCTCCGCCGAACGCGGATTGCCACCCACGCGGAATTTGATGCGTGGCTGGGTATATTCACGCTTGTTGGTCAATACGGGCGATTCGAGCAATTCGAGACTCTGGATGTTGGCCTTGTTCAACGCGCGAACCGTCGTGCGATCCTTGCCCTCGACCTTGAGCAAAACGATGCTCCCGGCCAACCGATCCACTTCAATCGCCGCCTCCACTTGTACACGCCGATAATCACTGGCGCTGATCCGGCGCAGGATTTCAGGATTCTCGATGCGCTTGGATGAAGGAACACCCACAAGCGTTCCTTCCAGCCGCGTCGTCTCGCTGCCGACGGTATAGAGCAACGCCACCCGCTTGCCGGTGTTGACCTCCAGCAATTCGGCAATCGATGTCGCATCCACACTCTCGGAAAGCTTCTGCTTATAGGTGACCAAATCGGTGATGGGCCCACCCTTGCCCAGCGTCCCGATCCAGAACGATCCAAGTGCGGCGTCTGGCAACGAGTCCAGACAGGCCCAACCGTCCTTGAGCGGCGTCTCCGCCGACTTGAAGAAAAACCCGAGTCCGTTTTTGAACAACGCAACCGACTTCACCTTCGGCGCGGCCAGCGGCAATTCGTCGCTCGACGCGGCAACAACCGGAATCTGGAACAGAAGACCGAAGGCAATGACGGCAGCAGGAAGGAATCTCGCTTTCATGCGCTCACTATGGGCGGAAAATGAAAACGGTTGTCGGAACCAGGTAAGAATATTGTAAAAAAATTGTCAAAACTAACCCGGAAAATCAACAAAGACGTACAGCTATAGTACTCTTTCCGCTTTTTACCGAGAACCCTTTTCGCCTTACAACTTCGGAACAGCGTCGAGCAGCTTGCGAGTGTAGTCGTCCTGCGGATGGGTGTAGATTTCCTCCGCCGTGGCCGCTTCGACAATCTTGCCCCGGTTCATCACCAGCACGAAATCGCTGATATGTTCGACCACGGCGAGATCGTGCGCGATGAAGAGGTAGGTCAATCCGAGTTCCTCCTGCAAATCCTGAAGCAGGTTGACGATTTGTGCCTGCACGGAAACGTCGAGGGCGCTGACCGGTTCGTCGCAAACAATGAATTCCGGTTCTACCGCGAGCGCTCGCGCGATGCCGATGCGCTGACGTTGGCCGCCGCTGAATTCGTGAGGGTAGCGGTCGAGATGTTCGGGCTTGAGGCCCACCTTGGCCAGCAGATCGGCCACGCGGGAACGTCGCTGGAGTCGCGTCATGCGGGGGAAGTGAATCTCCAGCGCTTCGCCAACGATGTCCGCAATGGTCAGACGCGGGTTAAGGGAGTTGTACGGGTCTTGAAAAATGATCTGTATCTTTTTCCGGTAAGGACGGAATTCCTTCGCCGAAAGCCGGGTGATCTCCTCGCCCTTGTAGAAAATATGGCCGTCGGTCGGTTCGATCAACCGGATCAAGGCGCGGCCAATCGTGGTCTTTCCGCTGCCGCTCTCTCCCACTAGTCCGACGGTCTTGCCACGCAGGATTTCAAAGGAGACATCGTCAACGGCGCGCACCTCCCCGCTCTTCCGCTGAAGCACTCCGCTGGTGATGGGGAAGTAGACCTTGAGATGTTCGACTTTGATGAGTGGCGTGTCGGTCATGTTTAAAGACAGTTTAGACGGAATTAACGGAATTTACGAGATTAGGGAAGGCTTATCATGAACTCAGAAAATCAGGAAGGGATCTATGAATTGCATACGCCTTTGTCTTAAATAATTCCTTTAATTCGGTCTAAGGTTTTAATAACGCTTCGATCTCGGCGTGGTCGATGGCTTTCAGTCGGCGCTGTTTCTGGCCGAGGCGCGGCACGCAATCGATCAGGGCGCGGGTGTAGGGATGTTGCGGATTGCGGAGAACATCGGCGGTTTTGCCCTCTTCGACAATGTGCCCCCGGAACATGACAACAACCCGGTCGGCAATGTCGGCGACGATGCCGAAATTGTGCGTGATGAGCATGATCGACATGCCGAGGCGGCCCTTGAGTTCCCGCAACAAATCCATGATTTGCTTCTGGATCGTGACGTCGAGAGCCGTGGTCGGTTCGTCGGCAACAAGGAGCTTCGGATGGCAGGCCAGCGCCATCGCGATCATCACGCGCTGTTGCATGCCACCGCTGAGTTGGTGCGGATAATCACCGAGCCGCTTTTCGGGATCGCGAATGCCGACGAGGTCGAGCGCTCGGACGACTTCGCCGCGCACGTCCTTCACCTCAGGCCGATGCAGCCGGATCGCTTCGGCAATCTGGAATTCAATGGTGAAAACCGGATTCAACGAGGTACCGGGTTCCTGAAAAATATAGGCGATCTGCTTGCCGCGCATCGGACGCAATTCGTCCCCGGAAAGGGTGAGCGTATTGCGACCGTTGAAAAGAATTTCGCCCCCGACATAACGCGCGGGCGGTGTGGGCAGAAGCCGGGTCAGGCTCAGGGCGGTCACGCTCTTGCCACTGCCGCTCTCGCCCACAACGGCGACGGTTTCTCCATCCGCAATTGTAAAGGAGATGCCCTTGACAGCATGAGTCGCGTTTTCGCCCCGGCCAAAATCGATGGCGAGGTTGCGAACTTCGAGAAGGGGTGTCGCGCACATGGAAGTTTATTTAGACCGAATTAACGGAATTAACGAGATTATAAAAGGCATATCAGTAAGGCGGAAAGAATAAATGATAATGGATTGAGTCACCGTTTAGATTTCTTTTGTTTAGCCCGGTTAGTTCCCAATTTCGTAAATTCCGTCTAAAAAAGCCTTCCCTCATACCTGGGTTTTCAACTTCGGATCGACGATGTCGCGCAGGACGTCGCCGAGCGCATTGAACAAAATCACCGTGACGAAGATCGCCAGTCCCGGCGTAAGCAACCACCAGAAATTAAGCATAAAGACTTTCATGTCCTGAGCCTGGGAAAGCATCAAGCCCCACGAGGTCGAAGGTTCCTGAATACCGATGCCGAGGAAGCTCAGGGCCGCTTCGCCTAATATATATCCGGGAATGCTCAGGGTTGAAGTGACGATGAGATAACCGAGCAGATTCGGGAAGAGGTGCTTCCAGAGAATGACAAACGGCGTCTGGCCGAGCGCTTCGGCAGCGTGAATGAACGGACGGTTGCGCAGCGACAGGGTGAGACCGCGAATGACACGGGCCGTTCCCGACCAGCCGATGAAACTCAGGATGCCGACGATCAGGAGGAAGATTTGACCGGAATCGAAATAAGCCGACAACGCCGCGCGCAAGGCGATAATGAGATAGAGGTCAGGCACCGCCATGAGCAATTCCGTCAATCGCATGGTGACGTTGTCGAGCGGCCCACCGAAATAACCCGACAACCCGCCCACTGTGACGCCGATGACTGTCGTGATGAAAATACCGATGAGTCCGATGCTCAGGGAAACCTGACTGCCGTAGAGCAGCCGTGAAAAGACGTCGCGCCCGGTGCTGTCGCTACCGAGAAGGTAGATGCGTTCGGCAGAATCGACTCCGAACAGGCGGTGTTCCATCGGAATGAATCCCCAGAGTTTGTACGGTGCGGATTTCGCCCAGAAATGAACCGGTGCCAAACGATCCGGTTCCGCCCGGTAAAGAGCCTCGGTCGGATCGACAAGTTTGTAGACGCGCACGCAAAGGCGGCCATCGTGCCAGACTAATCCTGTCGGCGGATGATACGTCTTCGCGAGGTTTTGATCGCTCGGCGCGTAGGGGGAAATCACCGCAGCAAAGATGGCGATCAGGTACAACACCGCCAGCAACGCGGCGCACAGGACGCCGGTTGGTCTCTGCAAAATCTGGCGGAAGAGGTTACTTGTCATAACGGATTCGCGGATCGGTCCACGCCAAAAGGAGATCGGCCAGCAGGTTGCCCACTATCAACATCACACTGCCCAACACCACTGCGCCGAGGACGACGAATTGATCTTTGCGCAGAAACGCCTGGTAGACGAGTTGACCGAGGCCGGGATAATTCATCACGTTCTCGACCAGCAACGCGCCGCTGAGCAGGCCGGAAAAAGCAAAGCCCAGTGTGGTGACGAGCGGATTGATCGCATTGCGCAGGACGTGGCGGAAGAGAATGGCGCGTTCGCCCAATCCCTTGGCGCGAGCCGTCATGACGTAATCGGCATGAATAACGTCGAGGGTGCTGGTGCGCATGATCCGCATCAAGCCCGCTATACCGCCGATACCGAGAATCAATGTCGGCAGGAAAAGGTGGTGTGCGTAGTCGAGAATTCGCTCCGGGAATGAAAGATAATCGTGATCGATGGAGGTCAGTCCACCGGTCGGAAACCAACCGGTTCGAGCGGCGAAATAAACCGCCACCAGCGCGAGGAAGAAGCCCGGCACGGAGAGAGTCGTGTAGGCGAGAAATGCACTGATCTTGTCGAAGATCGATCCCTTGTAGACTGCTGCGAGCACGCCGAGAGGAATCGCCACGGCCCAGCTAAAAATCAACGAGGTAATGGAAAGCAGGAGCGTGCAGGGAGCGCGTTGGGCGAGGAGTTGAACAACGGGAATCTTGTAAGTCCACGAGTAGCCGAAATCGAGATGGAGGAGATTTTTCAGCCAGAGAAAATATTGAACATACCACGGTCTGTTGAGACCGAACTCGGCTTCGAGTTGGCGGATGTATTCAGCAGAAATATCGCGCTGGGCCTTGATCGGCGTCAGGAAGTCACCCGGCGAAAGACTCATCAGCAAAAACACCAGGAACGTCACCCCGAGGAGCATCGGGATCATCGTCAGCAGGCGTTTGAAGATGTAGGTTTTCATGAATTCAACCTCTTCATTGCAGGTAGTATTCCTCCAGATTCCACGCGATGCCGCCAAGCTTGGGGATCATGATATTGTGCCAGCGGTTCTTCAACCCGGCGTAGGCATTCGGCGTAACGAGATAAATAAAGGGCACCTGTTCGCTCATGATGCGCTGGACTTCAAACCAGTATTTCTGCCGTTGCGCCATGTCGAGAGTCTTGAGTTGCTTCTGCATCAATTCGTCAATGCGCGCTTCCCAGGGCGTGGCGGGCGTTTTCTGACTGGGATTCCATTGATGCATGCGGCCGTTGCTGGGAAAAATCGACATCCCGCCCACCGGATCGCCGCCGCCGGTGAAACCGAGCATACCTGCTTCGTAATCGTAGGAATCCTGAATGCGGTTGACGAAGGTGCCGAAGTCGAGGAACTGGAGTTTCACTTCAATCCCGATGTCCTTCATATTCTCCTTGAAGACGGTCGCCATGTTCTGCCGGATCGGATTTTCCTGATTCGTATTCAGCACGAACGAGACGGGACGATTGCCGGCGTCGAGCAACTGCCCCTGCGCGTTCCAGTGGAAACCGGCCTCTTTAAGAAGCGCGCGCGCTTTCTGCGGATCGTAGGGATAGTTCTGCAAATCGGGATTGAACCACTTCGTATTGGCCGGGCTTTCCGGCCCCCACAACGGCGTGCCGCGACCGAAAAGAACACCCTGGATGATTCCCGCCCGGTCAACGCCGTAGGAAACCGCCTGCCGGAATCGGACGTCCTGGAACCATTTCAATTTGTACGGTTCGACGTAAGGTTTACCGTCCTTGTTTTTGCCGGGATTCTGGTTGAACCAGATGAAGCTGCTCGCCGTCGAGGGACCGCGGTCGAAAATCGTGAAGCCGTAAGTCTTCTCGCCCTTGCGCACCCAGGCTACGTTGTCGGGCGTGATCCCTTCGTCATCGCTCTGCCCGGTGGCAAATGCCGCAATGCTCGCATTCTGATCGCGGACAAATTTGGAGATAAAAAGATCGATGTAGGGCAACCGCTGGCCCTTGCTGTCGGCACGCCAATAATGCGGGTTCGGCTCGTAGACGATACGTTCGCCGGGGTTGAACGAGGCGATCCTAAAACGACCCAAGCCGACGATTTCGCGCGGGGAATTCTTCGCCACGCCGATGTTCCACTGCTTGAGCAACGTCCCGTCGTCGAAGTAACGTTGCAGTTTGTGCCGGGGCAAAATCCATACGCCGCCGACCATTCGCAGGAACGGCGCATAGATGTCCGGAGTCATCACGCGCACAGTGAAATCGTCCATCTTCTCCACCTTGAACGGTTTCCCGTCGACGGAATAATCCATCGCACCGCGGTTCGGGAAACGTTCGTCGTACATGC
Organism: Methylacidiphilaceae bacterium UBA1321; assembly: GCA_002306945.1. Lineage (GTDB taxonomy): Bacteria > Verrucomicrobiota > Verrucomicrobiia > Methylacidiphilales > UBA1321 > UBA1321. The sequence goes on along the minus strand of DBTH01000331.1, from coordinate 197 downwards.
AGGCGAAAGTGAAAACCACGTCGTCCGCCGTGAAGGGTTCCCCGTCGCTCCAGCAAATCCCTTCGCGCAGATGGAAGATATAAGTCTTGTTGTCCGCGCCCACCTCCCACGATTTCGCCAGTCCGGGTATCAACTCCTGTGTCATCGGATTTTCGCCGAACATGCCGTCGAGAACCATCGCGCTCGCACTGCCTGCG
>DBTH01000143.1 GCA_002306945.1 Methylacidiphilaceae bacterium UBA1321 | reverse complement strand
GACGTCGTATTTTTCTCCACGTATGATTCTTCCCGTTTGAAGGATTGGTCTTACTATTTTGCCCCGCCTTCGGGCGGGGCAAAACCCTCCATCAGCCTTCCTGGTTTAACGAGAAAAAAATCGCCGCCGGCGAAGCGGCCGACGCCTTCGGACTGGAGTGATTGGTCGATGGTCTGGGTGACTTCGTCGAGCCGGTCGGCTGAAAGGGAACGGGGCAAGACAACGGTAAGGGTTCCCAGCAAGAGCTGGGGATTGGATATAGAATTCATGCGCCGATTACAACAGAACCGGCGCGAGATCGTGTGTCTTGCTTGAGCTAGGTGTGCTGCCTGGACGAATTATTCCCTGGAGCGTCCGTGGGGTCTTCTTTTGAAACGGCTCGGTTTTTCGGGCTTACCGGACTGTTCGCGGGCGGAACGTTCGGCGTGTTCTGCCTGTTGGTGGCGTCCGCGCAGGAGGAATCGGATCGGGCAGCCGCGCAGATTGAAGGCTTCGCGCAACTGGAGTTCCAGGTAACGCTGGTAGGCGGGCGTCAGGAGGCGGCCTTCGTTGACGAAGAGGATGAGCGTGGGAATGACGCGCTGGTCTGTCGGTTCGTGCGGATCCTGGGTAGCGTAGAGGAGCTTGAAGCGGCGTCCGCCGATGGACGGCGGGGCTTGCTTCTGAATTGCCTTGGTCAGGACGCGGTTGAGCGGGCCGGTGGCGAATTTGTACCGGCGGTTTTTTGCGATCTCCTCGGCTGTCTTCAACAGGCCGTCGACGCGTTCGCCGGTCTTGGCGCTGAGAAACAGGACGGGGGCGTAGCTGATGAAAAAGAGATCCTGGAGGAGGTTTTGGTAGTACTCGCGCTCGCGGGATTTGCTGGCGTCACCGCGATCGCGGGCGATGTCCCATTTATTGACGACGACGATGCAAGGGCAGGAGGCTTCCTGGATGAGACCGGCGATTTTTTTGTCCTGGGAGGTGACGCCCTGCTCGGCGTCGACGACGAGAACGGTGACGTCGGCGCGGTTGATGGCGTGAGCGCTGCGGCCAGTCATGGCGGCTTCGAGTTCGTCGCTGATGTGGCTTTTCTGCCGCATGCCGGCGGTGTCGATGAAGGTGAATTCCTGTCCCTGCCATTTATAGGAGACATCGACGGCGTCGCGGGTGGTGCCGGGGACGCTGCTGACAATGGCGCGTTTGTCGGAAACCAGCGCGTTGATGAGGGAGGATTTTCCGACGTTGGGGCGTCCGACAATGGCGATGCGGGTGGGGCGGGCCGAGGCTTCGGCGCGTTCAGCTTCCTGTTTTTCCTCTTCAGCGGGCCAGTTTCTGGTCAATTCCTCCAGAAGTTCGCCGATGCCGAGGCCGTGCGCGGCGCTGATGGGGAAGACGTGTTCGTAGCCGAGTTCGGCAAAATCCGATTCGATGTCGGCCATTTTATCGGGGGCGTCGACTTTATTGGCGACGACGAAAACGGGGTGGTTGGCCTTGCGCAGTCGGCGGGCGACTTCGCGGTCGAGCGGGGTTAATCCCTGACGGGCGTCGACAACGAAAAGAATGTCGGTAGCCGCGGAAAGGGCGAGGTCGGCTTCACGGGCAATGGCTTCGCCGAAGCCTTCGCTGTCTTCAAGGCCGATGCCGCCGGTGTCGATGAGGGCGAATTCGTGGCCATCGCGTTTGCAGACGGCGACGATGCGGTCGCGCGTGGTGCCGGGGCGGTCGTAAACGAGGGAGATTTGTTTGCCGGTCAGGCGGTTGAAGAGGGCGGATTTTCCCACGTTTGGACGTCCGACGATTGCGACAGTGCGGCTCATGATTTATTGGAGGGTTGGGTGGCGTTCAGCGGTTTGCCGTGGGTGGTTTGGTTCAAGATGCGGATGCCGGCCCGTACATAGACAATCGTTGAAATCAGGGCGGCCATGCCGCCGATTTCGCAGGCCCAGAGGGTGACACCGCTGCCGAGAAGGGCGCTGCCGATGGCGATGAAGGTGCAGAAGGTGGAGAATTTGCCGCTCCAGTGGGGACGCACGTCCACCTTGGCGGCGAGGAAGGTCAGGACGAGGAAGCCGACCAGCAGGATAGCGTCGCGTCCGATAATGATGATCGGAAACCAGAGGGGAAAGGGAGGGTGTCCGCCGATGCGGATGATGCTCAGGGTGACCAGGGCGGCCAACATGAGAAGCTTGTCGGCGATGGGATCGAGGACGGCACCGAGGGCGGTGCGTTGGTTCCAGTGCCGGGCGAGATAGCCATCAACGCCGTCGGAAATGGCGGCGATGAGGAAAACGGCCAGGGCCGCATAGCGCCACCCCACCATATCTTCAACGGTCGTGCTGGCGTTGTAGTAAACCAGCAGTCCGACGAAAACCGGGATGAGGAGAAACCGTCCGATGGTGATGCGATTGGCCCAGGTCATGGTGGTGGATAGTTTTCAGTTTGAAGTTTTCGGCGGGAGGTTTCAAGCGGCAATATCTGCTGACGAAATGTCGTGGCCCTGAAGAGCATTCAGGGCCAATCCGGTTGAAAACTGCGAGCTTAAACTATTTCTTCAATTCAAGCGCCCGGCCCATGCGGGTCAGTGTCCGTTCCTTGCCGAGCACTTCGAGCATGTGGTAGAGGCTGGGGCCGACGCTTTTGCCGGAGACGGCGAGGCGCGCGGGGTGGATGAAGGCGCCGACCTTTTGGCTGGTTTCGGCGGCGAGGGCCTTGAATTCTTTTTCCAGACTGGCCCAGTCAAAGGCGGTGGACCTGGAGAGGCGGTCGCGCAATTTGGCCAGGTTGTCGAATCCGGCGGGAGTGAATACTTTATTCACGGCGGCGGGATCGAAGCCATAGTCGTCCTTGAAGAAGTAATCCATCCACTCGGGCAAATCGCCTGCGAGCTTGATCTTTTCCTTCACGATGTTGAACACGGCATGGAAGTAGGCCTTGTCGTAATCGGCGGGAAGGACGTTGGCGCGCTGGAGCACTTCGACGGCCAGCGGTTCGAGTTCCTCGACGGTGGACTTGGAGAAATATTCGCCGTTGATCCAGAAAAGTTTGTTCAGATCAAAGCGGGCGTTGCTGCGGTTGATCTGGGGCAGGTCGAACTTCTCGATGACTTCCTTGATGTCGATGACTTCGCGGTTGTCCTTCGGGGACCAGCCGAGCAGGCAGAGGTAATTGCGCACGGCGGCGGGCAGGTAACCCTTGGCCATGTAATCGCCGATGGAAGCGCCTTCGTCGCGCTTGCTCATCTTGGAGCCGTTCGGGTTGAGGATGAGCGGGATGTGGGCGTAGCGGGGCGGTTGGGCTCCGAACGCTTCAAAGAGCGCGAGGTGTTTGGGAGTGTTGGAGAGGTGATCTTCGCCACGGATGACGTGAGTCAGGCCCATTTCGAGATCGTCCACGACATTGACCAGGTGGAAGACGGGGGAGCCGTCCTTGCGCTGGATGACAAGGTCGGGATCCATTGTGCGGTCGAAGTGAATCTGGCCGCAGATGAGGTCGTCGACGGTAATGGGCGTCTTGGGCGTCCTGAATTTGATGGCGCCTTCGTGCTCGTAGGCTTTGCCTTCAGAGAGAAGTTTTTCGACGTAACGGGCGTAGATGTCCTTGCGCTGGCTTTGGAAATAAGGGCCTTTATCGCCGACGGAAGTGCCGTCGCCCATGGGACCTTCGTCCCAATCCAGACCGAGCCATTTCAGGCCGGAGAAGATGATGGCGACCGCTTCGGGGGTATTGCGGGCGGCGTCGGTATCCTCGATGCGCAGGACAAAGGTACCGCCGGTGTGGCGGGCATAAAGCCAGTTAAAAAGGGCGGTGCGGGCGCCGCCAATGTGCAGCAAACCCGTGGGGGAAGGGGCAAAACGTACTCGAACTGAAGACATAGGGTTAGATTATTAGCGAGATTTCCGCCGAAGATCAATCTGTCATTACGTCGGGGGATTGTGTAGGGTTTTTCGACATCTATTCCGGGAGAGAAAAATTCATGAAGCGTTATGTCTACATTCTAGGGGCATTGGTGGTGGTGGCGTTGCTGGGGCTTGTGGTTTGGAGGGAGCGCGCCCTGGAGGAAAGGGTTTCCCGCCTTGAGGCGGCGGCTCAAAAGTCGGAAACAAAGTTCGTTGAATTTCAAGGACACGCCTATCTCGCTGTTGCCAACCCCATGCGTTGGGTTCAGGCGAAGGAATATGCGGAAAAACTGGGCGGCTATCTTGCGGTTGTCACTACGGACAAGGAAAACAAGTTCGTCGCCGACCTGATGGACAGTCAGAGCATCTATGGAGCTTTCTGGATCGGACTCAGCGACGAGGAACAGGAGGGTGTCTGGAAATGGGTCAACGGGGAGCCTTATGTTGAAAACTATTTCTGGGAGCCTGGAGAACCCAATGGCGGGCGTTATGAGAATTACGTGGTCATTGGGCACTTGAGCAAATACCGCTGGAACGATGCGACTGACTGGGCCCGACAGCCCTTTGTCGTGGAGTTTGACTCGATTAAAAATTTCAAGGGATTACCGAAATAAGATAGCGCGAAAAATTGCTTGTTTCTTGCGATGCCTAAAACTGAATTGTCTATGAGAGTGAAAGCTTTTTTATTGTGCCTGACGATCCTCGCGTTGGGATTAGGCGGAGCGCGGGCGATGGAGCCGATTGTGATTATCAAAAGTCCCGACGAAGGCCACAGCTTCGTCTACGGTGGCGTTTCAAATCGCAAACTCCAGTGGAGCGACAAGGAGAATAAATTGTATGCGGTGCTGACTGTCGATAATTCCCGTTATGCCGGGAATGGCGAGCGGGCGGAATCCGAGACGCTGAGATTTTATCTGCCGGAGGTTCAAAAAGACCCGGCGACCAAGACGTATTACGTCCTGGGCCGCAATAATGAGAAAATCAATCTGGCTGAAACCAAAAAAGAGCTTTTCTTCGATGCGATCAAGCCGGTGCGCAACGCCGTTGTGCGGGTGATCAAAACCAAAGGACGTTACGAAGTGGTTGCGGAGATTTACCGTCCCGAGGATATTGCTGCTGAGGACGCCAAGGCAAAAGGCGATCCCTCCGCCACTAATGAGTGGCAGAAGATGGATCTCAATAGCGTCATTGGGCAGTAGCTGTTTTTTTAGAGATATGGTGAGATTTCCGGGCTAGCCAGGAAGAAGGTCAGGATGAGGGTGTTCCAACAGACTTACACCTCTCTCCAGATGACTATGGTATTTTCAAAACAAGTACCAGGCTTCTGCAATTCCATTCACGAATCCGCGAAGTTGGGGAAAAAAGGGAAGATGGAATGCTTGTCTTTCGGGGTAAGTCTTTTCTCGATTTGCTCAATGGCCCAGGCTGCGTGTTCGCGTATAAGGGGTTCCTCGTCATTGTGAAGCCTGTGCAGGGCGGGTAGATCGTCGGCAGTGCCGATATTGCCGAGGGCGACGCAGACATTGCGCAGAAATCCCCTGCGCTTGATTCGCAGGATCGGACTTTCGGAGAAGAGATTTTTGAATTGCTCCCGGGTCAGAGAGAGGTAATCGCGCAAATCCCTGTTCGTCGCCTCAGTGGGTGCGAGGGTTGTCTCGCGTGACGTCTTGGCAAAGCGGTTCCAGGGGCAAACTTCCAGACAATCGTCGCAACCGTAGATTTTGTCGCCGATCAGGGGGCGCAATTCGAGCGGGATCGAACCCTTGAGTTCAAGGGTGAGGTAGGCGATGCAACGTCTCGCGTCGAGTTGGTAGGGCGCGGTGATGGCTTGAGTTGGGCAGGCGTCGATGCAACGGGAGCAGGTGCCGCAATGGTCGTTGGCCGGGCGGTCGGGAGACAACTCAAGCGTAGTGAGGATTTCACCGAGGAACAGCCAGGTGCCGAATTTGGGATGTATGTTGATCGTGCTTTTCGCTTGCCAGGTGATTCCTGCCCGCGCGGCGAGGGATTTTTCCAGAAGAGGGCCGGTATCGACGTAGACTTTGTGTTGGCCGCCGGCCTGTTGGGTCAACCACTCGCGAAAGGCAGCGAGCTTTTCCTCGAAGAGAAGATGGTAGTCGCGTCCGAGTGCGTAAGAGGCAATCCGACCGCGGCCGGGATGGTCGGATCGCGGGTGATAATAGTTCAAGGCGACGCAAATCACGCTACGGGCTCCGTAGAGAACCATCCGGGGATCGCTTCGTCGGAGTGGATCACGGGCGAGCCATTGCATTTCCCCGTGATGTTCTTTTTCGAGCCATTTCCGGTAATAATCGGATTGGGCGGCGATATCGGCCGTGGTGATTCCGCACAAATCGAAGCCGAGAGCTACGGCGAATTGTTTGACTTGGTCTGCCTGGAGAGACGTTGCGGACACCGCCGAAAAATAACGGTTTTCCAGACAATTTCAATCTGGAATAAGAGTAAAAAGCGATTTTTGAGATAAAAAGTCGGCTTTAATATCGGAGGGAGAAAGATTTTGTATTGAAAAAAGAGCGGTCAGCTTTTGAGGGCATTGGCATATACCTTTTCGTAAGCGGCAGCGCTGATGTCCCACGAGAATTCCTGCTGCATTCCGTTGTGGCGCAGATTAGCCAGCGCCTTGGGTTGCGCATAGACTTTGAGTGCTCGCTGAATGGCCTGGCGTAGACCGCCCGCTTCGTACCAGCCGAATTTGAAGCCGGTGCCTTTGCCGGTGTTCTCGTCGTAATCGTCCACGGAGTCGGAAAGACCTCCGGTTTCGTGCACGATGGGCGGTGTTCCGTAGCGCAGGCTGTAGAGCTGGTTGAGGCCGCAGGGTTCGTACCTCGACGGGACAAGGAGCACGTCTGCACCGGCGAATATTGCGTGTGCCAAGCCGTAGTCATAGTTCAGGAAGACGCCAATCTTGTCCGGGTAGCGTTCGGCGAACTCTCGAAAGGATACGTGGTACCTCGCGTCGCCAGTGCCAAGGAGGACGAGCTGCAGGTCGTGCTCCATGAGCGCAGGTATTGCCCCGCCTAGTATGTCAATCCCCTTCTGGTCTGAAAGGCGGCTCACCATGCCTATCACGGGAACATCGCGCCGGATGGGGAGATGAGAGATTCTTTGGAGATCGGCTTTACAAAGTGCTTTGCCGGTGAAATCCTCCGAAGTAAAGTTGGCTGCAATCAAAGGATCAGTTTCGGGATTCCAGGTTCTGTAATCTACACCGTTCAGTATACCTGTAAGATGAGGCCCCTTCTCTTGAAGTATTCCTTCTAGGCCGAAACCAAACTCCGGCGTGAGGATTTCGTCACGATATCCTGGTGATACTGTATTCACCTCATCGGCGAATACGATACCGCTCTTAAGAAAATTGAGTTTGCCATGGAATTCCATGTGCTTGGGTGTAAAAAACTCCCAGCCCACCCCCACTAGGGGCATGTCGAGGTGCCAGAAGATTCCTTGATACCCAAGATTATGGATAGTCATGACCGAGGCGCTGGTTTCAAGGAGTGGCTCCCCGGCGTAAAGCGTCCGAAGATACACAGGGGCCAGTGAGGCCTGCCAGTCATGGGAATGGAAGACATCATAGTGTGTTGATGCGGCGAGACCCATTTCGATTGCGGATCTGCACAGGAATACGAATCTCTCTGCATTGTCTTCATAGTCCGCTTCGGGTGTGCCGTATAGATATTCCCTGTCAAAGTATTCGTCGCATTTTACGAAGAGGTACCGCCCACCCCTTTTGTCTCTAAATTCCCACAACGCCGCAGGCACCGTCCGCGCGTTGATATCTACTTTGATCTTCAAGTCTGTTTCTTTCAAGCCATACTTGTCGCAATCAATTCCGCGATACTTGGGCATGAAGACGTCCACCTCGACGCCCAACTCGGCAAGTTCGCCGGGCAGTGCCGACAAGACCTCCCCCAAACCACCGGTCTGGGCGAAGGGAGTCACTTCCGGCGTAATCATTAAGACACGCACTTTTCAATTCCTCCGCGACGGTTCCACGTCATTTGTCGGTTTACCTAGTCTGCCCCGGTACGCGCCTTTTCTTGATATGCGCAATCAAGCCGCCGTGCTGCAGGAGCTCCTTCATAAAAGGAGGGATGGCCCCTACGTTAAAGCTCTCCCCCGTGGTCACGTTTCGAATGAGTCCGTTGTCCGGGTCTATTTCCAGCCGGTCACCTTCCCCCGTACCTTCCACAGCGGACGGAGATTCCAGGATGAGCAGCCCCATGTTGAATGAGTTGCGGAAAAAGATCCTGGCAAAGCTCTTGGCTATCACGCAGGCCACTCCCGCGGCCTTTATCGCCACAGGCGCATGTTCTCTCGAAGACCCGCATCCGAAGTTTTTTCCTGCAACAATAATATCTCCTTGTTGCACTTTGGATGGAAACCCTGGATCTGCATCTTCCATAACATGTTCGGCCAGCCTTGCCGGATCCGTAATGCTGAGATAGCGAGCGGGAATGATTTCATCGGTGTTGATGTCGTCACCGAATTTCCATGTCCTGCCCTTGAATGTCATGTCCGTCTCCTTGTCCCTTCAAAGTTCCTCGGTAGATCCCTCCCATCACCTCAACAGACGCTTCAAACGAAGATCGTACGGGAATGAGCTTCAGTCCGGAAGGTAATGGGCCCAACACACTTTTTGACATTATTGATTTCTCATTGCAAGGGGTGCTTTCCGTTGACGCAGAAGAAAACCGGGGAAACATGGTTTTTCCCTGGCATCGAATGCGACGGCCAAAGTGTCCCTCTTTTTACCTCTTTGCACCTGTACCGGATTTTCGGTTAAGATGCCGGGTCAATCACGCATTTGTCATGAGGTGTTAGGGTGGCGTTAAGTGCTTATGATTTGTCGTTTTTCAAACCGGGAGTGCGCCCACAAGTGATACACGGGATGACACTGGGTAATTTGCTGCGAGTTCTGGCGAGAAATGATTTTCGGGTGGATACTAAATGCGCCGAGCGGCTGTTTTATCTGTTGATCGTAGGCGTACTCAATTCTATTTACGGCGCATGCGAAACCATATTCAGCGCGCGTCAGATTCGAGGCGTCGTGATTGAGCCCCCCCCTTTATTCATTCTCGGCCATTGGCGCAGCGGAACGACCCACCTCCACAATCTTCTAAGCTTGGACGAGAATTTTACAGCCCCAACTGCTTTTCAGAGCCTTTTTCCCCACCACTTCCTGTTCACAGGAATCGGAGCGACCTTTTTCAACTTGGTCGCCCCAGACAAACGGCCCATGGACAATATGACCTTTTCTGCTCACACGCCGCACGAAGATGAATTTGCCCTTGCTGCGCACTCAACGGTGTCACCCTATATGAAGTTCCTGTTTCCGGTTACGGAGGACCAAGGCTACTCCGAAATTGACTCCAAGCTTCTCCCGAAAGAAGCGCTTGAGAGATGGAAAGAATCTCTCATTCTGTTCGTGAAAAAGTTGATGGTGGCGAACCAGGGAAGAGTCGTGTTGAAGTCGCCGCCGAATCTTGGTCGGGTGAGCACGCTGTTGGAGATTTTTCCGCAGGCTCAGTTCGTTCACATCGTGAGAGACCCCTACCGAGTCTATCTGTCTACCCGGAAGCTCTGGGCAGATGGTTTGGGCCCCGCGCACCTCCAAATTCCCGAACCCGAGTTGGTGGATGAGCTTATACTGTCCTGGTACGTTGAACTGTTCTCACTCTTTGAAAGGGATAAGGGCCTTATCCCCGCAGGTTCGCTCTACGAGATGAAGTTCGAAGATTTGGAAGCTGAACCGATCAAAACCCTGCGAGGAATGTACGAAGGGCTTGGGCTGACAGGTTTTGAGCCTTTTGAAGAACGGATTGAAACTTATATGAAGTCGATAAGTGATTACGAAAAGAATTCCTACTATATGAGTGAAGCAGACCGCGAAAAAGTGAGGCGCGTGTGGGGCAAAAATTTTGAGCGTTACGGTTATCGGATTTGAAAGAAATGGGAGTTCCGAAAAGAAGGCGCGCTTATTCGGGTTCGACCGAGTTCCGAGGCTTGTACATGCGGTCGGGATGGTTGTGCAGAAAGGTTCCCGGAGAATTCCCTATGGACAAAATTTTTAAACTAACTTATAAATTATATTTAAGTCAAGGGTAATATGCCCTGAGGGGCGAGGCAGGCTCCCAAATCCGACATCATCGTGAGCCGGTTGCTGGCATATCACCAAATGGCTGACCACTTTTTAGGTGCCGGCCGGAGAATCAATGCCGGCCTTGGGGACTATTGACCCACTGAGTTGCTAAACGGAGGGATTATGCAAATCGGCGACGTCATACACTTAGACGGCATGCGAGCGGAATACAGTCTTTTCGGCCGTGACCGCTTTTCTACCTGTACGCTGCCCGATGGAGATTATGTGGTTCTCGGTTTCGAGGAGAATTATGTCAACCTTGCTTGGAGCGATGCGAGTGGCTTCCCATCGCGAAAGCACCGATACCGTATAGAGAAAACTGTTTTCGGGTGTTCGGTCGCCGTTTGACCGAAACCACCTAGTACCATGGTAAC
>DBTH01000112.1 GCA_002306945.1 Methylacidiphilaceae bacterium UBA1321 | reverse complement strand
GGAAAACTGCGTCGTGTAGAGCAATTCGTCCAGACTCGCGTAAAGCCGGTCGGTCTTGGCCGCGACCAGGGGAATCGTCGTCGTCAGTTCGGCCGTACCCTCCTGCGAACCGCCCGTCGCCACGCGCGGCGACAATGCGTAAATCTTCGCATACTGCGGTGCGGTTCCTCCCACCCAATCCGGGAAAACCGTGCTCAGGCAAACCGTTGCCGGATGTCCGGGAAAACGCTGGTACTCGGCATAAACGGGTTGGCTCGCGGCGAATTTCCGATCCTCGGTCGATTGCGTCCTCGGCACATCCCAGAACACGCCTTCCGAAGCCGTATTGATATTGATCTTGCACGTCTCGTCGTCGGTCCAGAACGCGATGCGTCCCACGACCGGATTGTCCTTCGTCGCCGCGGAAACCGTCACCGTCTTTCCGCCGCCGGAAGCGGCCGCCTTGACCAACTGACCATCCTTGAGAACGTAAATCCAGCGCACCGGCATCGCCACCCCGTCGCGCGAATCAGCCGCAAAGCCTTCCACCGCTCCCGCCGCGTTGGCATCGAGGATCGGGTAGCACTTGCGTCCGCGGCTCCAGGCAAAGGCATTGAGATCGATATACTCGGCCGATCGTTGCGCCCAGTCGGACGGCACCTCGGAATCGTGCGCGGCGCGGACATCGAATTTTCCGTCCACGGTCATTTCATCCGACGAATAAAGTTTGTACGCCCGCGAGGGGTTGCCACGGGTGTCGAAGGTGCGGATCAACCCCGGCTGCGACGACCACGCCGTCCCGCTGCGCACTGTCGCATCGTGAATCTGGGCCATGATGATATTGAGGGCCGAGTCGGCAAGTTGACGTGTTACGGTCGTCACCGCGTAATGACGCGAACTGGTCCGCTCGGTCATGATCGTCGCGAAATAGCCGATGATCAGCGCCGACAGCAACACCAGCAAGCTCAGGACAAGAATGAGTGCCATTCCCGATTTCGCCCGGACGCGCTTCCCGGCAAACCCTTTTTTGCAATGCATCCGGGGCTCCCTTCACTCGCTCCAGCTCGACGACGCCAAGGCGACCGTTGTTTGAAAAATCCGGTAGCGGCAGTGCGGTTTCAACGCATCCTCAAGTGTTTTCAAATCCACCGCGTAATTCGCCGCGTTCTGAAAAAGACCGGAGCCGACCAGATTGGAAAAACCGCCGGGATCGGCTGTCTGCATCCGCCGCGCCGAATTTTCATCCACCACCACCATCGTCACCTGCACCAGCGGCGGGAGCCGGTTCTGCGTCAAGTCGGCCAGCGTCGTCCGGCTCGATTGCCAGGCGCGCGAATCGTAGGCGTAATTCGGCGCGATCCCCGTATCGCCCGGATAACGTTGCGGCAACAGCACCAGCGCCACGATGTTTTCCGCCAGCACGTGCGCGCAGGAGGAAAGCTGTCCCGAGACAAAATCCTTCAACCACAAATTTCCCGCCGGGTATTGATACAGACTGAACTTCTCGCTCGATTGGACCGCCTCACAAAGCCGGTAACGGTAACGGGCCGTTGCGGCAGAAACCGCAAAGGACGGCTGCCACTTTTCATCGCTGCCGTATTCGATGTAGTAGGCGCACTGATTGAGGGCCGAACGTCCGCTCCCTTCGGAAGTACCGTTCCGGCCCAGCGGCGCCTGGAAGAATACCGCGTGCGCCGGATGAGGCGTCGTTTCGTCCGCGATCAGGTCGCCAGCCCGGCCGCAAACAAAATTCAATTCCGAACGCTGGCGATATTCCATCTTCCCCGGCGTGAAGATCGGATAGGTAAAATCCCGTTGTTCCGTGTCGAAGTAATCGCGGTAGTTATTCAACGTCGCCCGTCCAAGCCGTAGCGTCATACCGGAAAAGGCACTCCGCGCCTGTTGAAAAGTATCGATCGCAGAGGCGTTCTCGCGCCAGGCCAGTGACGTCATTCCTGTCGCCGAAAACAATAGAGCCAGGATCACCCCAAGCGTCGCCATTGCCGCCAAAAGCTCCAATAAAGTATACCCTCGAACCGTTTCCGGATTCACGGCCTCCTGCCAGCGGTTCATATCACGGATCCGACACCGCCCGGTGCAGAGCGATTGTCCGGGTTGTTTGCGGTTCGTTGATGGCGTGCAAATGAATCTGTAATGTTGAAAGGCTCGAATCCGCGCCGACCACCGATCCGCTCGCACCGGCCTGAGTCAACGTCACCCGGTAAAAGACATCGGCGGAACCCTCCTCCACGCACAATCCCTGCCGGTCGAAATAAAACACATGCGGCTCGATCCAGTCCGAGAGAGAGGAGGAAGCCGATTGCCGGACGCAATTGGAGACATACTGTGTGATTTGGGCCTCGGCAGTCGTTTCGCGCGAATCGCGGGAAGCCTGCATGCCCACCGGCAACAGTCCAATGAGCGCCATCAGGCCAAAAGAAATGATCCCCAACGACGATACAACCTCGACCAGGCTGAATCCCTTGTTGCCTCCACCCCACCTTCCCCCGTGTTTCCGGCCCAAAACCATATGGGGCGGAATACTCGTGACATGTTCAGCTTATGACAATGGTAAACAGGTCTTACAATAGCCCCTATACGTATTCCAATCAGAATACAATATAATACATTACACTCCAATAACTTAGCTTCTTATTACAACTTCCTGGCGAAAGGCCGGAAGCCACCAAAGAAAACACCTCGTAATGTGCGCAATATAAAGGGAATAGGCATCCAGAAAGGCGGAATTTACTTTCGCTTATTGCTTAGCTATAATAATATGCGTATTATTATCATTACTATACTGGCTATTATTAGTAAAATTTCTTGCTCAGTAATCTAAATTATCCTAAATCCATTTTCAGTGATCGTCCTGACCCTCACCATCTTTGTCAGTCTTTTACTTACGGTGATTTTTGTTCTTGGATTTCTTTACCAATCGGGCGACCGTTGGAGCAACCCGGAACGTGACTCCTTGTTCCCCCTGGAACCCGAACAATCTCGTACTCAGAAATCTACAGATTCAGACCGTAAACCTATTAACCCTCCATCCGACGCTCCCCAATCCAAAACCAGCCTATGAACTCTTCACCGTCCACGGCCAAAGTGCAGGTCGAATTTAACGATGCGATTGTCCGCGCCTTTTTCTTCGCCGCCATCTTCTGGGGAGCGGTCGCCATGTTGGTGGGTGTTTTTGTTGCCGCGCAACTCGCCTTTCACGTCCTCAACTTCGACACGTCGTGGCTAACCTTTGGCCGGTTGCGGCCACTCCACACCAACGCCGCGATCTTCGCTTTCGTCGGCAACATGATGTTCTGCGGCATTTACTATTCCACCCAGCGGCTTTGTAAAGCCCGGCTTCCATCCGATTTCCTCGCCTGGTTCCATTTCTGGGGCTGGCAAGCGATCATCGTCGCCGCAGCCATCACGCTCCCGATGGGTCTGACCCGCAGCAAGGAATACGCCGAGTTGATCTGGCCCATTGACCTGATGGTTGTCATCTTCTGGGTGATCTTCGCAATCAATTTTTTCTGGACCCTCGCCGTCCGCAATGAACCAACACTCTATGTTGCTCTCTGGTTCTACATCGCCACGATCATCACAGTGGCGATGCTCTACATCGTCAATCACCTCCAGATTCCCACGAGCTGGACTCATTCCTACCCGCTCTTTGGCGGTGCGCAGGACGCACTCGTTCAATGGTGGTACGGACACAACGCCGTCGCGTTCTTCCTGA
>DBTH01000145.1 GCA_002306945.1 Methylacidiphilaceae bacterium UBA1321 | reverse complement strand
TCGTGCACAGAGAATGGAGGACTCTGTCCTCCAAACCTCCTGCTAAAGGAAATAATTTCCTTAAGAATCCTCATGAGCTTTTTCCTCTTTTTACGCAACATAAAAAGGGAAAAAGCCCTGTGGGGTTTCTAAAGGGTATCATACCCTTTAGCGGGGGATATGGGGGCAGCGCCCCCAATCTTTGTGGGCATAATACTTTGAAATGCTAACAGGCTCAATGAGCCGAGCCGTTTGTCAGAGTAGCAATTTATAATGACCGATGATGGGCAACGGCCTGGCCTTGCCGCGCGCGGCGTTGACAATACCCAGAATAACATAGGCGACCAGTATCGCCCAGATGGCGATGTTGACGCCGAAGCCGATCAACGGCAGCAGGCGCAACACGGAATCGGCCACCATGAGGATGAGGCTTGCGATGAAGAGGATCAGTCCCTGATTGGCGTGGTATTTGGCGAATGCGGAGTTCGGCGCAACGACCAGCGGAACCAGAAACAGAACCCAGAAATAAGCGACCATTGCCACGGTTTTATTCCGGGCCACATCATCGGGATCGGCATCGTAAGCAGGGCCGGTTTCGCTGTTCGCGTCAGGATCACTCTCGGCGGCGGGGGCCAATTTTTCCTGGGGTGCCGGGTCGGAGGCGAGTCGGGCCGGAGGCGGGGTCGTTTGACGCGAGGGGATGGGCGGAGGACGAAACTGGAATTCCGGAACCGTATCGGCAGCGGCCCAGTTTTCCATGCCTTCTTTCCAAACCAGAACGGCGCGGGGCAGCTTGCCAACCGCCAACATTTCCTTCAGCTCGGCTTCATTGAAGGGGCCTTGGTGTTGACTGTCTTGCGCGTAAAACCAGTTGCTCATTAATACAAATCCTCCACCCGCGGCATTAGCAATTCGCTGGCCAATTCAAACTACAGTTGGCCAGCGGGTTGGAATTCACCCATCTGGCAGGCAGGATCTGAGAGATTGACGATCAACTTTCGGAGATCTTGCTCAAAATCTCCGAGGGAATGTCGAAATTGGCGTAAACATTCTGCACATCGTCGTGATCGTCGAGGGCTTCGTAGAGGCGGAGCACTTGCTGGGCTGTTCCCAGATCGGTCACGGGTGTCTGGTTTTCGGCCAGGAATGTCAATTTCGATGACTCGGTGGCGATGTTGGCCTTTTTGAGCGAGGCACAGACCGCGTCGAATTTATCGACCGGGGTGACAATCTCGAAAAAGCCTTCGACCTGGCGGACATCCTCGGCACCGGCATCGAGGGTGGCGTTGATGACGTCGTCCTCGGAAGCTTTCGCGGAGTCGACCAGGATGAGGCCCTTGCGGTGGAACATCCAGCTGACGCTGCCGGCTCCGCCCATGTTGCCGTTGTTCTTGGTGAAGATGGAACGAATCTCGGCCGCGGCGCGGTTTTTGTTGTCAGTGGTCGCCTCGACAATAATGGCGACGCCGCCGGGGGCGAAACCTTCGTAGGTAATTTCCTCGTAGTTGACACCGGCGATTTCTCCCGTGCCTTTTTTGACGGCGCGGTCGATGTTGTCCATCGGCATGCTCTCGTCGCGGGCGGTTTGAATGGCTTGCCGCAGGCGGGGATTGAAGTTAGGATCGCCACCGCCTAATTTAGCGGCAATGGTGATTTCCTTCGACAACCTGCTGAACAGTTTGCCGCGCCGTGCATCGACGACGCCTTTGACGTGTTTAACTTTAGCCCAGTGACTATGACCTGACATAGGGCAGCAATATTGATCTTAGTGCGTGTCATTTAGCAAAATAAATCTGTCAGAGTTTCCACTTTTCCCGGACTATCCTTTCCATTCCTCCCATGGCTCTCCCCACTGGCAACGAATCCACCCCGGCACCGGATGATGTGGAATTGATGACGCTGATCGCCCAGGGCGACGAGGAAGCCTTCCGCCTGCTGGTGGAACGGCATCAGCGGCTCGTCTACGGCACCGTCGTCAAGATGCTCGGCGACCCGGTCGAGGCGGAGGATATTGCCCAGCAGGTTTTCCTGCGGGTTTACAAGGCCGCCAAGACCTACACCCCTACCGCGCAGTTCAAGACCTGGCTCTTCACCATCGTGCGCAACCTCGTCGTCAACGAATACCGCCGCCGCACCCGCGCCTGGCTTCAACCCCTCCCCGAACAAATCGAAGAGGCCGAGGACGGCATGGCAGCGGGCTTGGAACTGGCCGACCCGCAAGCCAAGACCCCCGCCGAAGAGGCCTTGAACCGGGAAATGATGAAGTCGATCGATAGCGCCATTTTGGCCCTGCCCGAACAGCAACGGCTGGCCGTGGTTCTGCGGCGCTATGACGAATTTTCCTATGAAGAGATTGCCGCCGTGCTCAAAACCTCCGTTTCCGCCACCAAATCCCTCCTCTTTCGGGCCAGGGAAACCCTCCGTTCCGCCCTTCAGAGCTACCTCGATAAAACGTAAATACCGAAACTTTTCCCTAGCGAACCCGTTTATATAAGTAGTAAAACAAGAACGCACATGGAACCGAACGACCCCATTTGGAAGTTGCTGGGCAAAGCCCCCTTGCAGGAGCCGAATGCCTGGTTTGCCGCGCGCACGGTAGCCCGGTTGCGGCGTGAGGCCAAGCAACCGGCCCCTTCCCTCTGGCGGCGACTTCTGCCGGTCTCGGCCTGGATGGGCGCGACAGCCGTGGTCGTGGTAGCCTGCGTACTTTCCTTTGGCGGCAACCCGCCGCGTCCTGTCCCGACTTCGGCTGAACTCAGCCACCGGGCCAAGATTCAGGACGCCCTCAACTATATCGCCGACCGCGGGGCCGAAACTGACCAATGGCTGGCCATTTCCAACCAGTGAAGACAACGGCTCTTACCCTCATTGGGCTGTGCGTGTGGCTGGCGGCAACGGCTGTCGTGGTTCACGCCCAAAATGCGCCTCCACCCTCAACGACCAATCCCCCCGCACAGGGCGATCCTTCCGCTCAGGGTAAAAAGAATCCGGCGCCCGGTATCGGCCGTGGCGACATCGAAATCCGCGAGAAACTCGAAACCCTTTCCCAACTCACCCCCCAGCAACTCGATATCGAATTGCAAAAATGGCCCCGCTATCAGCAAATGGATCTCGGTGAACGGGCCAAATTGCTCCAGCGCATCCAGGAGTACAAGGATCGCCGCCACCGCCAGGCTGAATCCAAAGCCCGCGACCTCGGAGTCAAAATGACGCCGGAACAGTTCGCCACGTTTGAAAAACGCTTCTGGGAAAAACGCCTTCAGGCCGACCGCCAACTTTGGCAGGAAATGGAACCCCGCCGCAAGGCGCTCGACCAGCAGATCAATAGCGAACTCAAGCAGGAATTCGCCGCCTTCGTCACCGCGCCACCCCCGGCACCGCCGACCACGATTCCGGCTCCCGTTGCCCCTCCGACTCCCGGGGCGGTGACAGCCACCGCTTCGGCCCCCGCCAAGTAGGTAAGGCTTATCAAGAACTCAGGAAATCATAAAGGCAGAGACTTTAGATTCCCCTCCTTCTTGATTTGATGAGTTCCTGATAAAAAGGCCTTCCGTCAAAAGCCTTTCCCTCGCACGAATATTGAATTGCCGCACCGGCGGATTTTCATAACATGAATTCGTTATGATCGGCAAAAAAGGGATGGCCTGGCTCGTACTGGTCGGCGTACTTGGCGGCGCCGCAGCGAATCTCATCGCCCAGGACACACCCCCCGCCGGGGACACGACACCGGAAAAAATCAACGCGGCTTTTCAGACCGAACTTTTCCAGACCGCCCAACCGGCCTCTCTTTGGGAAGAGGATGCCGAAGCGGTGGCCAAGCGGTTGAACTGGCCGCAGGAATCCAAAACGTCCAGCCAATCGAGTTATCGTCTCTACCCCGGCGAGCAATACCGGTTGCTCGGCGCGCGGCCCTATTCGTGCGCCCTCTACGCCGAGGACGGCAAACCGACGCAACTTTCCATCGTCTTCGCCAACAAGGGCGACTTCGGCAAGCTCGCCAGCCTCACCGAAGATTCGACCAGCAACAACCGAAACCGCAGCGAAGCCCAGCGCCAGGAACGCGAGCAGAAACGCGCCCTCAAGGACGAAATCCGCAGCTTCGACAAGACGCTCAAGTCCGACGCCGACGCGATTGAAAAAGCCCTCACCGACGCCCTCGGCGCTCCCTCCGACAAGGACAAGACCACCTTCGGCCAGACACGCGACACGCGCGAACGGGTGAAGCGTTGGAACTGGAAGGACACGGCCATTCTGCTGGCCACGCCGCGCAATGAATATGTCGTCGTTCGCGTCATGTCGACCGCGCTCGCCGATGCCGGTGGCCGCACCGCCCGCATCTCCGATTCCGAATTGCGCCAGACGCTCCTCAAGCGCGTCGAGAAGCGAGACAACGGCGATGTCGTGGTGAGCGAAATCCCGATGGTCGATCAGGGGCCGAAAGGGTTTTGCGTTCCCGCGACCTGGGAACGTTACCTCCGCTACCTGAGCATTCCCGCCGACATGTATGTTCTTTCGATGGCCGGTCACACCAACCTCGGCGGTGGCACTTCCCTCGCCGAGATGGCCCAGAATGTCGACGATCTCTGCCGCCAGTACGGTCGCCGCGTCGAAGGCATCCCGCCAGCCATCGATCTGCGCAATATCGCCAAATGCATCGACGAAGGCATGCCGATCATGTGGGGTTGTTTCGTCGACATTGGGTTGGAAAAAAGCATTACAGCCCGCACCCGCGAACGCAAACAGCAGACCGATTGGGATGCCTGGAAGAAGCAACTCGACTCCGCCCGCACCGATGCGAAATCGATCAAGACCGACATCCGCAACGGCCACTTGCGCATGATCATCGGCTACAACGCCGCCACGCGCGAAATCGCCATCTCCGATTCCTGGGGCGAACGCGCCGCCGAGCGCTGGATGACCGTTGAGGAAGCCGCCGCCACTTCGCAAAACAGTCTCTGCATCATCCGCTGGTAGATGAATTTGGCGCGACATCGCGCAAATCATTCGATACTCTGGCCGTTTATGAGTACCGAAGGCCAGACCACTCCCATGATGCAGCAATACCTGCGCATCAAGCGGGAGATTCCTCCCGACGCCATTCTGCTGTTCCGGCTGGGGGACTTTTACGAGATGTTCTTCGAGGATGCCAAGTACGCGTCCCAGGTACTCGAACTCACTCTCACCAAACGGCAGGAAACCCCCATGTGCGGCGTTCCCTTCCACGCCGCCGAAGGCTACATCGCCCGTCTCATCAAGGCAGGCAAGCGCGTCGCCATTTGCGACCAGATGGAAACGCCCCGCCCCGGCCACATGGTCAAACGCGAGGTCACCCAGATCATCAGCCCCGGCAGCGTCGTTGACTCGGGTTTGCTCGACGCCAAGCAGAACAATTTTTGCGCCGCGCTCTATCAGGGCAAATCGAATTGGGGCCTCGCCTATCTCGACCTCAGCACAGGCGAATTCCGCGCCGGTGAACTCGCCAGCGAGCAGGAAGTCGCCGATATGATCGGTCGCGTGCAGCCAGCCGAAATCGTCGTTCCTTCCGAGCAAAAAGGCCGCGTTCCCGACGGCCTCGGCGCGGCGCTCGTCATCGGCGTGGAGGACTGGATTTTCACTCCCGATTCGTCCGAATTCACGCTCAAGGATCATTTCAAAACCCAATCGCTCGATGGCTACGGTCTGGGCGCGGCCCCCTCGGCAGTCAGCGCGGCGGGCGCATTGCTTCATTACCTCGGACAGGAATTGCGCCGCAATCTCGGTCACGTCCAGCGCGTCGGCACGTTCCAGCGCGGAGACATTTTGATCCTCGACGAAACAACCCGCGCCAATCTCGATCTCGTCTCCAGTCCGCGCGGAGCCAACACAACCCTCCTTTCCGCCATCGACCGTACCGTCACCAGCGGGGGTGCACGCCTCCTGCGCCAGTGGCTTCTGCAACCGCAACGCTCGGTCGAGGCGATCAAAGGCCGCCAGCAAGCCATCGCGTTCTGGAAAGAAAACGAATTCGACCGCGCGCAAGTCCGCGAGAAATTGCGCGGCGTGCGCGACCTCGAACGCCTCATCGGCCGCCTTTCCCAGGGCAGCGGCAACGCGCGCGATTTGCAGGCGCTGGCCGCCTCGCTCAAACAATTACCCGAGTTGCGCTCCGTGCTCGTCGGCAATCACGTCACACTCCTGCGCGACCTCGCCCTCCAGATCACACCGCAACCGGAGATCGTTCAATTGCTCGAATCGGCCATCGCCGACGAACCTCCCCTCGCCCTCAAGGAAGGCGGCCTCATCCGTTCCGGTTACCGACCCGAACTCGACGAGTTGCGCGCCGCCTCGACCCAGGGCAAGGCGTGGCTGGCCGAATTGCAGACACGCGAGCAACAGCGCACCGGCATCAAATCGCTCAAGGTCCGCTACAATTCCGTCTTCGGTTACTACATCGAGATCAGCACCTCCAACCTCGCCAACGTCCCCGCCGATTACACCCGCAAGCAAACGCTGGCCAACGCGGAACGTTTTATCACCCCCGAGTTGAAGGAAATGGAATCGAAGATTCTCGGTGCGGAGGAACGCGCCAACCAGCTCGAATACGAAATCTTCCTCGAATTGCGCAACGCCGCCGTCGTGAAGACCGGTGAAATCCAGACCACCGCGCAATCGATCAACGCCCTCGACGTTCTCTCCGGCTGGGCCGCGCTCGCGCAGGAACAAGATTACCGCCAGCCCGAAGTCGACGAGAGCGGTTCGCTCGAAATCATCGAGGGCCGCCATCCCGTGCTTGAACAGATGTTGCAAGCCGAGCGCTTCGTCCCGAACGATTCCAAACTCGATACCGAGTCCAACCGCCTCATCATCCTCACCGGCCCGAACATGGCGGGCA
>DBTH01000099.1 GCA_002306945.1 Methylacidiphilaceae bacterium UBA1321 | reverse complement strand
GCCTCGGTGAACCAGTCCTGGTTCCACATGGGATTGGCGACGACGCGGTCGAAGGTGCGGAGTTTTCCCTGTCTGTCGCGGAACTTGGGGTTCTTGAAGGTGTCGCCGATCTCGATCTGGCCTTCCATGTCGTGGATGATCATGTTCATGTTGGCCATGGCCCAGGTGGTGGCGGTGAACTCCTGGCCATAGAGCTTGGCCGGGGCGAAGGTCTTGCGGGAACGCACGCTCATCTTTTCGGCAAGCGCCTGCTCACACTTGATGAGAAGCCCGGCGGAACCGCAGCAGGGGTCGTAAATGTCCATGCCCGGCTCAATCTCCATGATGCGGGCAATCACGAGGCCCACTTCCCCCGGGGTGTAGAATTCACCCGCGCTCTGTCCCCCACCCTCGGCGAACTTGCGGATAAGGTACTCGTAGCTGCGTCCGATGATGTCCGGCTCCACGTCGCATAGCCCGAGGCGTTTGGCGCTGATAGCTTCGATGAGGTTGGAGAGCCGGGTATCGTCGATATCACGCTGGCCGTGGGTGGTGGCGTTGAAATCGATGCGGTCGATGATGCCTTTGAGCAACGGGTTGGCATCAGCGATGGAGCGCAGGTAGGTGGTCAATTCCTGACCGAGCTTCTCTTGATACTTGTCACCCAGTTTGCGATGAACGTCGCCACCCGTTCGGATGGCGGACCAGATGGAATCGTCGGGATTCTTGGGCTCCAAGGGGAGGAAAAAGCGAACCAGCTTTTTGTCGTGCCGGATCAGTTTGAATGCTTTGGCGCGGGAACCGACTTCCTTTGATATCCGGTTGATCTCGTCGTCAAAGACATCGCAAAGGCGCTTGGCGAAGACGAGCGGCAAGATGTAATCCTTGAATTTCGGAGCGTCCTTGGCTCCCCGAATGGAACAAGCGGCGTCCCAAAGCCAGGATTCGAGGGATTTATCAGGTTGAGCAAACATGCTTTGGAAAATTTGGGTGGTCAGCAACTGGGAGGGGCTCAGGGAATGTGCCAACCCGGCAACCGGAAAAACCCGGGAATTAAACAACAGGAGCAACCTGTTGCCAAGACGCTTTATGAGTCAAGGTAGGCTCGGTAAATACCCCTCACTGAAGATGTCTAGCTGCGGTCGGTCTTTTTAATCCATCCGCCTCTTTCCAAGATAATCAACCGTGCCCGTTCCGTGGAAAGTTTCCCTTCCTCCCAGTCGGATTGCAATGAAGCACATTCAGATTGATCGGCTTCCGGGACAACAAGAGCTTGGAAGGCATCAAAAAATTTTACCGTATCTTCGACGGAATACATCTGGACGTGAATCGCGGGTGCGTTTTCTGTCCATTCCCAAGCAGGTTGTACCGGAAGGTGTTTTGCCTGTTTCAGCACTTCTGCGGCAACGGCACTGGCCGTTTCCTGAACCTTCGCTGCCTCGGCATCTTTTCGATCCTCAGGTTTTGTAAATGCGGCATCCAACGCCCCCTTGCGAGCTTCCCCGTGGAAATAGTTGGTTTGGACCGTTTCGAGGCGGTCGCCCAACCATGCCGCGAGGTGCCCCACGGAAAAGTCCTTGGAGGGAGATAATGCGAGGTGGGTTGCAAAAGAATGCCTCATCGTATGCATGCAGATGTCCGACACCCCCTTTGCTTTCATGTATCCTTTGAACGGCAATCGGGGGTCGTAGCGATAAGGGGCAGAACAAGCCTCGGGATGAAGGCAATAGAGCCGTTTTTTCTCGACGTATTCAGGATGCTTTTTGAGAAATTCCATCATCGGCGGCGGCAGTGGGATCCCCCTCCCCTTACCATTTTTGGTTTTCCACAGCTTTTTCTCTCCGTTCGCAAGTAATTGGATTTCCTTGCCGGGAATTTCAAGCCTTCCATCTGTTTCAGAAAGAATGAACCACGCTGGCCGCGTCGCAATAATCTCCGCTTTCCTTAGCCCCATGCAGAAACCACAGATCAAAACAAATTTGAGGTCAGCACGAGGGCATTCCTCAATAAGTTGCAACGCCCGGGGCATCTGGACAACAGCTTCCCGACGTTCGATCCGCACCCCCTTTTGAAACGATATGCGTTCTTTCAACAATCCCAGGTGTTCGAGGAATGCTTCGACCGGCAGAATACTTGATCGAGCTGAGGCTTCCGATCCTTTCCTCATCCTGGGTAATTTTTCCTCCACAACCCGAGGGATTTTGAACTGCCGTTTATAGCCCTTTCGAGGTTTACGTTGTTCAACGTGCCGATCAATTCCGGGGTTTTTATAGAAGTCATAAAATGTTTGGAGATGTTCAAGATTAACTTGCCCTGGATCCGTAACCTTCGAGAACTCGCCAAACCAACGCAATAACCGCCTTACACGCACCGCTGTTTCCGGGCGAAACGGGCGGACGCTTCGCCCATCAGTACGCTTCCCCGCTATTTTTTCTGCAAGGTAAGTCTCGATTGAATCGATCCATGACTGACCCGCCGGCTTCCGTTCATAAAAGGTTTTTCCCCTCTCCTTCTTGGCTTTGGATACGGCCTCGGCATAGTCCTCCGTTTCGAGGCTCACCCTTAGCTGTTTTCTAGTTGTCGCATCTGTATACCGGAGCCACCAATTTTTGGACCCTGGTCGCTGAAAAATTCCCTTGGCCTGCTGATTCTTTTTCTTCCGTTCGGCTCTCATTATCTGACCTGTTGATTTTTCCGACTGTGCTAAATTACTGTGCTAAATGGAAGCCATTTCTTCAGAGTAACTTTTCTCCACCCTCAAATATTCCTTCTGATACCTCTTCATTCGTAATCAGCAGGTCACGAGTTCGAATCTCGTCATTGGCTCCACTAAATCAAGGACTTACGCAAGTCCTTCCGAAATCGAAAATACGATTTCTGTAGTTTTCCTGCAGTTTTGATTTCCTTGGGTGCCCCTATTAGCCCCCTTTTGTCCCCCTCCCCCGAATGTTCCGGTAAAAATATCTCTCCGATTCCGGCATCTTTTGGGCGTTGTCAGGAGCCCTGAAATCGACTTTTCACACATTTTCCAATCGAATTCGGAATGAGGCGCCGACGCTTGCTTCTTTTCATACCGGATTCTAGGCTCGTCGATACCTCTCTTCGTACATGACGTAGATACCCATTTGGCCGACCATGGACAAAATCATACGAGACTCCATCTATTCCCCCCTTGTTGCGGGCAATCTCGGTGTCTTGGTTCCCGACTTAATTGTCGAACTTCCGGGAAACGCAATCAATGCCCCCGCGCACCTCTCCGGCGGCCAGGGAAAATTCAAAATCGCCCTGCATCTGGAGCAAACCAAGGACGAGACAAAACTGTTGAAGCTCGAAAAAAGCGTTTTCTCGGAGGGCGATCAATGGACAATCAAGGGAAGGATAGGCGGCGTCATACCTTTCCAAGCCAAGGTTTTTCCAGCCTGCGAATCAGTTTGGCACGGTGGCGGTTCCTTGACCGTCATTTTCAACGCATCACGATTGGACCTCGTCGCGGAGGATAAGGAGGCAACGAACCCGACATCCTTCGAGGCTCATTTGATTTTCCGCGGCCCCAGACTCAAACTCAAGAATGCGGGGACGAACACCGTAAGCAAAAACGATTATCTGGGCGAATTGACCAAATCATCGACGGACACGTATCTCTTCGCGGGGGAAAAATGGGAGGCAGCCCTTATCCAACCCCATCAGAAACGGCGAATATGTGCGGCGCCAACCCACGATATTTTTCTCCGTTTCGACGCATAGCCGACAGAAGTCCCGTCGCAACGCGTCCCGATCCAGTCTGATCTTCGCTTTTCGGCACCTTGTTTGACGGCCGAAGCGAGACGCGCTTGGGGTGGCATACATCGCCGTCCTCCGCCTCTTTCCCCGTCTGGCAAACTTCCTCTTTCTCTCCAACCTATGAACACGCCACGCTTTTCCCGGCTGCGGTCGCTTTTGTCCGAAACGCGCGACCCCGTCGCGCTTATAGCAGGGAAAGATCCGCGCGGGTTCGCCCTGCTTGCCATAGACGCCTGCTCGACCATCGGATTGTGGATGTTTCTGTTTTCCCTCGCGTTCCTTGTCGACCACATCGCGGCGCGCTCGGCACGATTCATCGTCGCCGCGCTCGTCTTTCTTTCCGCCGTGGTCTACCGCAAGACGCTGTACTTCCACGAGATGCGCGAATGGAAACACGTCACTTCCCCCGCATTCGCTCTCGGTAAGCGCCTGGTCCTCTGCCCGATCGGGGGCGCCGCGGTTCTGATCTTCGCCTTCTGGCACCTCGTTTGACAGAGCCGGGGCGTTTTACCCTTGCGCGATTTTCGCCGACGACGAGAATCGGCGCATGGACAACCCGCTCGCCATTCTCGAAAACGACATTGAAGCCCTGGCCGAACGCGAGCGCCGGTGGCCGGTTCTCGTCCAGATCCCGCGTAAACGCGCCCGCAAGCTGATGAAATTGACGGCGGGCAAATGGGCGGAGTTCTCCCGCGGCCTGATGAGCGAGAAGGAAATAGAGGAGAGAACGCAAGGGGCGTTTTACCCGGACGGGGAAGCCGCGCTTTCCGGGCTCTACGTCGGCGGTACGCGCATCAAAGTCGCGTCGGGAGTCGGGGACGATTGCGGGGAACTCGTCGTCCTCGAATGGCGCCCCGCAAAATCCGCCTGACGTTGCATAGCTTTCTTCCTTTCACACCATGCCGGAAACCAACGACGACTTGGAATCGCTATCCCTTGATCTTCTTGCAGACGCTCGGAGGGAACTCGGCGACGCGTTGAATGCACTCGGAGGCAAAGTCGCCGAAGGGCTCCTCGAGAATTACCGTTTCTACTCATCCGTCCACATCAATCGGGCCGCGGACGGGTATCTTTGTCTGAGAAAGAGCGGAAAAATTGACGCCTCCAAACTTCTTGTCCGACCGGCAATAGAGGTGGCCATCCAACTCGTGGCCATCAAGGCGAAGCCAGAGGCGCTGTACCAAATCGCATTCGACGAGTTCCAGAAAGAAAAAATATGGGCCGGTTCGCTCGCCGCGGATAGCGCAGAAGCAATCGCCGGAATTGAAAAACAGTGGGCCGATTTCAAGTTGGCGTACCGGGAAAAATTCCCAACCCATGCAGTCGTGGAAAAAAGGCCGAAATTGCGCGAACTCGCCAAATACGCAGGGATGGAGCGTTATTACGACACACACTATCGGCTTTACTGCCGTTTCACGCACGCCTCCCTCAGGGCGACGACGGGCGACTTGGATCGGTTCGCGAGCGAGGACAACCGGACGATGGCCATTTGCGTTATCGCGGCCATAGAATCGGTCTCCTCCATAGGCGCACCCGCGTCCAACCTCTCATCGCTTATGGATCGTTTTTCTCGCTTGGGGTAGAAGGATATTAACTGGCCTACTTCGCTGCGCTCAATTTTGCGGCGAACGGAAGCGGTGTTAACGGTCGGGGGGCTATTCCCGGAAAACGCCCGGGAAAAGTTCAGTCAATATCGGGCCGTTCTTTCCTCTTTTCGGGGGTTCGCCGGGTGACTTCCCCGGGAGGTTCGGCGGGAAGCGGTTGAATCTCGGGAACCTTGTGTTTGACCCAGTGGTGGGCGGACTTGCCCAGGGGATCGTTTTTAAGTCCCTCGGCGGCGGATTTCAGGCGGCGAACGAGCGCGGGATCGTTCAACAAATCGGGCGCGTATTCCTTCACCTCGTCGGCCAGGAAGCGCCAAGAGACCATGGTTTGCCGATCCACGGGACGCTTCTCCAACCAGCGGCACAACAGTGCCTTGCATGCCCTTTCCAGGGTTTCCGCGTGGAGCGCGTCTTGGGGGCGGTCTTTCGTCGAATCGCCCACAATGGCGCGCTTCTCGCGCACAAG
>DBTH01000049.1 GCA_002306945.1 Methylacidiphilaceae bacterium UBA1321 | reverse complement strand
GACCGGCAGATTCACTATGAACTTTGTGGTCGTCACGATGGACACCACTACCATCATCTGATCTGCACGAAATGCCATCACGTGGAGGAAATTGAAGCTTGTACGGTGGCGGCCCTGGAGAAAGAATTGGTTCGCCAAAAGGGATACAAGGACGTTTCCCATTCATTGGAGTTTTTTGGGATTTGTCCCGACTGTCAGCATCAGGATGGTCGGAGCGGATATGTTCAGGGGAAACCACTTCGATCATGACATTGCTTTCAGCTACCGTAAGCTCCCGTTCGGAGACCAGGCATTGGGGTTCGTTTGTCACCAGCGTGTGGCTGGCGGCGACCTTGTCAGTCGGACCGCTGGTGCTGGGGGCGTTCCGCATCTGGCTCCTGTTGCCAATCCTGATTTCGATCTGGCTGCTGGTTTTGTTTCAGGGCGTGCGGCTTGTCTTGAGCGAGCCGAAGGAGCAGGGGCATTTTGGCGACGGTGCCGATCTTTTCGCGGTTCTGTTTTTGGCTTACGCTATTTTTCGTTATTTCACGACACCGGTCGAGTATCTGGCGCGGATTGAGGTGCTCTCGATCATTTCGTATGCGGCGGTATTCTGGATTTGCCGATACGGGTTCAGCCGGAAATCGGGGCCTTTATATTTGTTGGGGATTCTGGCCGTTATCGGCCTGATTGTGACGGCCAGCGGTTATTTGTTTCGCCTGCAACCTTCGTTGCGTCCGTTTGCCCCGGAACTTCTGATGCATTACGGAACCCGTTTTTGCGGGACTTACGGTTGCCCGAATCATTTTGGCGCCTTCGTGGTAATGACTTTTAGCATCCTGCTTTCTTTTTGTTTCCTGTACCGGTCGTCGTGGACGTTGCGGATTATCTGCTTTTATCTGGCCGGGATGATGGCGGTGGCGGTGGCACTTTCCATGTCGCGTGGAAGTTGGCTGGGGTTGGGAGCGTGCCTTCTGGCGATGGCTTTTTTCCTGGTTCGGCAAGGGTATATCAAGTGGTATTGGCCAATGGTCGGGGCGTTTCTGATGGGGCTTGGGGTGGCTCTTTTTCTGTATCTTTCTCCTAGCGCGCTCAGCCGGGTGACCGAATTTCCGAATCGTCTGCGTTCCAATACGCTGGATGGATATGTGCGGATTGAGTTGGCGAGGGATGCGCTCAAGATCTGGAAGGATTATCCGGTCTTCGGTTCCGGCCCGGCGACTTTCGTTCACATGCACATGCGTTACCAGAGTCCCACGTACAGCACTCTGGCGCAGTACACGCATGACGATTATTTCAATCTGCTGGCGGATTACGGCTTGGTGGGTTTGTTGATTGGGCTGGGGTTTATCGTTTGTGTGACGCGGCAATTGTTCCGTTACCTTGGGGAAGTTGCCGACGTGGATGATTCGATGCTGGTGCTTTCCGCGCTGGGGGCGTGGAGTGCGCTGCTGGTTCACTCCTGGGTGGATTTTAACATGCACATTCCGGCCAACGCGCTTGTATTGTTTGCGCTGGCGGGTATAGGACTGCGCCGTTCTTCGGCCCATGTGGAAATGTCCCCGGGGTGGTTGAAACGCAGTGCTTTTGCGCGTCCTCTGGGCCTTGTATTGATGCTGCTCTCGGTGGGGCTTCTGGCGTTTACGGTCTATACCGCGCGGGGGTATTATCCTTATTTCTTTGCCGAACGCGATTACGGGGTCCGGACTCTGGACGTGGCTTTTGAATTGGGTCAAAAAGCGGTCGATGCCGATCCGCGTTCGCCTTATGCGCTGAAATATCTTGGCGATCTCTATCGCAATCGCGCGGCTGAAGCGAGCGATCCGGTCGTGTGCGCAACGGATGCGCAGCAGGCGGCTGAACTTTATGCCAGGGCCGTGGCGGTCAATCCGTATAACGACGAGTTATTGGCTTTGCAGGGGCTTTCCTACGATTTGATGAGGCGTTATCCGGAGGCGTATTTCATTCACAGCACCGTCATCCAGCGACAGCCTTACAACGGTTATTTTCATTTGTTGATGGGGCTCCATTACTGGCGGCGCAACATGTTGCCGGATGCCCAGACGGAGTTTGAAAAAGGCGCCTCGTGTCCGCATGGACGGGAGGATAATGGTTCGGCGCTGAAGGAAATTAACCAGATATTGGGCGAACCGGTGAATGCGAAACCGCCTCTTGATGCCCAGACGATGCCGTGAGCCGATGTTGGGGCAAGCATGCCTGTGCCCGTCTGATTATTCGCATGTTCACAGGAGATTTTTCATGTCTATCGAATTGAGTAAGCCTGAGGTCAAGGATGTGGTCGCTTCGATCCAGCGTTATTTTGCCGAAGAGCTGGAGATGGAGCTGAACGAAATGCGGGCGAAATTCCTGCTCGATTATTTTTTGAAGGAGGTTGGGCCGCTGGCTTACAATCGGGGAGTGCGCGACGCGGAACGTTTTTTCCGCGAGCGAATCGAGGATTTGCCGGGAGCCTGTTATGAGGAGGGATTGCGATTCTGGGTGGAGCGGGATAAAAAGAAGCGGCATTGATTTGTTCCGATGAGCATATTTCTTCAGCTTCTGGCCCGCATGAACCGGCTTTCGCAAAAGAGCCGGGGCATTGTCCAATCGGTTGTCATTGGACTGGGAGGCGGTTTTGCCGCCGTGGCGTTTCATGTGGCGATCAACTGGATTTATTATGCGATCTGGCCGCGGCTTGCGGCTCTGGATACGGTGGAATTCCTGAGCTGGAGCTTCATCGTGTTGGTCGGAGTGGGTGCGATTTCGGGAATACTCCTGACTCTTTTCGCTCCCGACGCGGCGGGCAGCGGCATTCCCCAGGTGAAGCTGGCTTTCTGGCGCGATTCCGGATTCATTTCGCTCAAGGCCGGTATTGTTAAATTTGTGGCCGGAGCCATTACGATAGGCGGCGGTGCAAGTCTTGGCCGCGAAGGGCCGAGTGTGCACATTGCCGGTTCCCTCGCATCGAATCTCTCGGGATGGATGGGGGCGCCGAAGCAGGGGAGGCGTCCGGCGCTGGCGGCCGGAGCGGCTGCCGGATTGGCGGCGGCGTTCAATACACCGATTTCGTCGATAACGT
>DBTH01000273.1:480-8800 GCA_002306945.1 Methylacidiphilaceae bacterium UBA1321 | reverse complement strand
GGCGGCGCGTTGCGCATGAACGCCGGTGCCATGCAGGGTTGGACCATGAGCGTCGTCGAGGAAATCCGCTCGATGAGTTATCAGGGCGAAATCCAGATCGAGAAGCGCGACAATCTCGAAGTCCGCTACCGCAACGTCCCGCATTTCGAAAAGAACATCGCTCTTTCCGCGAAACTGCGCGGCGTCGCCAGTAACTCGGAGGAAATCAACGAACGGCTGAAGAAGTACAGCGAAAAGCGCTGGCATTCCCAACCGGCCGCTCCGAGTGCGGGCTGCATTTTCAAGAACCCCGAGACGATTCCCGCCGGGAAACTGA
Organism: Methylacidiphilaceae bacterium UBA1321; assembly: GCA_002306945.1. Lineage (GTDB taxonomy): Bacteria > Verrucomicrobiota > Verrucomicrobiia > Methylacidiphilales > UBA1321 > UBA1321. The sequence continues at coordinate 8,484 of DBTH01000273.1, read as the reverse complement.
TTGATGAGCTTGGTCTCAAGAACCGCACCGCCGGCAAGGCCCGCGTGTCCGAGGTTCACGGCAATTTCATTGTCAACGACGGCGGCGCGACCGCCCGCGACATGCTTGAACTCATCGACATCGTCAAGCGTGAGGCGAAGGAGAAGCGCCAGATCGAACTCGAAACCGAGGTCATCACAATCGGCGAGGATTTGTAGGAAAATTTATGAGTAAATTGAAGAATATCACCGTACTGATGGGAGGCCCGTCCGAAGAGCGCGAAGTTTCCCTGCGCAGCGGCGCAGCGGTGGCCCAGGCCCTGAAGGAAGCCGGATACAATGTCACGCCCGTGACGGTTGACGGACAGCAAGTGAATCTTCCTCCCGGAGCCGATCTGACTTTCGTCTGCCTCCATGGAACTTTCGGCGAAGACGGCCAATTGCAGCGCATCCTGGCCAAGAGCGGAGTGCCGTTCACTGGCAGCAACGAGGCGACCAGCCGCAACTGCTTCGACAAGGTGGTTACTAAAAGCATTTTCATCGATAACGGCCTGCCGACTCCCCGCAGCCAGTTGGTTGCCAACGCGAAGGAATTGACCCTGCCCCTGCCGATTGCCGTCAAACCGCCCTGCCAGGGTTCGAGCGTGGGTGTTTCGCTGGTTTTCAATGCCGAAGACGTCAAGCCTGCCATCGACGAAGCGTTGAAATACGGTGAACGCGCCCTGGTCGAGATGTTCATCAAGGGCCGCGAATTAACCATCAGCATTCTCGACGACAAGGCGCTCCCGGTGATTGAAATCCGCCCGAAGCACGGTTTTTACGATTACAAGAACAAGTACACCTCGGGCGCAACCGAGTACATTTGCCCGGCGCCGCTCGATGCGGAAACTGCCAAACGCGTGCAGCATGTCGCCTTGCAGGCGCACCAGGCACTCGGCTGCGGGGTCTACTCGCGCGTCGATGTGATCCTGGCCGACGACGGCCAGCCCTACCTGCTGGAGATCAATACCGTTCCCGGCATGACGGCGACCAGTTTGTTGCCCAAAGCGGCCAAAGCAGAAGGCATGACATTTCCACAACTTTGCTCTAAAATCGCAGAAGATACGTATTCCACTTTCAAGTAACACGGCAGAATGAACAGGCGCATCACCAAGCCCCGCTTTCGGCAAAACCAGATCAACGTCCTTCTGGCGGCGACGCAGCAGCGTCATAACCGTAAGAAGCTGGCGCGCGGTGCGGCTTGGGGTTTACTCCTGTTGACGACTCTGACCAGCGCGGGAATCGGAACGCATTTCGCGATGGAAGCGCTCCTCGACAAGGCGCTTTATAACAATCCCGAGTACGCCTTGCGCCATGTCGTCATCGCCACGGGCGGCGATTTCTCCCAGCGCCAGATCCGCCAGGCGGCAGGCGTCACCATCGGCGAGAATATCTGGAAGATCGATCTCGTGCGCGTGCAGCGCAACATCGAACGCCTTCCCTACGTGGCCGAGGCGCGCGTGGAAAAGAAGCTGCCCGACAAACTCGTCGTCCGCATCATCGACCGCAACCCGATCGTGAAGGTCACCACCACCGGCTCCGACCTGGGCAAACCCGAGATTCTCTACATCGACCGCGACCAATACGTCGTCTTCAAGCCGCGCAACGGCGAGACGACCCGTTCCCTGCCGGAAATCGTCGGCCTGCGCAACCGCGATCTCGAAATCGGCCAGCGCCTCAACCAGCCCGAAGTGGTCGTCGCCATCAACCTCCTCAAGGCCCTCGAAACCACCACCCTCGGCAGCGTGCTCGACATCCAGCAGATCGACGTCGACCAGCCGCTCTCACTCAAGGTGACCACCCGCGACGGCGGTGTCATTTTCTTCCGTCTGGACTGCGTGGGTCAACAGATCCACCGCTTGCAGGACATTGTCGAATACGCCCAAAACAACAACAAGCAGATCCGTTCGGTCGATCTGACGCTGGATAAGAACACCCCTGTGATCTTCGTGCAGAAACTTTGATCCGAGTATCAGGAGAAACCTATGTTCTGGAAAAATGAGCGAAACATTATCGTAGCCCTTGAAGTGGGCAGCACCAAGATTGTCGCCGCCGTTGCGGAACTGCGCGCCGACGGAAGCATGGCCCTTCTCGGCATCGGCGAAGGCCCTTCCGGACAGGTTCGTAAATGCGAGATCGTCGATTTCGAAACCGCCCAGCGTTGCATTCAGGACGCCCTGGCCGACGCCGAAGCCAAGACCGGCGTGACCATTGGTGAAGTCTACCTCGCCATCTCCGGCGCGCACATCTGCTCGACCAATGTCCGCCACAGCGTGCCGGTCAATACCGAGAACGGCGAAATCACCATCGACCAGCTTGAGGAATTGCGTAGCATGGCCCGCAAACACGCCTTGCCGACCGACTACGCGCTCATTCACGATTTACTCCAGCACTACATCCTCGACGACGATTCCCAGACCGACAATCCCGTCGGACTGGTCACCCGCCGGTTGGCGGCCGATTATCATCTGGTCTACGGCATGGCGACCCGCCTGTTGACGACCATCAAGTGCGTCAAGGAACTCTCGATTGATGTCAAAAACTACGCGCTCAGTTCCTACGCCACCGCGCAGGCCGTTCTCAAGCCGAGCCAGAAACAACTCGGCGCGGTTGTCATCAATCTCGGCGGAGGCGTGACCGATTACATCGCCTACGAGCGCGGTTCGGTTCTTCACAGCGGCGTCCTCGGCGTCGGCGGCGAACACCTCACCAACGACATTGTCGCCGGACTCAAGATTCCCTATTCCAAAGCCGAGATGCTCAAGAAATCGGAAGGCTCCGTCATTCTCACTGCCGAACAGCGGCACGAACGGATCACTCTTCAGGGAGATTTCAACTTTGAAGAACGCCAGATTTACCGCGAATCGCTTGTGACGATCATGCAGGCCCGCCAGGCGGAAACCCTCGAAATCATTCTCGCCGACCTTGAACGCCAGTCGTTCTGGGCCGACTTTGCCGGATCGATCTTCCTCACCGGCGGCGCGTCCCAGGTCAAGGGATTGAAGGAACTCGCCTCGTCGATCTTCCCGTACCCGGTCGAACTCGCCAACCAGTTCCCGCTCGACGGCGATCAGAATTACGCGAACCGTCCCGACCTGAGCACCGTGCTCGGTCTGCTCCAGTATGCTCGCAAGGCCGAGATGGATGAACCGCCCGCTCGCGGCTGGGCCCGCATGCGTCAGTCGATCCAGAGCATCCTCTCCGGCATCAAAATCATGTAATCAGGATCAGAAACGATGAGAAACCGAGGCAACGATATGATCGAAATCAACGAGGATGGTCCATTGGGCGGTCAGCAACAACCGGCAATCCGTCTGCGCCTCATCGGCCTCGGACAGGCTGGCATCGGCTCGCTCGACCAGATTGTCATGTATGGTCTCGACCAGTACGACATGCTCGTCGTTGACACCGACCAGCAGACTCTCGACGGTTCCATCGTGAAGGAAAAATTGCTTCTGGGCGCGGACAAGACCCGCGGCCTCGGCTGCGGCGGCGATCAGGAACTCGCGACCGAGATCATGGCCGATTGCGAGGAGAAGATGAAACCGGCTGTCATCGGTTGCGATCATCTCATTGTTACGCTCGCCTTCGGCGGAGCCACGGCCAGTGCCGCGGCAATCCAGCTTGTTCGCGAAGCCTCGAAGTTGAACATCCGCACCATCGTCATCGGCACGCTGCCCTTTGAATTTGAAAGCCGCCGTCGCCAGACCCTCGCCGCGCGTACGATCAAGCAATTGCGCAGCATGGCCGACGCGGTTCTCGTTTTCTCCACCGACCGCGTCACCAGGTTGCCGCAGGCCAATGGCAACGTTCGCCAGGGTTTCCACGTCGTCAATCAACTCGTCGGCCACGGCATCGAATCGATTGCGCAAATCCTCAGCAAGCGCGGCCTGATCCAACTCGGCTTTGCCGACATTCGCAGTCTCTTCGGCTGCCTGCCGCAGGGCACCGTTGTTGAAAATTGCTGGGCTGGTTGGGGTCAGATCGACAGCCCGCGCGAAATCGGTCAGCTGGTTTCCCAGGCGATGGACAGCCCGCTCCTCAGTCCCGAAGTTTGGGAACAGGCCGATCACGCCATTGTCTGCCTCTCCGGCGGCAAAAATCTGAGTCTGGTTCAGGTGCAGAACATCCTCGCCGAATTGCAAAAGCAGTTGCCCGAGAATTTCTCCGTCGCCACCGGCGCGACGCTTGAAGAATCCTGCAAGGACAAGCTGCGCCTCACCATTTTGCTCGCCCGCACCAAGGCTCCCGTCGAGGAAGTCCCGATTCCCGAGGAGACCGCCCAGACATTCGTTCACGACACCGTTCCGCTTCCCAATATGGCCGAGCTTCAAGCCAAGGCCCAGGTTCAACCGGAGCCCGAGGCCGAAGAAGAGTCCGCTCCCGAAGAGAGCGGGGAGACGGCCGCTGCGGAATCAATGTTGCAACCCGCTCCGATGGCGATGCGCGGCAAGGGCACAAAGGCGGACGATTTGGAGTTCCTCGTCCCGCGTGGCAAGCCGAAGAAGTATATCGCCAAGCAGGAAGAGTTGCAGTTCGACGGCAGTCACCGTGGCCGTTTCGAGAAATCCATCGAGACGATCTACGAGGGCGAAAATCTCGATCAGCCCACTTTCCGTCGCCGTAAACTCGCGATCCGGCTTTAACTGCTTTTAGGCAAAAGCGGACAGGCGAAATTAACGTAATTTGAAAAGCGATTTACGAAAGGCTTTTTCAAAATCATCGTTCTGTCAAAAATAGGCGAACGATGCGTCCATTGATTTGATGTGCCGCACTCTGATTGCGCGGTATCGGTCGATGTTCCAACTGACTCAGCGTAGTTCCAGACGCTCGGTTGGATCGATAGCGGGGAATAGAGACCGGGATGAAGACTCGCTTGAGTTTTGGCAGATTTGCAACAGGCTAGTAGCACTGATGAGTACCGAACTTGAGGTGCGGCTTGGCAACGATTTTGCCGAGTTGCCGAAACTGATCCAGGCGGCGGAGGCGTTTCTCCTGGAGCACAAGGTGCCGGAGGGCACTTCTTTCAAGAGCCATTTGGCTCTGGAGGAGATGTGCACCAACATCATCAAGTACGGTTACGACGATGCCGGGAAGCACGAGATTATCGTGCGGTTCTCGTGGACGCCGGAGTTTGTAACCGTGCAGTTTGAGGATGACGGGCACGAGTTCGATCCGGTTGCGCAGGAAGCTCCCGATGTCGACAAGCCGCTGGCCGAGCGTAAAATCGGCGGATTGGGGATTCACCTCGTGCGCCACTCGGTCGACTCGATGGAGTACCGGCGGCGCGATGGCCGCAATGTTCTGACGATCAAGCTGCGTTGTGCGGCGTGACGGCAGCACTCGCAATCTTGAGTGCTTTGAAGCTTCCCGTAGCGCTGTCACCTCCGTAAGCTGTCAAGCCGATCCTCTGACGTTGCTACGCTTTGCGCAGGATCGGCTTGATAGCTCCCTGAGTACTCAGGATTTTGGGAGTTACGGCTTTTAGCCAGTCATCTTTTTTCCCGGGGGCGGGGAAAGTAACGAAGTACTTGCCCCGCCCCCATTATTCGCTATTTCAGGCCATCGTATTCAACTGGCTGCCAGCTGGCGCCTGCGGTACGAGGGGCTGACCTGTTGCCAGATAGATGTAGATCCCGCTGCTATTTTCGCTGTCCGAAGGGCGGGCCAACGTTTTTTCAAGATCGTTGAGCAACCGTGTCTTCGTCGCAGTCTCGGTATCTGCCGTGGAGGGAGCTTTCGTCGCCGACTGTACCGAGTCCGATGAGGGACTGACGGTGCTGTTGGTGGTGGAAGCGCTCGATTCCCCGGTAGAGGGATCCGCTATCTTGCTGGCATCATACGTGGACACATACAACGATGTGGACGCGCCAATCGAACTTGTCGTTAAACTCATGACTTCTCTTTCTGTTTAACGAGACTTCGCCTCGGAAGGGTGCGCGTCCAAAGGAAGTAGGTCTCATGTAGGCGCTTTCGGAGGTGAGTGGAATTACTTTAGCCTATATTTTATGCGTTCTCGTAATGAGCTGAAATGGAATGAGATGCGTATTTTATTTTTTGGCGAAAAGGTGATGAGAATGGCGTTGAAATGATTAAGCGCACCTTATGAACTTCTCTTTGTGGGATGTCGCAGAGGGTTGGGATTCGGTCTTGAATGTGCGCGCGGAGAAGCTAACGCTGTAGACATGAGCATCACTTCGTTGGCGCATGTGTGTATTCGCACGACCGATCTGGAAAAGACGCGGCATTTTTATTCGGAAACTCTCGGGATGCCGGTGCAGTTCCGCTTCACGAAAAACGGGAAGGTGATCGGCCTTTATCTGAAGGCGTCGGATCGGACTTTCCTGGAATTCTTTCTCGTCGGTGAGGCCCGCGAGTCGAAGAACGACGACCGGCTGAGTCATTTTTGTCTGGAGACCGATGACATCGAGTCGCTCCACGCGACGCTCGTTCGCGCGGGTTATGAGCCGGGAAAAATCAATCTCGGCGCTGATATTGCGCGTCAATTCTGGGTCACGGATCCGAACGGCATCCGCTTCGAGTTTCATCAATACAGCGCGGAGAGTTCACAGTTCACTGGGCGCGATGTCGAAGTGAATTGGTGAGGAGCGGAGGAAGGCAAAAGGCTTTTTAGACCGAATTAACGGAATTTTAAGGGTGAAATTTACGAACGGCTAAAGATGGTTTTATAGAGACTCAGTAAGGGGAAAATAAGATGGATTTTCGGAAACATCGACTTCTTAAAGTGGTGTTGGCTATTTTTGTTGCCGGTTGCGTTCTCGGGTATACGGGAGTGTGGGTGGATCACTACGGTGTTCTTTCGGGTGTTGATTATTTGTGCAAGGATCACTGGACTGATTGGCTTGTTCTTTTTTCGATTCCGGGGAATCTGATTACTTGGCATATGTATGGAAGTTACGATTGGTGTATCGATGAGGATTGGAGTTATCGGGTTCCGATCACCTTGTGGAATGGAGTATTTTGGTCCGGTGTTTTTATCAGCGGTCTATTGGCAACAAAAGGGGCATGCCGTTGCTGGCGGGTTTTGCAAAGGTGAGCGGGTTGGTGGCGTTCTTTCGGTTTGAATTTTTTGCGCAGGTAGCTCACGTAGCGCACGCAGTGTTCACGGATGTCTTGGGGAGCGCGGTAAAATGGCTCCATGTGTTGGAGTGTCGTGAGGTCGCCTGGAGGGTTGTTGTGCCGACTCGGGTGTCAGCCGGAACGACGTGCTGTTTGTCTCGGGGGAAGGGGGAGATTGGCGCGCGTTGTTGCGGATCGTCGCGGGGGTGCCAGTTTTTTTGGGAGGGGGGTGTTTCAGAGTAAACGGCTGGTTTTTGGCGTTTTTGGAGGTGCGACAGGCAACGTGAGCATCATGCTGGGGAACGTGACGTTGCATCCAATAACGCTATCGCAGGAACCGGACGTTCTTTTTCGCTTCGCGTCACGTGGGTTCAGGGCCGATTGGTCCTGGTGGGTTCAGCGTCACGCTGGCAACAAAAAACCCGCACCTTGCGGAGCGGGTTTTTTGTGGTTCGAGATCGGGCGATCAGGAAGCTTTGGCGGCTTGTTCGCCACGTTCTTTCATGGCGGCTTTGCGGCTGAGCTTGGTGCGGCCCTTGTCGTCGATGCCAATGCATTTGACCCAGACTTCTTCGCCGACTTTGGCGACGTCGTCCATGCGGTTGACGCGGGTGTCGCTCCATTCGGAGATGTGGACGAGTCCGTCCTTGCCGGGGAGTACTTCGACGAATGCGCCGAAGTCCTTGAGGGTGACGACGCGACCGCGGTAGGTCTTGCCGACTTCGACGTCGCAGGTCATGCCTTCGATGATTTCCTGGGCGCGGGCCATGCCGTCGGGGTTGTTGGAGTAGATGCGGACGGTGCCGTCGTCCTCGATGTTGATCTCGGCGCCGGTCTCGGCGACGATGGCTTTGATGTTTTTGCCGCCAGGTCCGATGACGAGGCCGATCTTGTCGGGGTTGATCTT
>DBTH01000273.1:0-239 GCA_002306945.1 Methylacidiphilaceae bacterium UBA1321 | reverse complement strand
GGCCGATCTTGTCGGGGTTGATCTTGAGGGTGACGATACGCGGGGCGTAGGGCGACATTTCAGTCTTGGGCTGGGCGAGTACCTGGCCCATGAAGTCGAGGATTTGACCGCGGGTGCGGGTGGCGTCGTCGATGGCTTCAAACATGATTTGAAGGGGGATGCCGGGGAGCTTGAGGTCGAGCTGGAATCCGGTGATGCCTTCGCGCGTTCCGGCGAGTTTGAAGTCCATGTCGCCGTAG
>DBTH01000073.1:14501-14673 GCA_002306945.1 Methylacidiphilaceae bacterium UBA1321 | reverse complement strand
TGATTCGGTAGGATTGGCGGTGTGGGGTATTTTGGACATGTCGAAAGCGCCGTTCCTTCAGAGCCTTTCGTAAATGCCGTTTTGCATTCCGTTAATTTCGTCAAAAGCCGTTTGTTTTTTCGGGCACAGTGACGACGGACGTCGCAGGTTGTTGCGGATCGTCGCGGGGGTG
>DBTH01000073.1:12450-14261 GCA_002306945.1 Methylacidiphilaceae bacterium UBA1321 | reverse complement strand
TTGTTGCGGATCGTCGCGGGGGTGCCAGATTTTTGGGAGGGGGTATTTCTTGCCCGGTGACAGAGTAGATTGACTCGTTGCGGCGCTATTTGAGAGTGCGACAGACGATGAGGCGAGAAAAGGAAGATAAGCGGCTCTTCAAAAAAATGAGCCGGAGATGTAAAAATCTTCAAAAAAAGCTTGCAGCATAAAAAGATTCTGCAAAGCTATGCATCCCGCGCGAAACATGCGCCCTGCCAGATTGAGTGTTGTCTCATCCGGCGGAGTAACGTGAAGGATGCGTGCGACGGCTCCCAACGGGGTCGTCCTCCATGCGAGCTTCAAGGAAAAGCACGCCACTCAATGGCGTGTTTTTATTTCCTCGAATGCCGCCATGGCGGAAACTAGAAACGACAGAGATTTTTAACAGGAATAACAGGCTATGCCGACCATTAACCAATTGGTGAGAAAAGGCCGCCGCAAGGTGACCGTTAAGACAAAGTCGCCCGCACTGAAGGGCGCCCCGCAGCGCCGGGGCGTTTGCGTGCAGGTCATGACCCGTACCCCGAAAAAGCCGAACTCCGCTTTGCGTAAAGTGGCCAAGGTTCGTTTGACCAACGGGCAGGAAGTCATCGCCTACATTCCCGGTGAAGGTCACAATCTCCAGGAGCACTCGATTGTTCTGGTTCGTGGCGGCCGCGTTAAGGATTTGCCCGGTGTTCGCTATCACATTATCCGTGGTACTCTCGATGCTCTCGGCGCTTCCGGCCCGAGCAATACCAACAAGCTCAATCGTAACGTTTCCCGTAGTAAGTACGGCGTGAAGAAGCCCAAGGCCGGCGGTGCCGCTGCCAAGAAATAACCTTTAGTCGTAATCAATCTATAACTTTATAAATATATGGCCAGACGCCGCAATGCTGAAAAGCGCAGCATCATTCCTGATGCCAAGTACGAGTCCCAAGTAGTGGCCCGTTTGATTAACACGGTCATGGAAGAGGGTAAGAAGTCCACGGCTCAACGTATCGTTTACGGTGCGATTGATGACGTTAACGAAGCCAACAAGGACGGCAATCCCCTCGACGTGCTCACCAAGGCGTTGGAAAACGTCAAGCCCCGGCTCGAAGTCAAATCCCGCCGCGTCGGTGGTGCAACTTATCAGGTTCCGATGGAAGTTCCCATCGACCGCCAATTCGCCCTCGCGATGCGCTGGCTCGTCGGTTACGCCTCCAAGCGCAAAGGCGTCGGCCTACGCAAGGCTCTCGCTGCCGAGATCAAGGAAGCCTCCAATGGTCAGGGCAATGCGGTCAAGAAGCGTGATGACGTGCACAAGATGGCGCAAGCCAATCGTGCGTTTGCCCACTTCCGGTTCTAAGCGCGTAAGCATCTAAACAAATTTCTATATGTCGACCAATACGAACAACCCCAAGCGCCCCTATCCGATGGAGCGCACCCGCAATATCGGCATTGCGGCGCACATCGATGCGGGTAAGACCACGCTGACTGAGCGTATCCTTTTCTACACCGGAGCGGTTCACAAGATCGGTGAAGTGCACGAAGGCACGACCGTTACCGACTGGATGGAACAGGAACGCGAGCGAGGCATCACGATTACTTCCGCCGCCACGACCTGTTTCTGGCCCGAGCGCAAGGAAGAGAACATCGTCAAGCTGTTCGAAGGCCAAAAGTTCCGCGTCAACATCATTGACACTCCAGGCCACGTCGACTTTACCGCCGAAGTGGAGCGCTCGCTCCGCGTTCTGGACGGAGCCATTGCCGTGTTCTGCGGTGTGGGTGGCGTTCAGCCCCAATCCGAAACCGTCTGGCGTCAGGCC
>DBTH01000073.1:0-12146 GCA_002306945.1 Methylacidiphilaceae bacterium UBA1321 | reverse complement strand
TTCGTCAACAAGATGGATCGTACCGGCGCCAACTTCCAAAACGTCGTCAACGAAATGCGCGACAAGCTGGGCGCCAACGCTTGGCCCGTCCTCATTCCGCTCGGTGCCGAAGATCACCTCAAAGGTCAGATCGACGTCATCAATCAGCGCGCCATCATTTATTCCGATAACGATCTGATCGGCTCGACCTACCAGCTCACCGATATTCCCGACGACCATAAAGAAATGGCCGTCAACGCTCTCAAAGAGTTGATTGAAGCCGTCGCCGACAAGGACGAAGAGCTCGGCAATCTTTTCCTCGAAGAAAAGACCCCGACTTCCAAGCAGCTCAAGGAAGCCATTCGCCGTCTCACCATCGCCAACGAATTTATTCCCGTTGTGGGCGGTTCCGCCTTCAAGAACAAGGGCGTTCAATACCTCCTCGACGCCGTCGTTGATTACCTCCCCGGCCCGAGCGATATTCCTCCGGCCAAGGGTCTCAATCCCGACACGCACGAACCGGTTCCCGTTCCCGCGGACGATAACGCGAAGTTCTGTTCCCTCGCGTTCAAACTCTGGAGCGATCCTTTCGTCGGTAAGCTCGTGTTCTTCCGTGTTTACTCCGGCATGCTCAATAAGGGTACCAACGTCTACAATCCCCGCACCCGCAAGCGCGACCGTATCAGCCGACTCGTCCAGATTCAGGCCGACAAGCGCGACGAACTCGATACCGTGTACGCGGGCGACATCGCCGCCATCGTTGGTATTCGTGATGTGAAGACGGGCGATACCCTCTGTATCGAAGATTTTGACGTCATTCTCGAACCGCCGTCCTTCCCTGAACCCGTTATCTCGATGGCCATTGAGCCCAAGACCAAGGGTGATCGCGAAAAGATGGGCACAAGCCTAGGTCGTTTGGTTGAAGAAGATCCGACTCTCGTTGTCAAAACCAACGAAGAAACCGGCCAGACCATTATTGCCGGTATGGGTGAACTTCACCTCGACATCATTTGCGACCGTCTCCGCCGCGAATTCAACGTGGAGACCAACGCAGGCGCTCCCCAGATCGCCTATCGCGAAACCATCACCAAGTCGTCGGTGGGCGAAGGCAAGCTGGTCAAGCAGTCCGGCGGTCGCGGTCAATACGGTCACGTCATTCTCGAAATGATCCCCAACGAGCGCGGCAAAGGCATCGTCGTTGAGAGCAAGGTTGTTGGCGGTAATATTCCCAAGGAATACATCCCCGCTTGTAAAAAGGGCGTCGAAGAAGCGCTGCTCAACGGCGTTGTCAACGGCTCTCAGGTCATCGACGTTACGATCAATATTCTCGACGGTTCCTACCACGAAGTCGACTCGAACGAACTGGCATTCAAGATGGCGGCTATTTTCGCCGTCCAGGACGCAATGAAGAAAGCCGGTCCGATCCTGCTCGAACCCATGATGAAAGTCGAAGTGTCCACCCCTGACGAATATCAGGGCGACATCCTCGGCGACTTGAACCGCCGCCGCGGCAAGATCATGAACGTCGAGTCCAAGAACAAGACTTCCTTCGTCCACGCGGAAGTACCGCTGGCCGAAATGTTCGGTTACGTCAATACGATCCGGTCCATGTCCAAGGGCCGCGCGGCCTACACCATGGAGCCGTCGCACTTTGAACAGGTGCCTGCCCAGATCGTGGCGCAGATCGTCGACAAAAAGGGCGACAAAAAGAAAGCATAGTCTATGGCAGACACACGCATACGCATTCGTTTGAAAGGTTTTGATTACCGCCTGCTCGATCGGGCGGCCACTGAAATCGCGGAAACCGCCTCGCGCACGGGTTCGACCGTCGCCGGCCCCATCCCGCTTCCCACCAAGGTGGAACGCTACACGGTCAACCGTTCCCCGCACGTGGACAAGAAGAGCATGGATCAATTTGAGATGCGCACCCACAAGCGGCTCATCGACATACTTCAGCCGACGGCGAAAACCGTGGACGAACTGAAGAAACTCAACCTCCCTGCGGGCGTTGACATCACCATCAAGATTTAATTGGTCCCAACGGACTAACATTAACCGTAACAAGTTATGAGCATCGGCATTTTAGGACAGAAAATCGGCATGACCCGCGTTTATGACAACGCTGGCACCATCACGCCGGTCACCGTCATCCTGGCGGAACCCAACAGCGTTCTCCAAGTCAAGACCGTCGAAAAGGAAGGCTACTCAGCCGTCCAGGTTGGCACGGGAACCACTACCGAAAAACGCGTTTCCAAGCCCGAAGCCGGACATTTCAAGAAAGCCGGAGAGAGCCCCAAGGAATTCGTCCGTGAATTCGAGCCCATCCAGGGCGAAGAGTTCAAACTCGGCGACAAGGTACTCGTCAACCGCTTCAAGGCTGGCGAATACGTCGACGTCATCGGCATCTCCAAGGGTAAAGGTTTCCAGGGCGTCGTCCGCAAGCACAACTTCGCCGGACAAGGCGCCGCCCACGGCAGCAAGACTCACCGCCGTAACGGTGCAATCGGCGAACGTTCCACCCCGGGCCGTATTTACAAGAACCACTGCATGCCCGGTCACTGGGGCGATATACGGGTCACCGTACAGAATCTCCGTGTCGTCCAGGTTCGCGAAGCCGACAACGTCCTCCTCATTAGCGGAGCCGTTCCCGGCGCCGCCGGCAGCTACGTCGTCGTCCGCACCGCCATCAAGGGACAGCCCAAAGTTGTCGAGACGACCGTCAAGAAGCCGGTTAACCCCATGAAGGCTTCCAAGGCCAAAAAATAACCTCACATGAAAGCGACTCCTCTTTCCGCGGCCGATGCCGCCAGCAAATTGAAGGTTGAACTGATTACCAACGGTATCGGCACGCAAGCCGTACACGAAACCGTGGTAGCCTACCAGGCCAATCGCCGTGCCGGAACGCACTCGACCCTGACCAAGGCCACCGTGAACCGTTCGGGCAAAAAGCCCTGGCGCCAAAAAGGCACCGGCAACGCCCGCGCCGGTTACGCCTCCTCGCCCGTGTGGCGTGGCGGTGGAGTGGTTTTCGGACCCCACCCTCGCGACTATTCCAAGAAGACCCCCCGCAAGGTCAAACAGCTGGCCCTCAAGAAAGTCTTGAGCGCCCGCGTCAACAACGGCGAAGTCTACCTGATCGAAGCTCCGGCTCTCGAAACGCCCAAGACCGCTGCGTTGATCAAGGCCCTGAGCCCGGTCGTCGGCAAGAACGACTCCGTTCTCATCGTCCTCGACAAGATCGACAAAAACGTTTACCTCGCCTCCCGCAATAACCCGCGGTTGGAAACCACCACAGGCACCCTCGTCAACAGTGAGCAATTGCTCCGCCACGACAAGGTGCTCTTGACCGAAGGCGCCCTCGGCACCCTCTCGGAACGATTGAAGGACTAAACCCATGCGCGACCCATTTTTGATCATTAAAACGACCCGCGTCACCGAAAAGAGCACCGGTTTGAGCGAAAAGCACAACCAGTACGTCTTCAAAGTGGCCGTCGACGCGACCAAACAGGAAATCAAGCACGCCGTCAAAACCCTGTTCAAGAAGACGCCCCTGCGCGTCAATACCTTGCAGGTCGGCGGCAAGCTCAAGCGCGAACGCACTGCCCAGGCTGGCAAACGCTCCGACTGGAAAAAGGCGATCGTTACTCTCAAAGAGGGAGATAAAATCGAGCTGGTTTGATACCGGCCGCATTAGTCCAGGAGTACAACTATGGCACTTAAAAAATTTCGCCCCCTGACGCCGACCCTGCGTTATACGGAACTTTCCGATCACGCCGAAGTCACTGCGTCCAAGCCCCACGCCCCTCTCACCGAGAGCCGGCACAAGTCCGGAGGCCGCAATAACCATGGCCGCCTGACCTCGCGCCACATCGGCGGTGGACACAAACAGCGCTATCGCATCATCGATTTCAAGCGTAACAACTACGGCGTCAAAGGAACCGTCGAGACGATCGAATACGATCCGATCCGCACCTCCTACATCGCCTTGGTCAAGTTCGACAACAACGAACGTCGTTACATTATCGCCCCCAGTGGACTCAAGGTAGGAGCGAAGGTTGAAAGCGGTCCCAAGGCTGAGCCCATTGTCGGCAACGCCCTCCCGCTTGAACTCATTCCCCTGAGCGCCTCGATCCACAACATCGAGATGCTTCCCGGCCGTGGAGGCCAGCTCGTCCGCACCGCGGGCGGCAGCGCCACCATCATGTCGGTGGACGAAGGTTACGCCCAGATTCGCCTGCCCTCCGGCGAAATTCGCAAAATTTTCGCCAAGTGCTACGCCACCATCGGACAGGTTGGCAACATCGAGCACGAAAACGTTTCCCTCGGCAAGGCCGGTCGCAGCCGCTGGCTCGGTCGCCGTCCGCACGTTCGCGGTATGGTGATGAACCCGATCGATCACCCCAATGGTGGCGGTCAGGGCAAGAGCAAGGGTGGTGGCGGACGCCAACATCCTGTGTCGCCTTGGGGTCAATTAGCCAAGGGCTTGAAGACGCGCCCGAAGTATAAGCCGTCGAACAAGTTCATCGTCGAACGCCGCAAGAACAAGAAGGCCTAACCGGTATAACCACAAAGAGATTTTGTTATGGGTAGAAGCTTAAAAAAAGGTCCATTTGTAGACGACCATCTGGTGCGCAAGATCGAAGCGATGAGCGCAGCCACGATCAAGAAACCGATCAAGACCTGGTCGCGTCGTTCGCTGATCACGCCTGACTTTGTCGGGCACACCTTCCTGGTGCACAACGGAAAGATATTTAACTCGGTTTTCGTCACAGAAAACATGGTAGGACACCGGTTGGGCGAATTTTCCCCGACCCGTATCTTCCGCAAGCATGGTCAACACACTGAAAAGGTGGCCAAGTAAACGAATCGGACTGCTGTACGGATTTATCGGGCTGAGCCTTGTGCTTGGTCCGGTCGGCGCACAATCGCCGGCAAATAGTTCTTTGAAGGATGGAAAGACGGAGACGGCTCCGCGGTTGAAGGAAACTTCCCGCGAAGACCTGCTCAAGACAATTGGACAGTTGACGGAAAACGTCGCTTTGGCTAATGCTGAAGCCGATTTCTTCCGGCAACTGTATCAGGAAAAGCTGCTGCGCGACACGGCGCTGGGCATCGACATTCTGACAGACGACGAAAAACGTCTTCAGGAACGGGTGCTCGCCGCGGTCAAGGAAGCCTACCAGGCCGAACAAAAACGGCAGGAAGGTGAAAAAGCGCTCAAGCTCCTTCTGGCCACAAGCCAGGATCTGATACGGGACGCCCAGTCGCTCAACCCTCAAAAAAGGGCTGAGTACGAAGTGGCAGTCCGGATGGCCACGAGCGTGATCGAGGGCAAGGGACAAAGTTTTATCCCTGTGGCCTCCTCGCTCAAAGATGGCCAGATTGTCGACCTCAACGGTGAACTGAAAACCGTCGTCATCAACTTGGGCAAAAACCAGGGAGTGCGCGAAGGGATGCCGTTTTGGGTGCTTCGTCAGGACAAGGTAATCGGCCGCTTGACGGTGATCCTGGCCCGCTCTCAACTGAGCGCGGCGCTGGTCGACCAGTCGGTGGGCGGTAAAGCGAATTTGAAAGTGGGCGACCGGGTCGCCGTGGCAACGGAAAAATGATCGTTGCCGAGACAAGCGGTGAAAACCGCAAGAGAGAAACGATAAACTGAAAAAGTTGGACTGAATATGGAAGTGAAAGCAATTACAAGATTTGCGCGCATTTCCGCCTTTAAGGCGCGGGAAGTGACGCGGGAGATCCAGGGCTTGAGCGCATTACAGGCGCTGGATGTCGTGCGTTTTTCGCCCAAGAAAGCGGCGCGCCTCATCGGTAAGACCCTCAGCTCGGCGATCGCCAACGCGGAAAATAACAACCGCATGAAGGTGCAGAACCTTCTGGTCAAGGAAGCCGTTGTTGGAGAAGGTCCGACCTTCAAGCGTTTCCAGCCCAAGGCCCGCGGCAGCGCCGGCCCCATCCGCAAACGCACCAGCCACATCAAGATCATTCTCGTCGAACAAGAATTGAAAGAAGAAAAGAAAGTCAAAAAGGCCAAGGTCAAGACCGAAGTCGTCAAACCGGAGGCCAAGAGCTAAAGGGAAGGCCCCACGGCCCCAAACCCGCTAGCCGAGAGTTCATTTATGGGACAAAAAGTTAATCCAATCGGATTCCGCGTCGCCGTCAACCGCAATTGGCGCTCGATGTGGTATGCCTCCAAAAAAGATTTCCCCGTGTTCCTCTACGAGGACGCCATGATTCGCCGCTTCATCAAAAAGAAGCTCGAAGGTGCCGCCGTCTCCAAGGTCACCATCGAACGCGCCTCCAACCGCGTCCGCGTCAACATCCACACGGCCCGCCCCGGAGTTGTCATTGGCCGCAAGGCTTCCGAACTCGATAAGCTCAAGGACGAGATCCGCGCCCTGACCTCCAAAGAACGCGAAGTCCTCATCGACGTCAAGGAAATCAAAAATCCTGAACTCGACGCCCAACTGGTTGCCGAAAACATCGCCCTCCAGATCGAACGCCGCATCTCCTTCCGCCGTGCCATGAAGAAATCGGTTCAGACCACCATGGACATGGGCGCAGACGGTGTTCGTATCCGTTGCTCCGGTCGTCTCGGCGGCGCTGAAATCGCCCGCACCGAGGAAACCCGCCAGGGCCGCGTCCCGCTGCACACCCTGCGCGCCGACATCGACTACGGTTTTGCTGAAGCCCACACCGTCGCCGGCAAGATCGGCATCAAAGTCTGGATCTGCCGCAAGGACGAACCCATCGTGGCCCAGGCCTAAACACTGAACACAGAAACGGTACGAGAATATGCCACTTCTTCCTAAACGCGTAAAATTCCGCAAAAGCCAGCGCGGCAGCCGCAAAGGTTTTGCGTCGCGCAACATTAATATCGATTTTGGTTCCTACGCCCTCCAGACCCTGGAACGCGGATGGATCACCAACATCCAGATCGAAGCCGCCCGTGTTGCCCTCACCCGCAACATGAAGCGCAAAGGCAAGCTCTGGATCCGCATTTTCCCCGACAAATCGGTTACCGCCCGCCCGCCTGAAACCCGAATGGGTAAAGGTAAAGGCCAGCCCGAATACTGGGTTGCCGTGGTCAAGCCCGGCAACATCCTGTTCGAACTGGACGGACTTCCCGAAGCCACGGCCCGCGAATCACTGCGACTGGCCGCGACAAAGCTGAACATCCGTACCCGATTCATCACCCGTGCAGGGAGATTTTAACCTATGAAGATTGCCGAAGTAAGAGGTTTGAGTGACGCCGAGCTGGCGGCCAAGAAGGCCGAAGCCCGTCAGGAATATTTCAACCTGCGACTCCAGCAGCAGACCGGCCAGCTCGAAAAGCCGAGCCGTCTCGACTACCTGCGCAAAACCGTCGCGAAGATTGAAACGGTCTTGAGCGAACGCCGGCTCAGCCTTAAAGTGACCAGCCGCACGCCCCAGGCCAAAACGGAAAACAAGAAATAATTTATGAGCGAAGCTACCACTACAGCCCCCGCTGCCGAGCAGGCCACCAAGGCCGTCATCAAGGAACGCGTTGGCGAAGTCGTCTCCAACAAGATGCAAAAGACCATCGTCGTCAAGGTCGAACGCCGCGTCCCGCATCCCCGCTTCAAGAAGATTGTCCGGGTATCGAAGAAATTTTACGCTCACGATGAAAAGGGTGAAGCCAAGGTTGGCGACACGGTCAAGATTCGCGAAACCCGGCCCCTGAGCCGTTTGAAGCGCTGGGAATTGGTCAGCGTGCTCAAACACTAATAAGAGATAAAGAGCAACTATGATCCAGATTCGTTCATGGGTAGATGTGGCCGATAACACCGGGGCGCGCCGCGCCACGATGATCGGCGTAATCGGAAAGAAGACTTTATACGCCCGCGTCGGCGATGTCATCACCGCCAACGTCAAGGAAGCCGCCCCCGATGGCACCGTCAAGAAAAGCGACGTCGTCCGCGCCGTAGTCGTGCGCACCAAGCAGCCCATCAAGCGCAGCGACGGCTCCTACCTTCGCTTTGATAACAACGCCATTGTCATCATCGACAAGGATCTCAATCCTCGTGGCACCCGTATCTTTGGACCGGTGGCCCGCGAATTGCGCGACAGGAATTTTATGAAGATCATCTCGCTGGCTCCGGAGGTTGTCTAACCTGCGGTCGGTCGAGAAAGCTGAAAAAGAGAATATGAAACGGAACAAGAACTTAGCGCCGCAGGCCAATTTCCACGTCAAGAAGAACGACGTGGTCGTGGTCATCAGCGGAACGCAGCGCGGCAAGCGCGGCAAAGTGCTCCAGGTATTGCGCGAACGCAACCGAGTCCTGATCGAAGGCGTCAACCTCATCAAAAAGGCCCAGCGCAAGTCCCAGGATCACCCCGAAGGTGGCATTATCGAACGTGAAGGCGCCCTGCCCATCAGCAACGTCATGCTTGCTGACAAATACGACGCGCGCCACAAGGAAGCCGGCGCCGAGGCGGCCAAGAAATAAAAGAGTGAAATTATGAGCGCCACCGTTGCTACTTTACACAAGGAATACAAGGAACAGGTCCTCCCGGCTCTGCTCAAGAACCGCGGCTACCAGAACGTCAACCAGGCTCCCAAGCTTGAAAAAGTTGTCGTCAACTGCTGCGTCGGCTCGGCTCAGGACGTCAAGGTCGCCCTCGAAGACGCGATCCACGACATCCAGGCCATCACCGGCCAGAAGCCCATCAAGACGCTCTCCAAAAAGAGCATCGCCAACTTCAAACTTCGTCAGTACCAGGAAATCGGCTGCAAGGTCACCCTCCGCGGTCGCATCATGTACGAATTCCTGGAACGCCTCATCCGCACCGCGTTGCCCCGCATTCGCGATTTCCGCGGAGTATCTCCCCGTGCCTTTGACGGCCGCGGCAGCTACACCCTTGGCGTGAAGGACCAGTCGATTTTTCCTGAAATCGAACTCGAAAAAATCAAACGCAATCTGGGCATGGACGTCACCATCGTTACCTCCGCTCAGACCAATGCGGAAGCGAAGGAATTGCTCACACTTTTGGGAATGCCCTTCTCCGACCGTAAAGTGCAGAACAAAGTACAGAAATAAGTTATGGCCAAGACAACCTGGATAGTTAAACAAAAGCGCAAGCCGAAGTTCTCCTCGCGCAAGTACAACCGTTGCAGCCTCTCAGGCCGCCGCCGTGCCTACATGCGCAAATTCGGCGTCAGCCGCATCCAGTTCCGCGAACTGGCTCTGCGCGGCGAAATCCCCGGTGTCACCAAAGCCAGCTGGTAATATTATGCAGACCGATCCCTTAGGCGATTTTTTGACAATACTCCGGAACGCTTCCCGCAGCCCCAAGACGGAAGTTCTCGTAAACTACTCCCGCCTCAAGAGCGACGTGGCCCACATCCTCAAAAAGGAAGGCTACCTCACCGAGGTGGAAGTGATCTCCGAAGACAAAACCAAACCCCAGCTCAAGGTTGTGCTCAAGGGCAGCGGCAAGAGCCGTGCCATTGTCAACATCACCCGCTTGAGCCGTCCCGGCCTGCGCCGTTACGTTGATGCGGACAACATCCCCAACGTCCTCGGCGGCATGGGCGTCTCGGTGGTTTCCACTTCTCAAGGCGTCATGGCAGGCCATGAAGCCAAAAAACGCAGGCTCGGCGGCGAATTGCTGCTCAGCATTTACTAATATAAAGTTATGTCACGCATAGGACAGCGTCCCATCACCATCCCGGACAAGGTCAAGGTTGCCGTCGAAGGCACCCTGATCAAAATCGAAGGACCCAAAGGCAAAGCGGCTTACCAGCTGCCCGAGCTTATTGCGGCCCGTCTGGAAAACAAGAACCTCCATCTCACCAACAACGGCAAAACCCGTCAGAGCAAAGCGCTCCACGGACTTTCCCGCAGCCTGGTTGCCAACTACATCCTGGGTGCGCACGATGGATTCTCCAAGAAACTCGAAATTCAGGGCGTCGGCTTCAAAGCCGCCGTGCAAGGCAAAGTCCTCGTGCTTAACCTCGGCTTTTCCCACCCGATCAACTACGACATTCCCGAAGGAATCAAGATCACCGTTACCGATGCGGTCAACATCCTCATCGAAGGATCGGACAAGCAGAAAGTCGGAGCCGTTGCCGCCGACATCCGCCGCTTCTATCCGCCGGAACCCTACAAGGGCAAGGGTGTCCGCTACGCTGGTGAGCACATCATCCGTAAGGAAGGCAAGACTGCCCAAAGCAAGTAAACGACTATGGCTATTTTAACCAACAAAGCGAAGCGCCTGCGCCTCCACGAGCGCATCCGCCGTAACATCAAGGGAACCCCGGAACGTCCCCGCCTCAGCGTGAACTTCTCCGGCCAACACATCCGCGCCCAGGTCATCGACGACCGCGCCGGCAAGACCCTTGTCAGCGTTTCTACCACGGAAAAAAGCCTGGCCGACGCCAAGCTCAAACCCAACGTCAAGGGTGCCGAAGAAGTCGGCAAGCTCCTGGCCGAACGCGCCAAGGCCAAGAACATCGCCAAAGTGGTCTTCGACCGCGGCGGTTTCACCTATCATGGCAAAGTCAAGGCCCTGGCTGACGCAGCCCGCTCGGGCGGATTGGAGTTTTAATTATGTCGACTGAAAAACCTACTGCCGGCACACCGGAAAAGCAACCCGCCGCTCCCGCGCCTGCTGCCCCCACGGCGGCGGCTCCTGAAGCGACTCACGATCATCCCCAGCACCCGGCCAGCCCCAACCGTTCCCATGGACGCGGACAAGGTGGCCAGCGCCGCGGACAGCGCCGTAACTCGCGCAACGATCGCAACCAGAACGACGACAAGTCGGACATGGTCGAGAAGGTTGTTTATATCAACCGTTGCGCCAAGGTGGTCAAAGGTGGCCGTCGTTTCAGCTTCAGCGCCCTCCTCGTCGTCGGTGACCGCAAGGGTCAGGTCGGCATCGGATTCGGCAAAGCCAACGAAGTCTCCGAAGCCATCCGCAAGGCGACCGAAGGTGCCCGCAAACATCTCGAAACCGTTTCCCTCAATGGTCCCACCATCCCCCACGAAGTGATTGGCGAATTCGGTGGCGGTCGCGTCCTCCTGCGCCCGGCCTCCCCCGGTACCGGCCTCATCGCTGGCGGCGGCGTTCGCGCCATTGCCGAAGCGGCGGGTATCAAGGATCTCCTTGCCAAATCCCTCGGCTCGGGCAATCCTGCCAACGTGGTCAAAGCCACCTTGGCGGCCCTGCGCCAACTGCGCCAGCGCGAAACTATCTTCAAGCTGCGCGGCAAAACCGTGAAGGCTCCCGCCCCCAAGGTCGAAGCCGTCGCGAAATAATCATTAACTAGAGACATACGAATATGCGTCTTCACACTCTCAAGCCCCGCCCTGGCTCGACCCACCGCGTCAAGCGGCTCGGCTGCGGCGAAAGCTCCGGCCACGGTAAAACCAGCGGCAAGGGACACAAAGGTCAAAAAGCCCGCTCCGGCGGCAGTATCCGCCTCGGATTTGAAGGCGGCCAGATGCCCCTCATCCGTCGTATCCCCAAGCGCGGTTTTAACAACAACGCCTTCACCATCGACTACGCCCCCGTCAACCTCGAAGCCCTTGAAAAGCTCGACGTGACCGGTGTCATCGACGAAGCCGTCCTGCGCAAGGCCGGACTCGTCAAGGGTGGCTACTGGGCCGGCATCAAAGTCCTCGGCGACGGAGAAATCACCAAAAAGCTTTCCCTCAAGATTCATGCCGTGAGCGCCCCTGCTCGCGCCAAGATCGAGAAGGCCGGCGGACAGATTGAAATCCTTCCTCTGAAGGCCAATCCCGCTCCCGCCCGTGGCTCCCGCATTGCCGCCTACGAAGCAGCCAAGGCAGCCAAAGCGGCCAAGCCCGAAAAGAAAGCCTGAGAAATTAGTTGTAACCGGGACTGAAAGAGACCCCAAAGACTCATGTTGTCGGCATTTACCAACTCGTTTAAGATTCCTGAACTTCGCCAGCGTATCATTTTTACCCTGGCGATGGTCATCATCGTGCGCATTGGTGCCGCCATCCCCTGTCCCGGCGTCAACTCCGCAGTACTGAGTCAATTCTTTAATCATGTCGTCGACCAGGCCTCCTCCGGCAGCGCTGGCAACGTCATCGGCCTCTTCAATATCTTCAGCGGTGGCGCACTCGAAAATTGCGCCATCTTCTCGCTGGGAATCATGCCCTACATCAGCG
>DBTH01000255.1 GCA_002306945.1 Methylacidiphilaceae bacterium UBA1321 | reverse complement strand
CTCGTCTCGTCGCTGATCGGGCGGGAGGTCGGCGGGGTGGGAAAAACTCCCAGGCGGTGCGGTATTGGAGGTAACGGTGTACGGGTTCATTGGATGGGAAAGCCCCTCTCAATGATCCGACATACAACAGAGAACGGTTCCGCGCACAGCAGCCGTGCGAACCGCGTTCTTTTGCGATTTTCGTCAATACAAAAACAAAAAATACGTAAAATTCCAAAAAACATCTGATTTACAGTGAGGTTGTGCGCAGAAACGTGAAATACGATGAATATTTCGTTGCGAAATAGCCTTTACCACTTGACGGAACATCGCGGAATGATAGCCTCCTGATAAATCTCGTATGAGTTCCGATTTTAATTTCCAACCCTTTCTGGCTGTGGGCGGTTCTTACGCCCAGAAGCTTAGTATCCGATCCAATGGCAGTCTTGGGCTTAGCCAGGGATTGATGCACCGCTACGGCGTCAACAAAGGCGAGTGGTTTGCTCGCCTGTTTTTCGACGCGGAGAAACGTGCGATAGGGATAAAGTTTACGAATGACGGAAATGCGGAGGGCGTGGTGAAAATCCATGTGCGCTCTACACCAGGAAAGGGCGGTCAGGAAAACTGGAGTGGCCACATTTCCGCACGAGCGTTCATGGATTACTACGGCATCGACTTCAAGAACCCCGCGCAGTCGAGTTTCCGACCTGAATGGAACGACGCTTTTGGCGGTATCGTGGTTCGCCTGAATGATCCGGGCGCGAGCGAATCCGCAAAGGAAGAGAATTTGGAGGCTGATCCTCCCGATGGAGAAGACGCCCCCGGAGAAAAAACGCCGTCTTGAGCAGCGGTCACTGTTCAAGACGGCGCAAAAGAACCGCAGGAAAACCCGCGACCCGTTTGGTAAGCAAGCTCAACTGGTATTCGCTGGTGCCCCCTGCGTCAACACAGAATTGCGGGGCTGTGACCGTAGCCCCGCTACAGTTCATTCAGGTACCATGTCGAAACACCGTAAATTCAATTCAGAGAAATTCCTCCGTGGCTTCCAAGACCACGAGGACGAACTTCACGCCCTATTTGCCGCCCATCACATCAGCGCACCCGATGTGCTCGACGCAGCGTCGTTCTATGCCACGCTGACCCGGAGGACGAGCGAGGAAATTGAGCCGCTCCTGGCCTGTCTCCATGAGCTCAACGATTTGTCGAGCAAAGAGGGGCGAGAAATTTTGGAGCAGACCTGCGCCTCTATGGAGGTTCCCCCGCCCGAGGAGGAGATGTGCCACCCGCGTGCGGCCTGCTGGCTTTACCTGAACCAGCGCGAGGTATTCGAGCACGCCATGGAACTAATGGCCGTGCGGGGCATTCAAGCCAATAACGTCGCCATCTTCCCCGGACGCGCACCCCTTCCCATTTCAGATGCCGAAGCCGTGGTGACCAAGATCGAGCCGCTGTTGCTTGCCGCGCTTCAGGAAAAAAAGAAAACCGACAAACTGGAAGTGCGCCATTACTTGGACGGCGACACTTTCGTCTGCCTGGTCTTCTGCGAACGCCAGGCCGAAGTGTTGTTGGAGTTCGGAACCGAGAGCAGGCGCGTTGCCTCGCGGATTCGCCGCCCGGCGGATCAGCACATTCTCCTTTACCACCAGTCCACCGGGGTTCTGGAGATCGAAGGAGCCCGGGCAAAAGACCGTGCAATCTTGCGCAACGCCTTTGCCAAAGCGGCTTTCGACGACGAAACATTTTTCCCGGAAAGCGAAGATGCACCATTGCTTCATCTCGATCAGCTGTTGCACTCCGACTTCAACTTGCCCGTTCAGTCCTACCACAGGGCGCGCATCACCGGCCTCAAAGTGGCGAGCATCGAAGGAGGCAGAAAGCTCGTCTTCGACTGCTCGCTGGGACGGAGCGATCTGGTGGCGGCGCTCGAACGGCGCGGGGTGCTTAACGGCATGCGGGCCGGGGCCAGCGTTGAAAGCGTGCGCATCGAGTTGATTCTGGATGCAACACGGGCGGGCCGGAAAAGCATCACGCTTAAGGGCGCGAACAGCATCCAGTTCAACCGCGCTTCCTATGCGGACATAGTCTACAACTACCTTCACTCCTGGGGATTGATGATGCATGAAGTGGCGAGCCCGAGTCTTGTCTGAACTGGTCGCCGGGGCAGAAAGCGGGCTGCTTGGTTTTGATTTCCAGACCCCGGAAATACTCAGCGCATTGTTGAAAGGCGGGGTGCTCCGCTCCGGCATACGGCCGGAGCCGGGCACCGACGTCGCCATCGACGTCGATGGCCTTCGAGAGTGGCGAACCCTTGTGCCTTACAAGGGCGGGGCTCTGGCACATGCAGACGGACGTAAAGCAATCTCGCTTTCACACGCAGAGGCAATGCTTTACCTAGTGGACCGTAGCGGTCTTTATCGGACAATGGTTGACGATCTCTCATGCAGGCCCGATATCCGCGAACTTGCTGTCGGCATCTGGCAACTTGGAACCTTCCAGCATCCAGACGGTACCCGCAGCAAGGTGTTGATTGTGGAACAAGGAACTCCACCAAATACCGTGGTACAACAGGTTCAAGCGCTCCAATACACCTGCGTTTTCCTACTGGGCGTAGGCAAAGCAACGGAGTCCCTGGATTCGTTAAATAAAATCGCGGGCAAAACCATCCTCCATGGTCAGATTGAAACCGACGGCAACCGCTTCTACTGCACCGCAATGGACGAGGCTGAAGATTTAGCGACACCTTCGCGTCCAGACACCTACATCGACACAAAAGTGTTCCCACCAATTTTGGTAATGCAAGGCGTTACGGTGAAGCTTCCTATAAAGGGCAAGCAGGTTTCGGATGGCGTACTTTTTCTGGAATACCTTTTTGATCATCCTCGCGATGTAATATCCGCATGGGATCTCGAAGGTGCTGTGTTTCCTGACAGGCGAGAAAAGCAAGCTATTATATTCGGTGTTGATGACCGCATGTCCCCGGAGGCCGAGGAAAAACTGAAAAGCCGGGCGCGGGATTTACAGGAGATTCTGAACGACCGACATGCATCGGATGACGAAAAAGGCAAAGCGATTGACGAGCTTGAGCAGATCAATGAAGAACTGTCTTGTGTAAGATCCCAGTCAGGGACGACCAAACAGCTCGGCACATCAGATGGCCAGAGAGCAACGGGGCGAGTCCGCAAGGCACTTGATAAGGTGGTTGAAAGTGTGCGGGGTCAGAATGCCGAACTTGGGCAGGCACTTCACGAAGCCGTAGACCGAGCCACCGAAGTGCAGTTCAGGCCTCCTCCGGATTGGGGGCTTTAGCCTTCGCAAAAGCTTTCCCAACGTTTTGCGGACGGCACAGGGATAAAATAAGGAAAGGGAGTAGCACTTGTTGCTCATCGTCAGTCATGGCGTCAATCTCACGATGGATGATTACCATTCGCTGTTCAAAAGTCCGCCGGATTACCGCCGGTGGCTTTTTTGCCAGATTGCTCAGTGGCAGCCGTCGCCCCCGTGCCTTGCGTAGAGGGAAACCCCGACCTTCTGATTCCTTGGATATCTGAATAACGAGGCCGAGGTAATCTACGTCTACCTTCTGCCCAACAAGGACTTCCGGGAACTTCCTGGCATAGCGCTGGACGGTCCGCCGGTCGATCCCCAGCATCCTGGCAGCCGCTGACTTCGTAGCAGGCAACATGTGGCATATTCTGCGACATATAAGCTCTCCCCACCAGTTTTCTCTTCTCGTGAGGTGATTCCGATCTTCGGTATCGCGGGGACGCAGTTGGGAAGCCCCCTATTCCCATTTGGGAACAGTCGTTTCCCGCCATGTGGTTGACACCAACCACATCGGTATGAAAACGACTGAAACTTACAAAAATTCCACCCCAGAGTTCCTCTGGACAACTTCGGACATCGCTCGCTTCCTGGGCTGTTCCGAGCGGCAGATTTACATTCTGCGCAAACAAGGGCTTCCGACAATCCACGTAGGGGGCATGGTGCGCTTCGATCCCGAGCAAGTTCGGCTCTGGATCGACGACCAGAATAGTGCTTCGTCCTCACTGGACGAACGCGCCCGTCAACTCGCGGACATCGCCGCGACTGGCGACGAGGACAATGCGGCTTGCGCCGCTGCCGACCTGGCTCGCGAGTTCCCCGCGACCGCTTAGCGACTTTCGCTGACTCCGGCGTCGTCGCACCGGGGGCTGGTTCCACAAAACCCGCGACCACCAAAACAAATCCATGTTTACAAAGTTCTCTCA
>DBTH01000012.1:3619-3741 GCA_002306945.1 Methylacidiphilaceae bacterium UBA1321 | reverse complement strand
GCCCGCGCCATCACCGTCATCGAAAGCAGCGCCCCGGCCGATCTCATTCTTTCCCAGGAGATCCTCAAGCAAATCCTGCCCCACACCGGTAAATCGTTGCGCGTCGGCATCACCGGCGTTCC
>DBTH01000012.1:0-3375 GCA_002306945.1 Methylacidiphilaceae bacterium UBA1321 | reverse complement strand
GCGTCGGCATCACCGGCGTTCCCGGTGTCGGCAAGAGCACTTTCATCGAAGCGATGGGCTGCTACCTCTGCGGGGAAGGGCATAAAGTCGCCGTCCTCGCCGTCGATCCGAGCAGTTCACTCTCGCGTGGCAGCATTCTCGGCGACAAGACCCGCATGGAAAAATTGAGCCGCGAAGCCAACGCCTTCATCCGTCCCTCGCCCTCCAGCGGCACCCTTGGCGGCGTCACCCGCAAAAGCCGCGAGACCATGCTTCTTTGCGAAGCGGCCGGATTCGACGTCCTGCTGATTGAAACCGTCGGTGTCGGCCAGAGCGAAACGACCGTGCGTTCCATGGTCGATTTCTTCCTCCTGCTCATGATTACCGGCGCAGGGGATGAACTTCAGGGCATCAAGCGCGGCATCATCGAACTCTCCGATGCGCTCCTCGTCACCAAGGCTGACGGCGACAACTTCGTCCGCGCCGACGCCTTCCGTGGCGACATGGAACGGCTTCTCCACCAACTCGGCTCGCCCACCCGCGGCTGGCATCCCAAGGCCGCCCTCTGTTCCTCGATCAGTGGGGAGGGGATTCCCGAATTGTGGCAGATCGTGGAAACCTTCCGCTCGGTCACCTCGGCCAGCGGCACCTTCAACGAGCGCCGTCGCGAACAGACCCTCGACTGGGTGCACGCCATGGCGCACGACGCCCTGCTCGACGCCTTTCACCAGCACCCCGCCGTCAAAGCGCTTTTGCCCGAGATCGAATCGCAAGTCCTCGAAGGCAAAATCCCCGCCGCCACCGCCGCCGACGCGCTACTCGGCAAATTCACCTATCCGCTTTGAGCGATAAGACCGTTTGACGAAATGGTTTTGTGCTATCAGGAACACATGAAATCAGAAAAAAGCGGGGCAGAGAATTCCTGTCATTCTTGATTTCCTGAGTTCTTGATAAGCCTTTCTGTTTTTAATCCTTTCGTTTATTTTGTCAAAAATTCCCGTCAGGTCTTGTGCAATTCCCACGCTTCTTCCTTGCGATCACGCGAATGGCCGCTAATGCTAGTTGCGTATGAGCAAAACTGCGGTAGTTACTGGCGGCGCCGGATTCCTGGGAAGCCATCTCACAGACCGATTGTTGGCCGAAGGGTATCGCGTTATCGCGATTGACAATTTCATCACCGGAAGTCGGGCCAATATTGAGCACCTGACGACCGATTCACGCTACGAATTTATCGAACAGGACGTCACGAAGTATTTGAACGTTCCCGGTGAAGTCGACGTGATTTTTCACTTTGCCTCGCCCGCCAGCCCGATCGATTATCTCGAAATCCCGATCCAGACCCTCAAGGTCGGCTCACTCGGCACTCACAACACTCTCGGCTTGGCCCGCGCCAAGAAATCCCGCTTCCTCATCGCCTCGACCTCCGAATGTTACGGCGATCCGCTCGTTCACCCGCAGAAGGAAACCTATTGGGGCAACGTCAACCCCATCGGGCCGCGCGGTTGCTACGACGAGTCGAAGCGCTTCGCCGAAGCCATCACGATGGCCTATCACCGCTTCCACAAACTCGACACCCACATCGTCCGCATCTTCAATACCTACGGACCGCGCATGCGGTTGCGAGATGGTCGCGTCGTTCCGGCTTTCGTCGGTCAGGCTCTCAAGGGCACACCGATCACGATTTTCGGCGATGGCTCCCAGACCCGCAGCTTCTGCTACGTCTCGGATCTCATCGACGGCATCTTCAAGCTCTCGAATGTGGATTATCATGAACCGGTCAACATCGGCAATCCGACCGAATTGACGATCAAGGAATTCGCCGAGCGCATCGTCCGCATCACCGGAGCCAAGAGCCAGCTCACCTACGAACCGCTTCCCATCGACGACCCGAAGCAGCGCCGTCCCGACATCTCCCTTGCCAAGCAACTCCTCAAATGGGAGCCCAAGGTCGATCTCGAAACCGGCTTGCAGAAGACCATCGAGTATTTCAGAACCCGTGTCTGATAGCGGCCGATCCAACCGGACGCTTCGATAAAACGAATACCTTTGGAACCGCTGCGCGGAACATCCAGGGGTATTTGTTTTTGAACACCTGAATCCATTTCACCACCGGAAACCGTCCCATGGCACGCAAGATCATCATCGGCGTTGGCATTGCGAATTACCCCGTTGCCGCTGCCGGCAACACCTGGGCCTTCCTCCAATGGGCGCTCGCCTTTCGTGACGCAGGCTGGGACGTGTGGCTGGCCGAGGAAGTGGAATCGGCCAAGTGTATCGACGACGATTACAAAAAAATCGATTTCCCTCATAGCGCCAATCGCCGTCATTGGAAATCGACTCTCGCCGAGTTTGGCTTGAACGAACAGTCCACGTTGTTCGTCGATCATCAGGCGGCCAACCGC
Source organism: Methylacidiphilaceae bacterium UBA1321 (assembly GCA_002306945.1). Lineage (GTDB taxonomy): Bacteria > Verrucomicrobiota > Verrucomicrobiia > Methylacidiphilales > UBA1321 > UBA1321. Next base: position 994 of record DBTH01000012.1, on the reverse strand, counting down.
CACGCCCTGCTCCAATTCGCAAAAGAAGCCGAACTCTTTCTCAATATCTCCGGCCACTTCAAGGATCGCGAAATCCTCGACGCCACGGCCCACCGCGTCTACGTCGATCTCGATCCCGCTTTCACCCAGATCTGGGCCGAGGTTTACAAGAGCAATATGAATTTCGCCGGGCACGATTCCTTCGTCAGCGTCGGCATGCGCATGGGCGCGCCCGATTGCCTCGCGCCGTCGATGGGCATTCGCTGGATACCGACCCTGCCCCCGGTCAGTCTCGACCACTGGACCAATCCCGATCCCTCCTCGCCTGGCAAAAACTGGACGACCGTCACTCACTGGTACGGCTACCCCGCCATCGAATACAACGGCCAGTGGTACGACAACAAATCCGCCGAGTTCGTCAAGCTGCTCCAGCTTCCCGCGCGTACCAGGGAAAAGCTCGAAATCGCCACCGACCTCACCCCTGACTTGCAGGAACACAAGGATTTCACCAGCGCGGGCTGGCACCTGACCCTGGCCCGGCCGCTCAATACGCCGTGGCAAAAATACCGCGATTATCTCGCCACCAGCCGGGGCGAATTCTGCGTGGCGAAAAACGGTTATGTGCGTTCGCGTTGCGGATGGTTCAGCGACCGCAGCGTCTGCTACCTCGCCCTCGGGCGGCCCGTCGTCCTGCAGGAAACCGGCTGGAGCGAATTTCTCCCCGCAGGCGAAGGGCTTCTTTCCTTCACCGATGCGGACAGCGCTGCGCACGCGCTCAACAGCGTTGCCGCTGATTATGAAAAGCACGCCCGCGCGGCGCGTCAAATCGCCGAGCGCCACTGCGCCGGACCGGTTGTCGTCAATCGACTCCTCGAAAACCTCGGTAAATAATCGGCCACCGTCGTCGGTGCGTCGCAATCGCTGGCACACCCGGATGAAACCTGGTGTGAGCAATAAGCAATATATTTAGAGCCCTTTCCATTTAAATAGTGGCAAATCCACGAGGGATTTCGTG
>DBTH01000192.1 GCA_002306945.1 Methylacidiphilaceae bacterium UBA1321 | reverse complement strand
AGGCCGTTAGTAGTACGGATACGATTAAGCAGTCCTATTATCGATTCGAGTAAACCATTTTTGTCTAAATTGTCTAAGGAAATACCGATACACGCACAAGTTTTTAAGACGCCAGACGGCAAAACAACGTTCGCAGTTCCTCAAGGAACAGATTTTAAATCTGTGTATGATGCGGGCAAAAAGAATGGCTCTGTAGGGATAAATGCTGCCGTTGGTCACTATGGTGCTTTTGACTTTCAACGTAACGAAGGCAAAGGCTATCAATCTTTAGGTAATGCTTTTTACAAGGATTATACAGATGCTTCAAACTATGCAGTTGGAGTATACATGAGCGGTGCCGGTTATTCTCTCCCTGGAACTGTCGTCATTGCCTCTAGATTTGCTAAGTTGATGTCTTCTAATGCTGGCGATCCACGTCAAAAGGAGATGTGGACAAAGGGTTGGAACGATGCGCAAAATTTCTATTCAAAAAGCAACTTTCATTTCCACAAATGACTCGTGAAAATATAGACTCCAATAGCCATTCTTCATTAAAGATGGTTCTAAAAAGCGTTCGACTTGGTCTTGTCCTTAACGCATTAGGATTGGGTGTCTATTTTGCGATGGAGTTCTGGATTATGATGCCGCGGCCAGAAGAAGACGCTTTTAATGGCATCGATGTTCTTCACTTTTGGTTCACGCGAGAACTTCCATTGCTAGTTATTCTCCTGATCCTCAATTTGCTCTGGCTTATTTCCGTCTTGAGGGAAAAAATGAATCCCAGGCTCAAACGGTTGAAGTTGATCGTATGTGGTGTCGTCGCTTTGATTTGGCTCGGATCTCTTTTCCCCTTCGGGATTGCGACGCAGGTTGCCGAGATCATCGCCATTGAAACCAAAGAGCGAATGACTCATCATTCCATTTCCCAATAAAAGCAAAAAAACGGGGCAGGCATCCTTAAGTGTTACGGGGCAATCTTCAAGCCCTCGGCTTTTGCCGCTGTTTTTTGGCGTTCGTCGAAAGTCAGCATTTCCCTGGCATCAAGCGTGAGGGCGGAGGCGATATGGAGAAGATCGAGGCTGCGGGTGCCGATTTTGGGCGTGTAGCGATCGGATAATTCGCGCGCTTTCTGGTGGACGGCGGCTACGGAAACAACCGCGTGTTGAAAGATGCCGTCTTTAATATCGGCTTCAAAAGTCTTCCATATCCGGTTGCGTTGGGTTGCGTCGATGCGTTTATTGCGCACGGCGAAATTGAGGGCGTTGCGGAATTCCAAAATCAGAAGCGGTGTAACCGGAAGCGGTTCTTTTAGACGTTGGGCAACGGCTATGGCTTGCGGGCTGGTTGTTTCGGGTAAATAGAGCGAAACGATAAATCCGGTATCGGCATAGGCTACCATTGGTACGACTCCCGTTCCTCCGCGACCGTATTTCCCGGCAATACCTTGTTGCCGAAAAGGGCTTTTTGGCGCGCCTTGAAATCGGGCCAATGCGGCTTTTTCGATTTCTCCGGCAATGTCGGCACGATTCGGGCCACGGCTTTGCGCCGCAGGGTTATGATGATTTCCTCGCCCGCGTTGATCCACGAAAGGAGTTGTCCAAAATTTTGACGCACTTCCCTGACGGTGGCCGTTTTCATTGTGAATCATTATGCTTCACAAGATGGCGTTTGTCAAACGCCGCCACGTAAAGGGAGTTGGATCAAGCGAGGGTGCAAATATTTCGCGTAAGAAGCACACGTAGCGCACGCAGGACTTACGGGGTTTGCGGTGAGGAGGTAAGATGGGGTTGTGAGTGGGGTGATCTCTTCGCTTGCCGCGCTTGGATGACAAGTCGTGTGTTCTTTGAGAATTGGATGTTTAAAACGCGAGAGGTTTTCTGGGTTTCGTTTGGGTGCGGGAAGGAGGAGTTGTCCTGCGTTGTCGCGGATCGTCGCGGGGGTACCAGATTTTTACTACCCCCCTCGTCGGGTGGCGGTTTCTCTGTAAATCCGGCCTTGGGAGGGTTGTTTTGTGGAAAATGAGGTTGCGACAGGCAGGGTCACCACCTTGCACCCATGCGGAGACCGGAAACCGGAGGCGGGAGGACGGGCGGAAATATCGAGTCTGTAGAACTTCTGCGAGATGAGGCGTGCGGCAATTCGATTCCTCACCGCTCAGACAAGTCAGGGAACGAGTCCCTTATTCGACGTATCGGCTGGTCGTTGCGACCGTGCGTTTCGGGGGTTGCGAGAGGGGTGAGAAAAACAGGCGGCAGGTTTCGGTCTTGATGCGGCGGGCATCCACAGCCTTTTGACGTTCCTGCTTGAGTTCTAGTATTTCGTTCTTCTTCACGTTTATGAATATTAGCAAATGTTATGCCAAAGAATGCCTCCAAAAATGAACCGCCGTTCATTTCAGGGACTTACGCGAAATTTAGTGTGTTTTTTTTCATGTTTCCTACCAAAAATGAGGGATTCTTCACGCGGTTCAGGAATTAATTGCCGTGACGCTGTCTCGATTTGGACGTGGAACGGAACTTTTGTTCGTATCAGGAACGGACAAAATCAGGCGCGCTTGAGGAAGGTCAGGCCGGTTTCGCCGTAGTCGCGGTCTCGCACAATTGTCCAGCCTTGGGGCTGGCTCAGTTTCTGGCCGCTGTAGTGTTCCCAGACGAACAGGCCGCTTTCCTTGACCCAGGGGCGAATCCATTCGAGGAAGTGGCTGTCGTCAAGGGTGCCGTAGATTTTCTGATAGGGCGGATCGGCGAAGACCAGATCGAACGATTCGGTTGCAGGCGATTTGAGGAAGGTCTCGACGTCCATTTTGCGGACACGGGCCAGGCTTGTGAATTTGCAGAGTTCGAGATTTTGCTCGATGGCCTTCGCGCATTTCTCCTCTTTTTCGACGAAGAGGGCTTGTTTGGCCCCGTGGCTCAAGGCTTCGATTCCCAACGCGCCTGTACCGGCGTAGAGATCGAGCACGGAGGCGTTTTCGACCCAGTCGACAAGGCTGGAGAAGATGACTTGTTTGATGCGGTCTTGCGTGGGGCGGATTTCGACTCCCTTTGGGGTCTTCAATCGCAAACCGCCGACTGTTCCGGAAACGACGCGCAGCATAGGGAGAGTGGGATGGGGATTATTGTGCGGGGGCTGAAGCGGGAGCGACCGGGGTATTGGTCGAGGTGTCGGCAGCCGGAGCGACGGCGGCGGGAACCGGTGTGGATGTGGTCGTTGCGGGCGCGGTGGTAGGGACGGAAGTGTCGGCCGGTTTAGAGGCGTCGATTTTGTCCGTCTTTTTGTCTTTCTTGCCGAAGAAACCCTTGAGGGCGTCGATGGCCTGGTCGGCGAGATTGACGCCGAGTTCGACCTTGGGATTTTCGGCGTTGCCGGTGAGTTTGAAGGTGATGGAGCGGTAGCCGTTGTCGCGTTTTTCCAGGAGCTTGTCGAGGGAGCCGGGCAGTTGCTGGGTGATTTCGGGGCTGAGATCGAGGCGGCAGTTCATTTTGAGGTTCAGGTCAAACCCCATGGTGCCACTGCCGGAGAGTTCGAAGAGGGCCGATTTCAATTGGAGGGAGGAGATGGTGATGAGTTGGTCGGCGACGGTGAATTCGATTTTGCAATCGGTGACGTCGGGCTGGTTGAGGGCGGGGACGCCGAGCAATTGCGAGAGGGTCTTGAAGAACGGGACCTGGATCAACTGGCCGTTGCGCAATTCGATGGTGCCTTTGCCCGAGATGGCCATTGGGTCGGTGGCCGGGCCGAGCCAGAAGGTCTTGGCGTCGACTCGCCCGGAGATCTGTCCGTTCTTCTGGTCGAGTTCGGTCAGGAGTGCGTTGACGTCGCAATCGGAGAGGTTGAGCTTGAGGTCGTACGATTTCTTTGGATCGGAGAAATTTTGCTGCCAGGTGCCGGTGATGTGGCCGCCGTAGGCGTCGGCTTCGAGTGCGCTGAGGGAAAAGGTGTCGCCTTCGAGCGCCATCGGGCTACGCACGGAGGTGAGCTTGACCTTCTGCATGAGCCAGATTTCGCCAATATAGAGGACGCCCTTGAGGCCGGGTTTTTCGCCATCGGTGGTTTTGCCCTCGGTGTCGATGCCGCTGCACAGGAGCCGCGTGGCGCCGGTGGCATCCTTGACTTCGACGGTGCCGCGTTCGAGGTTGAACGCTTTCAGGGCGAGGCCGATCGGGGAGGAAGAGGATTCGGGTTTCGAGGCGGAGGTCGTGGCGGGCGCGGGCCAGTTGAGGGGGAGGATGTAACTGCCCGTGGTGTCCTGGCCGATGAGGACGCTGGGGGATTTGATGGTCAGGCGGGTGATCTCGAATTTGCGCTCCCACAGGGATTGCCATTCGTACTTGAGGATGAACTGGGGCGCTTTGAACGAACCCTGCGCCGGGGCCGTATCGCCGTTGTGGAATTCGAAATCGCTGAGGGTGATGCCGCGGCCCAGTTCCCAGAGGGTGTCCTTAAAATTGACTGGAACGCCGGTGTAACGTTGGGCCTCGGTCTTGACGCGGGTGGCGAAACCGGGGCTGAGGATGTAACGGTTCAGTCCGAACCACGTGCCGCCCAGAAGGAGCCCGATTGCCAGAAGCCCTCCCGATAAGATTATGAAAAAACGGCGCACACCTCTCATTAGATCATATTTAAACGCAGTCGCGGAAAATGGCCAGCGTAACGTGCGGAATAAAAAGGAAATGGTGAAGTTGTTGAGCGGGCTTCGGAACGGGCCGTTGAAATCTCCCGGTGTGCTTTGGGTTTTGACTTCAGCCTGACAATTGCTACCGCTGTAATAGGAAACTCCGACAGTTTCTTTGCCCACGACCATGAGCAAAACCTGCATCATCCTCAATCCCGCTGCGCGCAGCGAACGCGCCCGCCAGGCCATTGCCAAATTGCAGACGCTGGCTCGCGACGCCGTGTTCAAGCTGACCGAGGGGCCGGGCGATGCGGAGGCCCAGGCCGAACGCGCCGTTGAGCAGGGCTACGAGACAATCGTTGCTGCTGGTGGCGACGGGACGATCAACGAAGTCGTCAACGGCATCGACACCGCCCCCGTCAAGCTCGGTCTCCTGCCCATGGGCACGGTCAACGTCTTCGCTATGGAACTGGGCATCCCGTTCGATCTGACCAAGGCGTGGCAGGTCATACGCGAAGGCCGCGTGCGCACCATCGATCTGGCCAGCGCCAACGATCACCGGTTTGTGCAACTCTCCGGCATTGGACTCGACGCGCAGATTGTCGAGCAGACGGCGTGGGAATCGAAAAAGGCGCTGGGGCCGCTCAGTTATCTTTTGACGGCGACGCAGGTCGTTGCACGGAAACCGCCGAAGTTGCGCGTTACCACGGAAGGGCACTCGGTCGAAGGCTCCTTCGTTCTGGTCGGCAATGGCCGGTTCTACGGCGGCCCGTTCCAGATTTTCACCGAAGCCGACATAGAGGACGGCTTGCTGGACGTTTGCGTTTTCCAGCAGATGAATTACATCGCCCTGATGCGCTATTTCCGCGGCGTCCTCTTTGGCGTTCACACCCGGTTCACTGACGTCAAATATTTCAAGGCGCGGTCCCTGCTTGTCGAATCCGACGAGAAAGTCCCGGTCGAAGTGGACGGCGAACTCCACGGACATCTTCCGTGCGAGTTCAAGGTGGCCCGCCGCAAGCTGCGCGTGATTGTCCCGTGAGAATTGCGCCGCCCGTTCTGGCGCAATCCCACTTGCACCGGCGCAAAACCGCGCAATGATATGAATGGATCAGCTCTTGGCGTTTAGCTATTAGCTGTTAGCCAGAAGAAGAATGGGATGTCCGCTCTCTGGCTAACCGCTAATAGCTAACCGCTAAAATCGCCTCTTACCGACTGAAAAACTATGGCTATCGAGTACAAGGATTATTACCGGATTTTAGGCGTTGAGAAGAACGCTGCCGCGGACGACATCCGCAAGGCGTTTCGCAAACTGGCGCGCATTTACCATCCCGACGTGGCCAAGGACAAGGCCGAGGGCGAACGCAAATTCAAGGAGATCAACGAAGCTTACGAAGTGCTCAGCGATCCCGAGAAACGCCGCAAGTACGACACGCTCGGTTCCGATTGGCAACAGTCCGCTGGAGGATTTCCCGGTGGTGCAGGCCGTGGTTTCCCAGGCAACGGCACCGGCGGTCGCACGTATACCTGGAGCTCGGGCAACGGAGACGAGAGTTTCGAATTCGGCGGCACCGGCTTCAGCGATTTCTTCGAGGCGATGTTCGGCTCCATGGGCGGCGCAAGTGCCTTTGGTGACGAAATTCCCCGCTCCCGCGCGCGCCGTTCCGCCGCACCACGGCAGGGCCGCGATTTGCAGGCGGAAATTCTCGTCAGTCTGGAGGAGGCCCTGCGTGGTTCCACCCGCCAGATCAGCGTGCGGCGTTCGACCGGGCCGGGCCGCGAACCGCGCGAGGAAATCTATCAGGTCAAAATTCCTGCCGGCGTCCACGAGGGACAACAAATCCGCATGGCGGGTCAGGGCGAACGCAGTGTCAGTGGCGGCAAACCCGGCGATCTTTACCTGCGCGTGCGTTTCGAGCGCCATCCCGAATTCCAGGTTCAGGGTAGCGATCTTTTCTACGAATTGCCGCTGGCTCCATGGGAAGCGGCTCTCGGCAGTCACGTCAACATACCCACGCTTGAAGGCCAAGTGGCGTTGAAGATTCCCGCCGGAACGCAGGTCGGCCAGAAGCTGCGCCTGCGCGGACAGGGGATGCCGGTTCGCGGAGGTGGACGCGGCGATCTTTTTGCCGTGGCGCAGATCGAGATGCCCAGTCAAATCGGCGACAAGGAGCGCAAGCTTTGGGAGGAACTGGCCCGCAGTTCGACATTCAATCCCCGGGCTTGAACGTTCCTGAATCGACATGCCCGTGCCGCATAAATTTGCAGTCGTTGTCCCGGTCGGTTCCAATCCGAAGGAACTCGACCGGCTGGCCGACACCCTCGACAGCCTTTTCCATTACGAACCGCGTGTATCGAACATCGTACTGGTGGACGACACTCCGGCGTTGCGGCATATCGAGAACCGCTTCCGGGTTCCGGACGGCTGCCGGATCGTTTCGGTACTCAATCCCCGGCTGGGTCGCGGCAACGGTTGGCTCGGCGGATTGGCTGCCGGGATGAGCGCCGCCTTTCATTGGATCGCCACGAACGCCGAGTGCGATTTCGTGCTCAAGATCGATACCGATTCCCTCGTCATCAATCCGTTTTCAGAGCGGATATCGAATCAATTTCAAGCCCGCCCCGACATCTCCCTGCTCGGCACCTATTCCCAAACGCCGAACCGTCCGCTCAATCTTCCCGAGGATTTCTCTACGGCTCCCGCGCTCCAAAAACTCCGCCGTCCATTCACCGTCTGGCGTCGCACCTGTTATCCCTGGCCGCGACTGCAATGCAGTCTCTTTCCCGAAGACCGCCTTCGCCGCCAATGGATCAACGCGGCTGTGGAAAACGGCTATGAACTGGGTCGTCACTGCCAGGGAGGCGGTTACGCCATAAGAGGTGAGTTGCTGAAGACGTTGCTGGAAAAGAAGGCGTTCGATCACCCGCTGCTCTGGCTCTGGACTCCCTGTGGCGAGGATGTTGCCGTGACCGTGATCGCTTATGCGCACGGTGGGCGGGCGCTCGATTTTAACGGCCGCAACGAACCGTTCGGCGTGACCAGTCGCGGCCTCGCGGACACACCCGAGGCGATGGTGGAGCGCGGATTCTCCGTCATCCATAGCATCAAGGATTGCGACGGTCGCCGCGAGGAAGACATCCGCACCTTCTTCAAGCAAAGACGAATCGAAGAGACTCCCGGGAACCTGCTCAAGTCGTAAGAGTCAGCCCGATCTGCGCGCTTTGCGACAGCGACTCCGGCACCATCACCTACCGTTCAATCGTCGCGTCGTGCGCGCCGCGAGAAATTCGTATCGTTTTTTTCCGAATAAATCGCGCACATATTCCGGCGCTCCGATTTCCACAACCACCGGCTTGCCATCGATATTGAGGAGGGTAACTGCCACAGTCGTTGTGGCCTGCTTTCGTGCTGGAATTCCAGTGCGGCCGGTCAGAATTGCGCGTACTGATGCTGCTGCAAGCCGCTGCGATGATGGCGGCGATCCGATTTCGGAGGCGGACATTGATGACGATTCCGCTTACCAAAACGCCCCATAAGGATTGACATTCCCCAGAAGAAAAACAAACAAATCACCCCAACGCCAAGCCAGGCCCCTAATAGGATTAAATATTCATTAGATTCCATGGTTCACACTCGATTTAATGGATTAACAAGTGAATAAGTGTGACTTTACTATAACGAACACGTTACATTTACAAAGAAAAAAGAGGCTAAAAATGCAAATATAGACTTACCCGTAAAAACATTTCGCAGTTGTAATGTATTGGAGGGTCTAAGGTTGTGAAGAGACCTTTCTCACGTCTGTCGTGATTTAGCCAAGGTCATCTCCCTCGCTCTGATTTAAGTGAGTTTTTAACCTTGCTAAGACCGTGTACAATTAACCGTATTAACGGTTTGTAAATAGAATGCAAACAGCGGCCGATACGGGAGCTGATTCCGTCGTGGAGAGGAGCTTGCCGTTGGTGGAGTCGATGCGATGCACGACGATTTTGGAATCGTTCTGACCGCCGACAAGAAGCCACTTCCCAGTCGGGTCGATGGCGAAATCGCGCGGTGTCTTGACCCCGGCCGGAACATTGCCTAGCCATTTCAAGGTATCGTCGGTTTGCACTTCGTAGGACGAAATCGAATCGTGTCCGCGTACGGAAACGTAAAGCCAGCGGCGATTGGGATGCAACTTGATAGCCGCACTGGAGTAACCGTCAATCGGCCCGGGTTTTCTATCCAGAACCGGATACGTTGCCACGGTCTGAAATGCGCCTGCCGGATTGCGTTCGAGAAGGCTGACACTCAGGCCCATTTCGTTGACGACGTAGAAGTGTTTGCCATCGGGGTGTTGAACGACATGGCGCGGTCCTTCGCCGGGCGGTACATGGCCGTTCGACGAATCAAGCGGGTTCAAGGTTCCCTTGTCGGGATCAAAGGCCAGAACGCGGAGCTGGTCGGTTCCCAGATCGGCGACGAGGACGGCGCGGTTCGACGCAGCGGTGTAGATCGAATGCGCGTGCGGTTTTGCCTGCCGCTTCAGATTGGGGCCGCTGCCGGTGAATTCGACGAAAGCGGTGCGTTCGGCTAGTGCTCCGTCTGTGCCGATGCGGAAGTTGGCGACGCTGCCGCCGGTGTAATTGGCCAGCAGGACATTTCGCCCTGTCGGATCGACCGAGACGAAGCACGGGGCGGCGCCGCCGGAAGGTTGTTCGTTGAGAAAGGTCAGAGTGCCGTCGGTTTGAACGCGGAAGGCATCGAGTGCTCCGGCACCTTCCTCGCTGACGGCGTAGAGAAATTTTTCATCCGGGGAGAGGGCGAGATAACTCGGGCTTTTAGCCTCTGCGGCGAGCGTTACCGGGCCGAGCTTTCCGGTCTCCGTATTGAGCGTGCCTTGATAAATCCCGCGGCTGCCGGTGTTGTGGGTGTAGGTGCCGAGGTAAAAGTGGATGTCCGAGGCGGTGCTGGAAAATGTGGTCATAAGAAGGAATGAGAGTCCGAAGAAATGGCGCAGGATTTTTTTCGATTGATGGGTCATTATAAAATGCCTTTCACTTCCCGGTGAAGGGCAAAGATTATCATTAGGGAACGCGCGCACCAGAATGAAAATCGAATCGGGATGGAAGTTCTGATTCTCTTGCAGGCGGCGGAATTCGTGTTATAGACTGGATTCACTGTGATTCCTTTTGCCTTCGTTACAGATTGGTGGAAGGAGCAAACGCTCGCGTTACAGATTTTTTGGGGTACGGGGTTGTTCGCTCTTGTGTTGATTGTTCTTCAGGCGGGACTGGGCCTGTTTCTGGGCCACGATGGAGATACTCCTTCTGATGTTCCGGGCGAGCACGACAGCGGCAGCTATCTTTCCCTCAAGACCATTTCGGCATTGTTGCTGGGTCTGGGTTTCGGCGGCGTCTATTGCCTGCACCAGGGTTATTCCACTCCGGTTTCAGCGTTCATCGGGCTGGTGGTCGGCTTGGTGATTGCGGTGGTTTACCTGCTGCTCATGAGCGCCATCTACAGTTTGCGGTCGGATGGTACGGCCAAT
>DBTH01000209.1 GCA_002306945.1 Methylacidiphilaceae bacterium UBA1321 | reverse complement strand
AATTCGCAGGCCTGGCCGATGACAATAGGGCCACTGCCAATGAGGAGGATGGATTTAATATCAGTACGTTTGGGCATAGATGTCAGCGTGAAAAGTTGTAATTCGTGGCATTCGGTTATAAAGCAGGCCGCGCAACGCGCAAGCACGGAATGGATAAAGCAGGCAAGTTCAGCTTATCCCCAAGCCAGCGAAGCGGAGAGGACGGAGCGTGGGAACGGGCAGGGGATAGCTGGACATTTTACGCTTGAGTTCACGTGGAATGTGTCGACCTCGGCAAAGAACTTCTTTTCGTAGAGCGAAAGCTTCTGCATCCGGTACTGCGTCTGCTGTTTGGTATCGTGGTGTAGTGGCCAGCCCAATCTCCCGGCCATGCCTTCCAAAGTCGGCTTGTTTTCAAAAACTGTCGCCAGCAGTCCTCGAATAAAAAGGGTGGTCGTCAACTTCCTGGGCTTTCAGGAGAACGCCCCCGATTGGGTCAGGAGTTCCTTCAACTGTGCGGAGCTAAAAGTGTCTTGAAGGCGACCCACCAATCGCTCCTTCTATGTCAACTTGTCAACGGCCATCGCCGAGGCCGCTGGAGTGGAGAAAGCTGAAGAGCTCGAATAGACCATCGAAGACAAAAACACCTTCATCCTCTCTCGCTGCAAAATACTCCCCCTACGAAAGACCAAAAAGGGGAAATATTAACGCGCTATCGCATTCCTAATCAGATAGATACGGCTTAGCCCGGTTGTTTCTGACTCAAATTCCCTCTGATAATTAGATGCTCGTGTTGATGAAGGCTACAGTTGCCGACGCTTTTGACTTTGTACCTGTGGCTTTGAGTTTTGACCTGGTTTGCGATAAGAGGCCGTTATTCGTTTTCAGTGGGGCGTGGCAGATACGGAATCCTCGTTGAAGACGGAGTGGAGGACGTCGTCGAGTTCGTCGATGGTGTTGGGTTTGGAGATGAGGTGTTTGATGCCGAGTTGCTGGGCGGTTTCCTTGTCCTGGGGACGGAAGTAACCGCTGGCCAGAACGGCGGGGCAATCGGGACGGAGTTCGTGAATCTTGCGAACCAGGTCGAAGCCGTTCATGCCGGGCATGGAGTAGTCGGAGATGATGGCGCGGAATTTATCCGGCTCGGCCCGGAAGGCGTCGAGGGCTTCGTCCGGGGAGGTGAAGCCGGTGGCGGTGTAGCCGAGGCGCTGGATGATTTTGGTGGAGACGGTGACGAGCATTTTTTCGTCGTCGACGTAGAGGACGTGTTCTCCATTGCCCCGGGCGACGCGTGAGGGTTTGGCGGCGTTTTTCGGGGCGTCTGTCTTTTCGGTGGCGGGGAAGTAGAGGCGAAAAGCGGTGCCTTGACCGGGTTGGCTGTAGACGTTGATGGTTCCATTATAGCTTTTCATGATTCCATGGACAACGGACAGTCCGAGTCCGGTGCCCTCTCCCACGTTTTTGGTTGTGAAGAACGGATCAAATATTTTCTCGATGGTGTTTTTGTCCATGCCGCAGCCATGGTCGCTGACGGTGAGCAGGACGAACCGGCCTACGGAAAGATCCGAGAAGAGCTTGGCTTGTTCGGCGTCGATGATGATTTCGCTCAGGGAGAATTCGAGCAGGCCTCCCTTGTCGCCCATGGCGTGGGTGGCGTTGGAGCCGAGGTTCATGATGATCTGGTGAATCTGGATGGGATCGGCGATGACGGAAGGCAGGCCGGGTTTGAATTGAGTGCGGATCTCCACCATGGCGGGAACCATGGCCCGGAGCAGGTTGACGGCCTCGGTGACAATGGTTTCGAGGGAGAGGGGTTGGTGCTCGGACTGGTCGTTGCGGCTGAAGGCGAGGATGCGGCGCACCAGGTCGCCGGCCCGGCGGGAGGCCTTGTCGATTTCGAGCAGGCTCTGGCGTTCGGACGCGTCACCGGGCAGGGTTTCGAGCACGAGCCGCAGATGTCCGGAGATGGCGGTGAGGATGTTGTTGAAGTCGTGGGCGATGCCGCCAGAGAGGCGACCGAGGGCGTCGAGTTTTTGGGAGCGGAAGAGTTGCTGTTCGAGTTTCTTGTGCTCTTCCTCGACTTGTTTGCGGGCGGTGACGTCCTGGAAGACGGCAATCAGATGGGTGATCTCTCCCTTGTTGTTGGTAACGGGTGTGGCCGTCATTTCCTGGGTGAAGATTTTACCGTTTTTGGTTTTGCTCAACATCTCGCCATGCCAGACTCTGCCGGAGAGGATTTGGGACCAAATAGTGGAATAGAAGGCTTCGTTGTGGGCGCCGGAACGGCAGATGCGAATGTTCTTGCCGGTCATTTCCTCGCGGGTGTAGCCGGTGAGGAGGGTGAAGGCGGGATTGATCCAGAGGATGGTTCCCCTGGTGTCGCTGATGGCGATGGCGTTTGCTGCGGATTCGAGCGCGGTGCCTTGCAGGAGCAGTTGTTCCTCGGCACGCCGGCGTTCGGTGATGTCGCGGGCAAAGACCAGGGCTCCGGATTCCCCCCGGTAAGTAAAGGGTACGGCGGAAACTTCAACATCAATGGTGGTGTCATCGCAGCGCAAAAGCTTTTCGCAGCGTTGGGGGACGGCTGTTCTGGAACTGTTGAGCGTTTGAATGCGGGACTGGATGGCGTGCCGGTCGTCTGGGTGAAAACGACTCAGAACCGGCGTGCCGAGCAATTGAGATTCATCGCGTGCACCGAAGAGTTTGATTGCGGCGGAGTTGACGTAGGCGAAACAGCCTTTGGTCTGGATGAAGATGGCGTCCGGAGCGCTTTCGACGACGGTGCGGAAGCGTTCCTCGCTCTCGTGGACGCGAATTTCGCTCTGGCGGCGGTCTTCGATGTCGGTGCTGGAACCGAACCATTTCACGACGTTGCCGTTTTCATCGCGAAAGGCCACTGCACGGGTGTCGAACCAGCGGTAGATGCCGTCGTGGCGGCGAATGCGGTATTCGACCAGATAGTCTTTGTCGGGATGGGTGACGCTTTCCTGCCAGCGGGCCAGAACCCGTTCGCGGTCGTCGGGATGAACCTGCGCAATCCAGCCGTTGCCGATCTGTTCCTGTTCCGGCACGCCAGTATAGGCGAGCCATTGCGGACTGAAATAATCGGGCTGACCGTCGGGCAGAGTGGTCCAGACCAATTGGGGCAGGGTCTCGGCAATCTGACGGAATCGCGACACCGCCTGGCGGTGTTCGGAGAGCATCTGGACGGTCTGGCGGCGGAACTGGAGGAGTCGTTCCGCGAGCCAGCTAATAATTATTCCGACCAAAACGAGGATTAGCCATTGAACCAGATCGACCTGGCGAGAGATAACCAATGTATGGCGCGGCGGTATGAAGAGATAGAGGGCCGACAATGTGGTGATTGCTGTCGAGAGAATGCCAGGACCCAAGCCACCCCAATAGGCGGAAAGGAGAATGGGGATGACAAACATGACCAAGACGAGCCTGTTGTCAAACCATTGGGAGCAGTACAAGCGCAACGCTATGGTTGCTCCGGAACAAAGGATTGCCAGTAAATAGGCCCTTGTCCTGGAAAGGCTGGAGAAATGTATCATGCCGTTGTCGTCCTATTGCCTTTTCATCTTTCCGGTCTCGACTTTTTTAGGCGAGGCATCTTGTGACACATTTAAACATTTCTATTTCCGACGTCACGTAAATTTGACAAAAGAAATTCAAGGGGGTTGACTTTTAACGAAAAATGAGAATGATCGTTCGTTCTTGAATTTCCATTTATGACCGTGATTGAGCACAGGCAGTCTGAGAAGCGTCGGCTTATTTTGCAGGCGGCGCGGGGGTGTTTTGTCCGGCACGGTTTTCACTCTACCGGCATGGCGGAGCTTTGCCGCGCCGCCGGGATGAGTCCGGGCAATCTGTACCGTTATTTTCCGAGCAAGGCTTCGATCATTCTGGCCATGGTGGACGAGGCGCGCGAGCAAGCCCTTCAGGAATACGAACGCCTGGAAGAGACCGCCGATCCGAGGGAGGCGATTGTCCGGATTCTACTTCGTTGCGTTAGGCAATTATCCGATTCCGACGAGAGCCGGTTGTGGATTGAAATCCTGGCCGAGGCGTCGCGTAATGATGAGATCCGACAATCGTGCCTATTGTTTGACCGCGAATTGTGCGGGACCCTGCGCAGGTTTCTGGATGCGGGAATGGAAACGGGACGGATTGCCTTGCAGGCCGATGTCGAAGGGACGATTCTGAATTTGATGGCCCTGATTGACGGGGCGATTGTGCGCGCGGCGACCGATCCGGGCGCGAATATGAAAGCCTATGGGACGGCCTTTGAGCAAAA
>DBTH01000058.1:14048-14408 GCA_002306945.1 Methylacidiphilaceae bacterium UBA1321 | reverse complement strand
TTTCGATGACGGTGATGGCGCGGGCCAATGTGGTGCGGTCGCCGGTGAGGATGCCCTGGACGTATTCGTCGACCGTGAGACGGCGGCGGCGCGGCGCGGAAGGTTTGTAGGGAGTAATCCCTGACATGGGCTCGGATGCGGAAGAGGCCAAACCATCGTGACCACCATCGACTCCACTCATCACGCGCGTGGCGAAATCGGCCCCGGCGTTTTCGGGAACCCAATCGGGCCGGTGATGGCCGTCGGAGTGTTCGGGGTTTTCAGGCATGGGTCTTTAACCTAAGCGAAACTTTCAAAAGCCTCAAGTCGTTGGAGGACTCTGTCCTCCAAATCTTCTGCCAAGGGTATGATACCCTTGGA
>DBTH01000058.1:12560-13675 GCA_002306945.1 Methylacidiphilaceae bacterium UBA1321 | reverse complement strand
CCCCCCCAAAGACCTTAAGCCAGTCGTGCGATCAATTCGCGCAGGATCTTTTCGGCAGCGACGGGGATGACCGTGCCGGGGCCGAAGATCGCCGCCGCACCGTGGGCGCGGAGGAAATCGTAGTCCTGGGCAGGGATGACACCGCCGATGACGACCATGATGTCGTCGCGGCCAAGCTTCTTGAGTTCCGCAACGAGCTGAGGCAGGAGGGTCTTGTGACCGGCTGCCAGCGAGGAGAACCCGACCACATGGACGTCGTTTTCAACGGCCTGTTTGGCGGTCTCTTCGGGGGTCTGGAACAAGGGGCCGATGTCGACGTCGAAACCGAGGTCAGCGTAGGCTGTGGCAATGACTTTGGCGCCGCGATCGTGGCCGTCCTGGCCCATCTTGGCAATCATGATGCGCGGGCGACGACCTTCTTTTTCGGCGAATTGGTCGGCCAGTTTGCGAACGGCCTTGATGTCGTCGTTGTCGCCGTATTCGGAGCTGTACACGCCTGAGATTGAACGAATGACCGCCTTGTGGCGACCATAAATTTTCTCGAGCGCGTCGGAAATTTCACCGAGCGAGGCGCGGGCGCGGGCGGCGTCGATAGCCAGGGCGAGAAGGTTGCCCTTCTTGGTCTTGGCGCATTCGGTGAGGGCGGCGAGAGCGGCCTGGGTCTTGGTGTTGTCGCGTTCGGCACGGAGCTTGGCCAATTGTTTGATCTGGGCGTCGCGGACGGCGGAGTTGTCGACTTCGAGAATTTCGATCGGGTCTTCCTTCTCGAGGCGGTACTTGTTGACGCCGACGATGACTTCCTTGCCGGAATCGATCTGGGCCTGACGACGGGCAGAGGCTTCTTCGATGCGCATCTTGGGCAAACCGGTTTCGATGGCCTTGGCCATGCCGCCGAGGCGGTCGATTTCCTGGAGGTGCTCCCAACCCTTGCGGATGAGGGCATTGGTGAGGGCTTCGACGTAGAAGGAACCGCCCCAGGGATCGACAACCTTGCAGATGCCGGTTTCGTCCTGGAGGAAGATCTGGGTGTTACGGGCGATGCGGGCCGAGAAGTCGGTGGGCAACGCGATGGCTTCGTCGAGCGAGTTGGTGTGCAGCGACTGGGTGTGGCCCAG